>CAMUAR010000012.1 GCA_947086895.1 uncultured Lachnospiraceae bacterium | reverse complement strand
TTTTGCTGAAAAAAATAATATCAATTTCTCTAAACTTTTACAAGATACCTTATTCACAATGGCACAAACAAAGTAAATACGGGGAGCTGCCCATAGGGCAGCTTCTTTTTAGACACCCATCGTACCATTCCCAGATGGTAACGGAAGAATGAGTCGATTGCTGACAACTCTTCTGTTATATAAAAATGGATTTTATGTAGGAAAATATATATCTTTGGAAGCAAAAATTGCAAAAACAAAGATTTATATTATGATGCACTTGGTCAGGTACAGACTGGTTGGCACGAAGGTATGGAAGATGCAGTTCCTTTTATCAAATATTTACTTTGGACTGTTCTTGCAGCCTATAAAGACTTTGAAGACCGATTTGCTTTAGTGGAAACAAAACTTCCTGCTCTTGAAACGGTAAGACGAGCCGCTCTGAATAAGATTGGTCGATTTACTAAGCAGGATATCCGTGAACTTTGTCCTTCGCTTAGTATCAGTTCTATCGAAGGGGGACTCCAAAAGTTAGTGTCATCTGGTAAATTGAAAAGAGAAGGATCTGAGAAGAATATTTGTTATTATAGATTGAAGTGATTCCCACAAACACTTAATCATTCCCTTAAATATAAATATAAAATAAGGGAAAGAGTATACGAATAAAATTAAATGTCTGTCAAAATACGGTGATCCATTAAAATCTAACTTTAAAGGGTCACCACATTATTGCTGCTTTCGTCTGAGAGTAGGAACTTGCTTATTTTGCTGATTTATATTACATCGACTTACAACCTTTTGAAAAACCGAAGTGCAACAAGATTTTGCTTTGAAAAGAAAAACATGGTATAATATCGGCAGATATTATACCTGCGCCAGTTCGCGCTTGACCGAAGGGAAAGCATCTTCCTTCGCGAACTGTGTGCATCTTTCAAAGGATACCATGTTTGAAAAACATGGTATAATATTTGCGCCGATTTGCGTCCGACCAAAGAAATAATTTATTTTCACACCACTCTTTATATTTGCGCGCTGTAACTGCCACTTGACACAAAGTTATATACATACAAAAAGCAGCGCAGAAATGAGAAATTTTATGGAATTCAATAGCACATTATCTTATTATAATTCAAATGCGCAGGCATTTGTTGAAGGAACTGTAAATGTAGATTTATCAGAAAATCAAAATATATTTTTAAGCAAATTGCCAGATCATGCGGCGATACTTGATTTTGGCTGCGGTTCTGGACGTGATACAAAGTATTTTTTGGAACGGGATTATAATGTGGAGGCGATTGACGGCTCTGTAGAACTGTGTAAATTAGCCAGTGAATATACAGGAATTACAGTAAAGCCTATGCTTTTTCAGGAGCTAAGAGAAGTAAATAAATATAATGGTATCTGGGCATGTTCTTCCATATTGCATTTGCCTGAAAAGGAGCTTGTGGATGTAATGCGGGCAATGGTTGCTGCTTTAAAAATCAACGGTGTTATATATACTTCTTTTAAATATGGAACATTTTTTGGTGAAAGAAACAGTCGTTTTTTTACATGTATGACAGAAGATACTTTTTCAGAATTTTTAAAAAATATAGAAAATTTAAGTATCGAAGAACAATGGATTACGTTTGATGCAAGACCAGGAAGAGGAAGAGAACAATGGCTTAATCTGATTTTGCGGAAAAAATAGAGATGGATATACGCCTTAATTTGCAAAAGCAAAAGCACTGCATATTATAATAAAAAACAGTTACCTTATAAAAGGAGACTGCTATGAAACGCTGTGTTCCGTTAGAACCCGAAGCAGAACTTGTCTGCAATCAAAGCTCTGTGCCGCCGCTGATTTTTCAGATACCGTATAAGCAAGGCAGAAAAGCGTTGGAAGAAACGCAGGATACACCAGTATACAAATATCCGGCAGATATATCTTCGAACTGTGTAAACACTGGAATATGGGGCAATGTACAAGTATATTTTATTGCGCCCAAAGATGAAAAAATCAGAAATATTATATTTTATATTCATGGTGCAGGCTGGGTATTCGGCAGTTTTCATACACATGAAAAGTTAGTAAGAGAACTTTCCGCAAGAACAAATTCACTGATTGTATTCCTTGAGTACAGCCGATCGCCAGAAGCGAAATATCCGACAGCGATTGAACAATGTTATTTTATTCTTTGTCATATAAAGGAAGTTGCAGGGGATTGTTTTTCGATGTGCAATGATACTGCACTTACAGTTGCAGGTGACAGTGTCGGCGGAAATATGGCGATCGCTATGATTCTGATGTCAGCGATGCGGCATGGTCCATGCATTCATAAACTGCTGTTATATTACCCGGTGACAAATGCATGCTTTGACACACCAAGTTATCGTCAGTTTGCAGTGGATTATTATCTTTACCGAGAAGGGATGAAATGGTTCTGGCAGCAATATACAACCTCTATAAAGGAGCGAAATGAAATAACGGCATCTCCTCTTCGAGCGAGTATCGATTGTCTGAGGTGTTTTCCTCCGACGATGATAATAAACGGTCAAGCGGATGTTCTGCGCAGTGAGGGAGAAGCTTTTGGGGAAAAGCTTCGATGTGCAGGTGTGGAGGTAACTGCTTTGCGGGTGCAAGGTACGATTCACGATTTTGTAATGAATGCGCTGGATCAGACAAATGCATGCCGTACTGCTATGGATGCGTCAACTCAGTGGCTGAATCGTTTTTACAAGTGTTCAGTAAGCCAATAAGTTATAAACTATAAATAAGCAAATTAAAAATTTTGCACAAATTCGTCCGTTGCACAACAACAGTTCTGGGATTTTGCATTTTGTTTGTCCTTGTGTGAAATACAAAATGCAGAATCTTTTGTGCAGTTTTCTGGATTTGCTCAATTATAGTTATAAAATATTTTTCAATAAAAACAATAATTTTTATTACTGATATAATAAAAAATTCAGTACGTTACAAGTTTTTTAAAAAATAGATAAAAGATAATTATTTATTTTTTAATAATTAAATTGCTTGATTTATATATTTATTCTATAACATTTCTTTTGAAGAACAATTTAAAATTAAAAACTTGTAAACTGGTATAAAGGATTTTTCAAAGTTTTGAAAGAATAAAAAAAATCTAATGCATGAAAGAACAATAATTTATATTTGATGTACAGTCAGGAAGAGGAAAAGAACAATGGCTCAATCTGATTTTTCAGAAAAAACAGAGATGGATGAATTGCAGATAAAACGTACTGATGTAATGACAGGTGATAAAAATAAGAGCCGTTTTTTATATTACCAGTTAAAGATGAGTATGTTAAAGGCAGACAGGATTGATATTATTGTTTCCTTTCTTATGGAATCCGGCGTAAGAATGATTTTAAAAGATTTGAAAGCTGCGCTGGAACGCGGTGTGCAGATACGAATTCTCACGGGAAATTATCTTGGAATTACTCAGCCATCTGCATTATATTTGATAAAGAAAGAATTGAAAGATCGTATAGATTTAAGATTTTATAATGAGAAAAAGCGCTCGTTTCATCCGAAATCTTATATATTTCATTATAGAGATTTTGGAGAAATTTATATCGGCTCTTCTAATATTTCCAAAAGTGCTTTAACTTCTGGGATCGAGTGGAATTATCGTTTTAACAGTCTGGATGAAAAGAAAAATTTTTTATTGTTTTATAATACGTTTGAAGATTTATTTAAAAATCATTCGATTGTTATTGATGATAAAGAATTAAAACAATATTCTAAAAATTGGCACAGACCCGCAGTATTTAAAGATTTAGCGAGATATGATGATTTTGAGGAGGATGCAGATCATAAAACGGAACTGTTATTTCAGCCGAGAGGGGCGCAGATAGAAGCGTTATATGCTTTGGAGGACAGCAGGGCGGAAGGGGCGGTAAAAGGACTTGTACAGGCAGCTACCGGGGTGGGAAAAACTTATATTGCGGCGTTTGATTCTGTGGGGTATAACCGTGTATTGTTTGTGGCGCACAGAGAAGAAATATTAAAGCAGGCGGCGATGGCGTTTGAAAATGTCAGACGTTCGGATGATTATGGTTTTTTTAATGGAAACCAGAAAGATACCGATAAAGCTGTGATTTTTGCTTCTGTTGCAGCGTTGGGCAAAGAGGAGTATCTAACAGAAAAATTTTTTGCAGCGGATTATTTTGATTACCTTGTTGTGGATGAATTTCATCATGCAGTAAATAAACAATATCAAAATATTGTAAATTATTTTAAACCTGGATTTTTGCTGGGACTTACTGCTACGCCGGAGAGAATGGACGGCAAGGATATTTATAAAGTTTGTGATTATAATGTGCCATACGAAATTTCACTGAAGGAAGCAATCAACAAAGGTATGTTAGCTCCATTTCACTATTATGGGATTTATGATGAGACGGATTATTCTTCTCTGCATTTTATAAAAGGTCATTACGAGGAAAAAGAATTAGATAGGACTTATATTGGCAATATCAAACGATACGATTTAATTTATAAATATTATAGAAAATACCGTTCCAAAAGAGCGCTTGGCTTTTGCTGTTCCAGGCGTCATGCAGAAGAGATGGCAAAGGAATTTTGTAAAAGAGGTATTGCGGCAGCAGCGGTATACAGCGGCGCGGATGGAAGTTTTTCGCAAGATCGGGACAGGGCGGTTAAAAAGCTGAAAAATCAGGAAATAAAAGTAATTTTTTCGGTGGATATGTTTAATGAAGGTGTGGATATTGCCGAACTTGATATGGTTATGTTTTTAAGACCAACGGAGTCTCCGACTGTATTTTTACAGCAGCTTGGGCGAGGGCTTCGCATCAGCAAAGAAAAAGAGTATCTTAACGTATTGGACTTTATCGGAAATTATGAAAGAGCAGGGCAAACGTCTCTTTTTTTAAGCGGAAGCAAAGATTTTGATAAAAGTGTCGTTTATCATTATAATACAGTGGAATATCCTGACGACTGTATTGTAGATTTTGATATGCGGCTTATTGATTTATTTAGGGAATTCGATAAAAAAACTCTGTCGATAAAAGAGAAGATACAGCGGGAGTTTTATCGAGTCAAGGAATTATTAAATGGAAAAGTTCCTACGCGAATAGAACTATTTACTTATATGGATAATGATATATATCAGTATTGTATAAAATATTCCAAGGAAAATCCATTTCGAAGGTATATGGAATTTTTAGACGAACTGCACGAATTATCTGTGGGAGAAGAAGCTGTATATTCTGGAATTGGAAAGGAGTTTTTATCTTTTCTTGAAACTACAGATATGCAGAAAGTCTATAAAATGCCAATTTTATATAGTTTTTACAATGACGGCAATATAAGGCTGTCTGTTACAGATTGTGAAGTATTGCAAGCATGGAAAAAGTTTTTTGATCACGGCACAAATTGGAAGGATTTTTCAGAGAATCTATCCTTTGAAGATTATAAAGCAATCACAGATAAACAGCATTTAAATAAAGCAAAAAGTATGCCGATTAAATTCTTAAAAGTTTCCGGCAAAAGTTTTTTTGTTGAGAAAGCAGGTTATGCGCTTGCGATTCGAGATGATTTAAAAGAGGTGATAAAGAGTCCCGACTTTGGAAACCATATGAAAGATATTCTTGAATATCGAACCGTAGAGTACTACCGCAGACGATATATAAAAGATAAATAAATCTTAAATCTGATAAAAGAAAGCTTCTCTATAATTCTGAAATGGTGAAGCTTTCTTTTATATTTGAGGAAATTTGGGACTGTCTCAAATCTTATGCCAGTTTTTTGAGTTTACACAAAATTTGAAACGATCTCCTTATTTCCAAGATACATGCAGCTGCTTTTTAAGGTTGTATTAAATAAAAAAGCATCACAAAATCTAACCAAAATCAAATCAATTTGTTTTATAATCTGGTTAGAGAAAAATATATTTGCACATTGTAAAAACTTGCGTACCTGTGAAAAAGCCCTTTTGCATAAAGAATTTATAATATAACATCATAAGACCAAGTTGCAAAACCCAAAATAAAAAACAATTTGCATACTTATAAAAAAAGCATTTCCGCATGGAGGATTTATATGGATAAAAAAATATTGATTATTGAAGATGAGCAGGCAATACAAAAGATATTGATGGAGCCGCTTACTTTTGAGGGGTATCAGGTAACTGCCGCGTCGGATGGCTTAGAGGGAATCAATAAATTTCATGAGCAGGACTTTGATCTTATTTTGTTGGATATTATGCTGCCGAAAATTGACGGATATACTGTATGTGAAATGATACGGCAGGAATCGCAGATACCAATTATTCTTTTGACGGCTCTTGATACGGAGGAGGATCAGATCAAAGGGTTTGACAAACTGGCGGACGATTATATTACAAAACCTTTTTCTATAAAGCTTGTATTGAAACGTGTGGAGGCTCTTTTTCGAAGAACATCCTTTGACAATTTATCGGGAACAATTTATTATAAAGAGCTTGTTTTAAATGAGACGGAGCGGCGGCTGTATGTGTCGGGAAAGGAAGTAGTGCTTACGCGCTTGGAATTTGAAATATTGCTGTTATTTCTTAAAAACAGAGGGCGTGTTTTTACAAGAGATGATCTTTTAAATCTTGTGTGGGGTTATGATTTTGCAGGAGATGAAAAAGGAGTGAATTTTCATATTATGAATTTGCGCAGAAAACTGGATACAGATTATATCGAGACGGTCAGGGGAGTGGGGTATCGAATTGCTAAGTAGGATAAAAGGAAGTTTAAATAGAAAAGTATTTTTTCTGGTATTTATTGTTCTTACGATCTGCAGTATGCTGATTTACGGTGTTGTGATGGCTGTGCTGCCAAAGCAGTACCAGTTTGAGGAAGACCAGCAGTTAAATACAAATGCAGAGATTTTTGCTTTGGAACTTAAAGGTATGAATTATAATGATGGAATAAAGGCAATTTATAATTTCTGTATTCAAAATAATTGTGCTGCGGTTCTTATAAGTGAAAATCAGACGTTAAGTTTTGGAGAAATAAGTTCAGATCAGTATATATTAGCTACTTCAAATATTGTAATAAATGTTAATTTTTTGGATAGGAAAACAGACTATACGTTTGTGATTTCATCCATTATGCGCGCGGTAGATCAAATTTCACAGCTCCTTATTTATCTGTTGCCAATTATTTTTTTGATTATTATATTTTTATCTATTTTAAGCGCGCTGATTTGCAGTAAAATCATTGTTTCACCAATTGCAAGGATAAGTCAGATATCCAGGCGAATGACAGCTCTTGATATGACATGGAGATGCGACGTAAAGGGAAACGATGAAATAGGCGTATTGGCATTAAATTTAAACACTATGGCAGCCAGACTTCAAACTGCCATGAAAGAATCAGAGAGCGCAAACAGACAGCTTGCCGCGGATGTTAAAAAATTTCAGCTTCTGGAGGAACAGCGAAGATATTTTTTCGCTGCGGTATCTCATGAGCTAAAGACGCCTCTTACAATATTAAAAGGACAGATTGAAAATATGATTTTTGGGTATGGAGATTACAGAAATCATGAAAAATATTTGCCGGAGGCATTTGAGGTTGTGGAAAATATTGAGCAGCTTGTGAAAGAGATTATAAGCATCACCAAAATGGAAAGTATGGATTTACGCAGTACTTTGCAGCATATTTCACTATCAGAATCCATCGGTCATTCTGTAGATATTATTTTGCCGCTTGCAAAAGAAAAAGAAATTCAAATAGATTCTGATATAAAATCAGATATTATAATAAATGTCAATCCGAGTCTCTGGAGCAAAGTTCTGTCGAATATTCTTGGAAATGCAGTCAGATATTCCCCGCATGGTGAAAATGTTTTTATTTCTCTGCAAACAAAGAAGAGCGAAAATATTTTAACAATTGAAAATACAGGAGTTTCTATTGCAGAAGAAGAGCTGCAAAATCTGTTTACACCTTTTTACCGCGCGGATCAATCGCGAAATAAAGCGACCGGCGGGAGCGGTTTGGGATTGTATATTGTCAAAACAATTCTTGATTTGCATAACTTTTCGTATAATATAAAAAATACAGAACAGGGCGTAATTTTTTCAATCCAATTCTTATAAAAAACTAACCAAAAACAAAAAAAGGGACTGTATATTCATTTTAGAGCGTGTCGGAACACAACTTACAAAAAGCAGCGTTCAGACACACCCCAGAAAGGAGTTGATTGGATCAAATGAGTTTTATGAAACGAGCGTCTTTATACATTCTGCGGAAAAAAGGAAAAACATTTGGAATTTTTTTGTTGATTGCGGTTGTTTCCACATTTCTGGTTTCCTGTGTTTCGATTTTGAACGCGGCAGATATACTGACGGCAGATATTCGCAAATCCATAGGCGCAGCATTTTACTTAAGGGCAAATTCCAGTGTTACAACGAAGAAAGGCGAACTATCCATTGAAAAAAATAATATTAATATTACAGATAACGATATTGCAAAGATAGAAAAATACGGCGATATTGCTTATTGTAATCCCATCAACTACGGATATGCCAAAAGTGAAGAAATTGTTTTTATTCCTGGAAAGAACGATAATCTTCAAAATAATATGGGGCAGGTGACAGCGCTAAGATATTCTGCTTTGCACGCTGATTTTGCCGAAAAGGTTATTTCATTACAACAGGGCGAGCATATTATTAAGACAAGTGAAAAGGCGATTATAGTAAGTTCGGAGATTGCTGAAAAAAATAATTTATCTGTGGGCGATAACGTTATTTTACAATCTGCTGAATTTGGAGTGGAAAACAGCGAATATATCGATGTGTGGAAGAAGGATAAAAAGACCGTTGAGGTAAGTATTGTTGGAATTTATGAGATTCTTGTGGAAAATACTTCTGCGACGGCGACAGCAGCAAAACAGGAAAACCGTATTTATGCAAGCTTGGATGTTTTGTTGTCTTTGGGCGAGAGCGAAGCTTCGGTTTATACAGGAGAGGTTGATTTTTATGTGGCAGATCCAGACGAACTTTCTGAAATTGTTCCAAAAGTGCGTCAGATTGCGGAGATTGATTGGAAAACACATTTTATTCGCACGAATGATTTTGAATATTCTAAAATTTCGGATCGTCTAAAGTCTTTGAGCAATTTAATTAAAGTTCTGTTCGTATGTGTATCTGTAGTAAGCGCAGCAATATTAACTTTGATCTTGACGTTTGGAGCGCGCAGCCGAGTGCAGGAATCTGGTATTTTTTTGGCGGTTGGAATATCCAAAAAAGAAGTGTTGATGCAGTTCCTTTTTGAAACTTTAACCGTTGCGCTGACAGCCTTTGTATTTTCTTATATAAGCTATTTGGCTATTCAGGAAGGTTTCACAGACAGACTGTTTGCAGATATTTCATCGAAAGTTATCACGAATGCAGCTTTGGAAAATGGAGCAGATGCTTCTTTAAAAGATCAAGGTTATCTTTCTTTGGGAATTGGAAAAATTTTAACGGTTTACAGCGTTCAGTTCTTTGTGATTGCTGTTTCCATACTGTTTTCCTCCCGAATGATTCTTAGACTTAAGCCAAAAAAAATATTGCAGTATATTTGATATTGAGAAGTTTGCGTTCTCCTATTTTACAGAGAAAGGATTTTTATTATGAATTTTTTACAGAGAGCTTGCCTGTATTGTTTTCGACAGAAAATAAGAACGTTAATATTATTTCTTGTATTTGCCGTTGTATTTACTCTTTTGCTTAATGGTCTGACCATTCGGGATATGTCCGAGAATGCCACTGCTGGAATGCGGATGGCAGTGGGAGGAAAGCTGCTTTTGGAGATCGATACAGAAGGCAATTATGGGGATTCTAAAGAGAATGATTACGGGACAAGCAGCGTTTATATTGGCGATTATGTCACGAAGCCAATCATTGATGCTATTTCCAGTATAGAAGGTGTTGTGGATTACAATGTTGAGGATGCCGAAGCAGCTTATTATGCAGGAGTAAGTTTTCAGTATATTCCGACAAAATGGAATTTCAGCATGACACAATACGGAGATTATGGGACATTTACAGCATGTTTGTCCTCCGAGCGGTGTTCTGCATTTGAGAGTGGAAAATATACATTGATTGATGGAAGGCATATAAAACCCGAGGATAGTTATTGCATTTTAATTTCAAAAGAACTTGCAGATTATAATGGTATTTCGGTCGGCGATACAGTAAAAATGTATGATTCTTATTTGGATTCGATCGGGAAAACCCCATTTGTGGAAATGGAGATTGCAGGGATATTTGACGGAACGGAAGGAACTGCTACAGGCGGGGAAGTTACAGCATCTGATTTACAGGCAAATTGTGGTTTTATTGCATACAATACGCTTTTTCGTGTGTATGCGGACGTATATCAAGATGGGGCAGAATATTTCTCTGTTACGATTTATATTAAAGATCCAGCCGAGATTCAAACGATATACAATGAAATTGAAAAACTTCCAGAAATTCAGGGAAAAACACTGAAATTAAGTGTGGTTAATGAAGAATATCAGACGGTGGAAACGCCTTTGAACACAGTAAAAAGTTCGATCAATACAACAATTATCATTATTATTTTTACAAGTTTTATTGTGATAACATTTCTTTTCACATTTTGGATTCGGGGAAGAAAAAAAGAGATTGGAATTTTGCTTTCCATTGGAAAAAGCAAAGCAAATATCGTTTTTCAACTTTTATCTGAGTCGTACGCTGTATTTATTATTGCATTTTTTATTTCTGTTTTGCTGAGCAATTTCACTGTTGTAAAAGTAGGCGGTTTTTTGTTTCCCGAAATTGTAGATGGAAAGAACAATGTACCTGTGCAGGTATCTGCAAATTATCTGTTTCTGGTATGTGGAATTGGACTTTTTCTTGCTGCATTATCCGTTGTTATATCGTGCTGGAGCGTTTATCGCTTAAAACCAAAAGATATTCTTGTAAAAATAAGTTAAGGTCTCGAAACTTATCGTTCGCCAGAAAAAGCAACTATTTTTTATCATTAATTTTTAAAAAATAAGAAAAAACGTTATGTTTTGGATCGTTTTATGCAGCGAAAGAACAATCAGGATTATTTTCTCTTTCTTTGGAAGAAAGAAAAACAAAGAAAGATCAGAAATATTTTTTTACTGCAATCTGCGTTTGCGTGTTACAAAAGCTTACAATTTGGTACAAGTTATATGCATACAAAAAACAGTGCAGAAATGGAGGATTTATGAGCATTATAAAGGTATGTGATATTAAATATTCGTATAATAATAAAACGGTTTTAAAAAATATATCTATGGAATTTGAGGTTGGAAAAGTTTATGCGGTTGTTGGAGTATCCGGGTGCGGTAAAACAACCTTTCTTTCTCTGATTGGCGGGCTGGACAGCCCGCTTGACGGGCAGGTGTTGTTTCAGGGCGAAGATATTGAAAAAAAAGGGCTTGCGTGGCATCGAAAAAATAATGTGGCGTTTATTTTTCAAAATTATAATCTGATTGATTATATGACTCCCGCGGAGAATGTAGCTTTAACATCAAAACTTCCGCCGCTGCCTATGTTGGAGCGGTTGGGATTGACAAAAGAGGAAGCGAAGCGAAACGTGCTGAAACTTTCCGGCGGACAGCAGCAGCGGGTAGCGATCGCCCGCGCGCTGGCTTCGGATGCAAGCGTTATTCTTGCGGATGAGCCGACGGGAAATCTTGATGAAGATACAGCAAATGAAATTATGGGTATTTTAAAAGAATGCGCCCATCAAATGAAAAAGTGTGTAATTATTGTAACGCATTCCAATGATCTTGCGGCGCAGGCGGATGTAGTGCTTTGTCTAAAAAAGGGTGAATTGCAAAAACGATAAAAAGGCATAATGGGCAGACAAACCGAGCAGGAAAGATTTTTTTCTGCTCGATTTTTATGTGCGCGCCGATGCAGAGGAAATATGTTATTGCATTGGCGGCACAAGTAGGGAGAAGATGAATCTTCTCCTTTCGATGATAAACGGAAGCGGATCTGTATTATTATAAAGCTGGCATTGTGCAAAGTCTTAAAAATCAGGAAAAACTTATAAAAAAGCTTACAGGCGCGAATTTAGGGTATCCAGTATGCCACTGTACATATCCGCCCATTCTGACAGTTTATTTTGCTGAAAAAGCGAAATGACAAAATAAATTTGATGGAACAATTCTTCTTTTGTAATATTTATTTTATAGTTTTCGTATTGAAAAAAATCATTTTCCATCCATTGATAACATGTATAAGGAATGTTGTTAGAATCGATTCCCCACTCGTACATTTCCAATGGACCAAAAGATACTTTTTGGATTATAACAATATTCCCATCTTTCTTTGGAATTAAATTAGGTTTTGTATAAGACCAGTGTTCAATAAAAACGGAGTTATTTTTCATCGATAAAATCCTTTCGTCTGCCGCAGGCATAAACACGCTGCATTGGAAAGCAGTTTTTTTATCTGCGCGGGATAGCAGGATAGAAAATAGCAAAACGATTTCACAATCGTATTTTATCATAGCTGTACCTACAAATCCATTGGATTTTACTTAAGTTTTTTTGAACTGTGTTTTTTCTCTTTGTATGTATAGATGGTTTATTTTATTGCCGCGTATCCGCAATAAAAATTAGGAAATCCGTCGAAAATATGGTTTACAATATAACAACAATGTTGTACAATGCAGATAGAAAAAATGAAGATCGTTTGTCGTATTTGTATGTAATTAACAAAGAGAGAATTCGATGGGCAGGAAATTTTGCAATATGAGATGTATTTTGTATAGAAATGAGGTAAGAAATGAAATACAAATTTTATGGCTGGGAACATGCGGATGTTCCGGCAGTTACAGACAGCTGCAGAGAAATCAAAACGCCGCGTGATTTGTACAGCGCACTTTCTGATATTTGGTGCGAATATACCTGTGCGCCAAGGCTGCGCGAGGGCTGGAGCAAAGAAAACCAGACGCTTGGACAATGTTCCATCACAGCGTTTTTAGCGCAGGATATTTTTGGCGGAAAAGTTTACGGGATACTGCGCGACGGCGGAAATTATCATTGTTACAATGTTGTGGGAGATTGTGTATTTGACCTTACCAGCGAGCAGTTTGGAGATGAAGTATTAAATTATGAAAATAATCCAGAACAGTTCCGGGAAGTGCATTTTGCAAAGGAAGAAAAACGGCAGCGGTACGAGTATCTTAAGAATGAATTAAAAAAACAATTAAAAGTGAAAGGTTTCTATCCATGAAAAAAATTGAGGGTTCTCCAAAGAACTTAAAGCAGTTATTGCAAAATACAAAATATTCCATCCATTATTATCAGCGGGAATATATGTGGCAGAGAAAACAGATTGAAGAACTGATGGATGATCTTACGTCAGAATTTTTGGAATATTATCGTCCGGGCGACAGCAGGCATACTGTGGCAGATTACGGTGCTTATTTTATGGGTTCGATCGTGCTGGCTGGTCGTGAAAATGCGATTATCGACGGGCAGCAAAGACTGTCCTCCTTAACGCTTCTTTTAATGTATTTAAACAATCAGTTAAAGGCGATGGGACAAAGTTACAATATGATTGAAACAATGATTTTTTCGGAGGCGTTCGGCTCGAAATCATTTAATATTAAAGTTGCGGATCGTGATTCATGCATGGAGGCTATTTTTAAGGATGAGCCTTTTGACACGACCGATGCGCAGGATTCTGTAAAAAATCTTTACGGGCGGTACAATGATATTATAGATCTTTTTCCAAGCAATCAAATTACAGAGAATGTACTTTTACATTTCTGCGATTGGCTGGCAGAACGGGTGTTTTTTATTGAGATTATCGCCACGACCGAGCAGGATGCCCACAAGGTTTTTGTCACGATGAACGACAGAGGTCTTAGTTTAACTTCAACCGAGATGTTAAAGGGGTATCTGCTGTCAGAAATTCAGGAGGATAATAAAAGAGAAAAGCTGAATGGTATTTGGAAAGAAAAAATGCTTTCTCTAAGAAAGGACGATGATAAGGGGGACGAAACGTTTATCAAAGCCTGGCTGAGAGCGCAGTATGCCGAGACAATCCGCGAGACAAAGGCAGGTGCGGTAAACAAAGATTTCGACCTGATCGGCGGACCGTTTCATAAATGGGTGCGGGATGAACGCGCAAAACTGGGACTTGTTTCAGCGCAGGATTATGAATTGTTTTTAATGAAATTTTTTAAGTTTGCGGATGTTTATAAAAAAATACGGGAAGCGGAAAATACATTTGCCGGGGCGACAAAGTATGTATATTATAATGCGCAGGTAAATTTTACCTTGCAGGCGCAGCTTTTGCTGGCTTGTGTATGTTATGAGGATAACTGGAATATAATTTTGGAAAAAATAAATCTTACAGCAAGATTTATTGACCTTTTGGTTGCAGCCAGAGTGATAAGCAGCCGCTCTGTCGATTACGGCACAATGAAAAATTATATTTTTCATGTGACAACCGATATCCGCAGATGTTCTCTGGAAAGTTTGAAAACAAAGCTTTTGTATCACTATCAAAATTTGAATTACAATCCGGCAACTGTGCTGCCAGAACTTCGATTGAATAATTTTACAAAAAAATACATAAAAAATATTCTTGCCAGAATTACAGGATATATTGAGGAACAGACGGACGTAGCTTCAAATTATTGCAATTATATGGATACGCGGACAAAAAATCCATTTGAGATTGAGCATATTGTCCCGGACCGCTATGAACGGTACACGGCGGAATATGCCGACCAGGAGGAATTTCAGCGGTGGAGAAACAGCATCGGCGCGCTGCTGCTTTTGCGAAAGAGCATCAATGCAAGTTTAAAAGATAAGGAATATAAAGATAAGCTGCCGAAGTATTGTTCCAATGAGGGAAATATCTACTCGGAATCTTTGGGCAAAGTGGCGTATCAGAATCATCCGAAATTTAAAAAGTTTGTTGAGGAGCATGGACTGATTTTTAAAGAGTACGAGCAATTTGGAAAAAAGGAAATTACAGAGAGGGTATGGCTCCTTGTACAGCTGGTTTATCTGGTGTGGAATACAGAGATGTTCGAATGAGTTTGGCACAGAAAAATTATAGTGGCAATCGTACCGGGAATATGGTAAAATTGCATACGGGAGAAGGGCTGCAAACTGCACTGATCCGCAGTTATGGCATGGAGGAATTGTATGCAAAGGATATTGGTAGTGGACGATGCGGAGGTGAACCGTGAACTGCTGCGCGGTATGCTGAAGGACGATTATATTGTGGAATTGGCGGAGGACGGTGAGCAGGCAGTACAAAAGATGGAGAGGTTTTACAAAGATACAGCAGCGCTGCTTTTGGATCTGCAAATGCCGAATATGGACGGGTTTGCGGTGATTGCGCAGATGGAGAAAAACGGTTGGCTGCACAAGATTCCTGTGCTTGTCATCAGCGGGGAGCAGGCGACGGAAATTGAAAATCAGTGTTTTGAGCTTGGTGTTTCCGATTTTATTCGAAAGCCGTTCGAGGCGTCGATTGTCAGAAATAGAGTGAGAAATACCGTAGAATTGTTCGCATGCAAAAACCAGCTAGAGCAGAAGGTGGAGCGGCAGACCGAACGGCTGCGCAGACAGCATCAGATTATTCAGATGCAGGCGGAAAAACTGCGGGAGGCAAGACCATTTCACGATTTGATGATGCAGTACCGCAGTGCTATTATGGAAGTTGAGACAAAACTTCGAATATTGAACGACGAGTTTTCTTTAAAGTATAACCGCAATCCATTTGAATCGATAAAAAGCAGGCTGAAATCGCCGGAAAGTATTTATGAGAAATTGATTCGGAAAGGGTTTTCTGCCACAGTGGACGATATTCAGGAGAATTTGGCGGATGTGGCAGGGGTTCGTGTGATCTGTTCGTTTCCAGATGATATTTACCGGCTGGCGGATCTTTTTACAAAACAGGATGATATTATTCTTCTGAAAAGAAAGGATTATATTGAAAATCCAAAATCAAACGGGTACCGCAGTCTGCACTTGATTATTGAAATTCCAATTTTTTTGTCGTGTGAAAAGATATATCGAAAGGTAGAGGTACAATTTCGCACGATTGCAATGGATTTTTGGGCCAGTCTGGAACACAAATTAAAATATAAAAAGGATGTTGAAAATGCGGATGAAATTGTCACA
Organism: uncultured Lachnospiraceae bacterium; assembly: GCA_947086895.1. Lineage (GTDB taxonomy): Bacteria > Bacillota > Clostridia > Lachnospirales > Lachnospiraceae > RGIG4057. The sequence continues at coordinate 57,203 of CAMUAR010000012.1, read as the reverse complement.
CAGCTGAAAACATGCGCCGATTCTATTGAGGCGTTGGATTATCAGATGCAGGATATCCGAAATAAAATTGACCGTGCGCGGCCGTATTGATTGCAGTTAGTATAAAAAAAGACTGTGCAAAGAATCACAGCAGTATTTTGATTTTTTTGCAAGTAAATTTATATTTAAGATGGATGGATTAAAACTTGAGAAGTTTTGTGTGAGAAATAATTTTTTACACTGCAATTTGTGTGCTTGACACAAAGTTGTATACATACAAAAAGCAGCACAGAGAATGGAGTTTTTTATGTCAGAGAAAGAATCATTATATCATTATATTAAAAAAAATATGGTGGGGGATCAACTGCCGAAAGAATTTTCCCTGCCAAAAGATGCGCCAAAGAACCAGATTATATTTGCGGACGGGGCGGAGGATGGAATTGCAATTTACCATATGGGCAACTCTGATGTGTCCGAAGAATCGATAGAACTTTTGAGTGAGTGGAGAAAAGCAGTTTCTGACGGTGATTTTGAGCTTGGTCACCGCAAGCTTGAAGAATTTGCAAAAAGCAATACCCCGCTGAACGCAATTGATGAGTTTGAGGGAAATATTATTCACCATGCGTCTGAGCTGAATGCGGAAAATATTCACGGTTTTGCGATGAAATGCATTATGGAATCATCGAGTGTAGATATAGTAAAGTACGCTTTGGAAATTCTGGAAGTATTTTCCGAGCCGGACGAGGAACTAAAAGATATTATTCGCACGTTTGGTATGTCGGATGAATTTACTTTATTTTCTATATTTAATATGTTAAGCTGGGAAAATGCAAATGAGGAGATTTTTTCTCTTGCAAAAAAAGTGCGCGGCTGGGGGCGCGTCCATGCGGTGGCGCGATTGGAGCCGGAGACCGAGGAGATTCGCAGATGGCTTTTGGAGGAAGGAATCGACAACAAAGTTATCCCTGCGTATTCTGCGCTGGAAGTATATCACAAAGCGGATGTATGCGGTTTGTTGAAATCAGAGCTTACAGAAAACGAACTCTGTCAGGTGGGAAATATTCTCAGTGCTCTTTTGGATGAAGGACCAACCGTTGGAATCAGCGCGGTGGAAGCTGCGGACGTAATGATTACCAATTTTTTAAAGCAGGTACAGCGCAGTAAGCCAGTTCTTAGCCTGTGCGACACAGTTCTGGAATTATCAAAAGAAACAGGATCAGAGGAAGTGTCCGCGCTCTGCAAAGAAATTCTTTCTTCTGCTGCGGTCAAGGAGGCTGTTCTTCTCTGGGCAAAGGACGCGGAGGGGCTGGAACTTGCAGAGTACTTGGAAATTGATTATTTTGAGCCGCTTTACAATTGCATTGTCGACGATTTTGACAAGCATTTTTATAAATGTGACCGTCTGATAAAAAACGATTTTTTTAGAGAAAAAGTATTTCAGCTTTTCAGGGAGCATATGCCAATGAAACAGATGGTTTCAGAGCCGCAGGACTGTCTTGGGCTTGGTAAAGAGTATGAGAATTATTCAAGGCTTGGATACCTTGTTCAGCATTTGACCGAGTATCCGCTCTGTGGTACAGATTTTGTTGAATTAGCCTTAAAATCCCCTGTTGTTTCAAACCGGAATATGGCTCTTCGCGTGCTTGATTCCTGGTGTAAGAAAAAACAATGTACATTGCAGGAACTTTCGAGCGAGCTGTTTTCTAATGTGGAAGAATTAAAGAAAAAAGAAGTGAGTGAGAACGTCTTAAAAAATATTGCGCAGTACGGATTTTAAATCTTAATTCGAAAGCAAAATTATTTTCGTCTTGTGCGTTCAGCGCAAAAAACTGGAAAAAGGTCTTGACATAGCACAAAAGACATGATATCCTATAAAGGCTGTGAGCAGATCACGAGAAAGCAGGGTATCCACCCTCACCCCCAGCATGGAGCGAAAGGGTCTTAAAAAGTATGTAAGGCAGGCAGTGCGCATTGTATTGCCTGGCTGTTTTGGTGGATAGCGATGCTGTCCACTTTTTTGTTGTGGATTGTCGCTGACCTATGCGGGAATAGTTTTATCTGGTTTGCACACGAGCACGGGAAAAAATATCTTTACAATCAATGGAGGTACACGACTATTAGCGATTTAATGATTAATGAGCAGATCAGGGACAAAGAAATCCGCCTGATTGGAGAAAACGGAGAGCAGCTTGGTATTATGTCAGCAAGAGAGGCATATCGGCTTGCCCAGGATGCCGAGCTTGATTTGGTGAAGATTGCGCCGACCGCGAAACCGCCGGTATGCAAAATTATTGATTACGGGAAGTATAAGTATGAAATGCTCCGCAAGGAGAAGGAAGCCAAAAAGAAGCAGAAAATTACCGAGATGAAGGAAATCCGTCTCTCCCCGAACATTGATGATAATGATTTGAATACCAAGGCAAACCAGGCAAGAAAATTTATTACCAAAGGCGATAAGGTGAAGATATCCCTAAGGTTCCGTGGTCGTGAGATGGCGCACATCAACATGAGTAAAAAAATACTGGACGATTTTTATGAGAAGCTTTCGGATATTGCGATCGTCGATAAACCTGCAAAAGTGGAAGGCAGAAGCATGATTATGTTTTTGTCGGAGAAGCGCTAGTTCAGGGTACGATATATGGCGTTGGCAGCGTCGTGTATGTTCAATAAAGCAGGCGGTGCCTGCGGCAGAATGAAGGAGGAATTATCATGCCGAAGTTAAAGACAAGCAAAGCAGCAGCAAAGCGTTTTACCAAAACTGGTACAGGTAAGCTGAAGAGATTTAAGGCTGGTAAGCAGCATATTTTGACAAAAAAATCCCAAAAGACAAAGAGAAACCTGAGAAAAGGCACAATGATGGATGCGACAAACGTTAAGAATATGAAGAAGATTCTGCCGTATCTGTAAGCGCAGCTGGTCAATATAAAAGTCCTTGAAGCCAAGGGAAAAGCAAGTAATTTAGGAAAGGAAAAGCGAACAAGATGAGACAGGACAGCCTGAATCATTTCGTAGCAGGGAATAAACAATGGCAAGAGTGAAAGGCGGTTTAAACGCTAAGAAAAAGCATAATAGAATATTGAAACTGGCAAAAGGTTACAGAGGCGCCAGAAGTAAACAGTATCGTGTCGCAAAGCAGTCTGTCATGAGAGCGCTGACATCTTCTTATATTGGACGTAAGGAGAGAAAAAGACAGTTCCGTCAGCTTTGGATTGCGCGTATCAATGCAGCATGCCGTTTGAATGGAATTTCTTACAGCAAGTTTATGTATGGCTTAAAGCAGGCGGATATTACAATCAATAGAAAGATGCTCTCAGAGATGGCAATCAATGATGCAGCAGGCTTTACTTCGCTTGTTGAGACAGCGAAATCCAAACTTGCATAAGTTTTGTAAGGCAGTATTTGCCGCTGTAATTTAAAATTTATTCTTCACGCAAAGCCCCGGTCAGTTGGACAAGATCTGTCGCGGGGCTTTTGTAATTGTATAAAAAGTTTGAAATACTAAAAATACGTATTTTATATAATAAAAACATACGTCAAGCAGATGCATGTATTATAATCATTTTCTAATTTTCCTCTAATGCGGATGAAAGTTTCTTATGTTACACTATGTTTAACAGTTAAGGCAAAGGACAGCGGATGCTGACCAGAGAGAATAGAAAAATAGAAGGGATGATGAAAATGAGGATGGAATGGAACAATAACGGAAATCAAAATATGGTGAGTAAGCTGGCAGGGATCGCGCTTGTTGTAGTTGGTATGATTATTGCAGGGAATGCGCTGGGCTGGTGGAACGTCAGTTTGTTTTTTAGAGGCTGGTGGACTTTATTTATCATTATACCATGCGCGCTGCGTATGAAAAAGGAAGGATTTCGCAGCGGAGCCGGATTTGGATTGATCCTTGGTTTTTTGCTTTTGTTTTCTCAGTGGCATATTTTTAGTTTTGGCGGTGCAATCAGCTTGATTATAAAACTTGCTATCCCGGTTTTACTGATTCTGTATGGATTAAAGATTGTTACACAGGGAAAAATTTTTAGTTCAAATCATAACTCAGATTATAAAAATTTTGGTGCAAGCGGTGCGGGTATGACGGAAGGGTATGTACAAGAAGAAAATTATAATGCAATCTTTGGGAGCAAAGAAGCAGACTTTTCACAGGAAGAGTTTCATGGAACAAGTACATGCGCTGTGTTTGGCGGGACGGATTTAAATTTGCGCAATGCGGTTATTATCGATGATGTTATAATCAATGCCACTGCGATATTTGGCGGTGTTGATATCTTTCTGCCGCAGGACGTCAACGTCAGAGTGGCGTCAACCGCTATTTTTGGCGGGACGGACAATCAGATTAAGCGTCCAGAAATGCCGGAGTGGCCTACCGTATACATTAAGGCAACTGCAATTTTTGGAGGAATCGACATTCATTAAATATAAAGAGAAAAAGAACTGCCGTACAAAATGCGGCAGTTCTTTTTTATGCGCAGACCCGTGCAGTGGAATTATGCCGGTCGCGCGGCTCCATGTCAAAAGCAAAGAAGACGCGAGGAGAAAGGATCTTTTATACAAAAAACACAGTGTGCAGATAAGAATAATAGAACGTCCGTCAAAGCGCAGAAGATTTATCTCAAAAAAATGGGACAAGGGTATAAAAAATGATTTTGCCTATTGTGGATTGGTTTCTTTTTTGGGCTTGCAAAAAAGAGGGAATACAAGTACAATAAGAAAGTAAGAAAGAAAGGTGGTTTATTAGCATGTATAAAAATCTTATATTTGATTTGTATGGAACGCTGCTGGATGTAAAAACAGCAGATGATTCTGATGAAGCATTCCGCAAGCTGGCGAAGTTTTACGCTTTTCGTGGGGCAAAATATACAGCTGGAAAGCTGCAGTTGGAGTTCCGGCGTCGTATGAAAGCGCAGCTTCGAACTCGTGAAAACACGATATACGAAAAAACGGGCGAAAAAATAACATATCCTGAAATTGATGTTGTCTCGATTTTTAAACAATTATTTGAGGAAAAGAATGTTGAGGCGGACGATGCGCTGGTAGAGCTTACCGCAAATTGGTTTCGGATTACTGTGACCAGAAGACTTGCCATTTATCCCGGAGTACTTGAACTTTTTAAAAGGTGGAAGGAACAGGGAAGAAAGCTTTATCTGCTTTCCAATGCGCAGAGAGTGTACACGGAGGGCGAATTGAAAGCGACAGGGCTTGATGTGTGGTTTGATGGTATTTTGCTTTCCTCTGATTACGGCTGCCGAAAGCCGGATCCGATTTTTTTTAATGAACTGCAGCGGCAGTTTAAATTGTCTCAGTTTGACTCTATAATGATTGGAAATGAAAGGAAAAGTGATATTGCAGGAGCGTGTGCTGCGGGGATTGATTCCGTGCTGCTTGTCACAGATCCGTCGCTTGCGGAACCAATCGATGGCATTGAGAGTACATACACTGTGGCGGATGGAGATTTTCGCAAATTGATTGATATTCCAGAACTATTTTAACAGGGAATGGACAAGCTTAGTATTTGTTGGCTTGTAATTGGAATGTGAGGGTGGTTATGGCTATACAGAATAATACAAGAAAGGGAACCAACCAGGACACCGATGCGAGGCGGGATGCCGAGAACCATAGCGGTCGTGGGAATCGTTACGAAAGAAGCAACTATAATAATCATGGCAGCAGGCAGAACGGCACCCGAAGAAAAAAGAAAAAAAAGCCTGGGGATTGGCTGACAAATTTATTTTTGATACTGCTTGTAGTTACAATTGTTGTTCTTTTGCTGGTCTATGTGACAGGGAGAAAAAAGCCCAAAGACCAGGAAGAGCTTCCGCCGGCGTCCCCGACTCCGACGATTATAGTACCGATAACGTCAGAACCGGAGCCAACACAGGAAGATAGCCCGGAAGAACCAACAAACATCAAAGAGCCGACTCCGACCAAAGGTTCTGAGAAGGAAGAGGAGGTTCAAACTCCGACTCCTCCTCCAATCACTCCAGAGACCAGCGTGTCACCACAGCCAACCGACGAATTGCCAACGCCGACGTTAGAACCTACACCTCAGCCGACACAAGATGCGGGCGAGGAGGAAGAGCCTGTTTCTATCGAAGAAGCGGAAAAGATTATTCAAGATGCTTTCTGGGAAGCTGGGGAGGACTATCGGTTTGTTCTTTCCGACAGAGATCTGACGCTGGATAATGAAGTATATTATTCTTATACCGTATATTATCGTAATAAAGCGGAGGATTACTCTATTTTGGTAGCTAGAAAAAATGGCAGAATGTATTATTATAATGACGGTGTTAAATCGGATTATGACGGGCTTTTGCGCGAGCCTGAGGGAGCGCAAATGACAGAGGAGTATGCGAAGGAACTTTTGTCTGATATCCCCGCAGAATCTTTGATGCTTCCAGCGCCGCTTGAGGAGTGCAGTTTATCGCTGGACAACTGGAAAACGGTAGTGTACGGTTCGGACTGTTATTGTCTAAATGTTTTTTATGACAACGTACTTGCGGGAAATATCTATTTTACAGAATCGGCAGATAAGGTGTATTATCTCGATGAATTTGGGGAGTTTGTAAAGGTAAAGTGACTTATTAAGAGACCTGAATTTTTGCAGGGAGGTGTAAGATGGCCACGATCCGTGATATCTCAAAGGAGTGCGGGGTATCGGTTGCAACAGTGAGTAAAGTGCTGAACGGTTACCGCGAGATCGGCGGAGAAACGAAGAATAAAGTAATCAGAGCAGCTCAAAAGTTAGGCTATGTTCATGGAGAGCGCGCAAAGTATTGGAGACAGGGCAAAAGTTATCAAATTGGAGTACTGCTGGCCACACTCTCGAATCTGGGACTGAAAAATGAATATTTTGCATCGATTCTTTCTGCTTTTCGGCAGGAAGCTTCAGGAGCAGGGTATGATATCACGTTTATCGAGCACAATGTTGGAAGAAAGTCAATCAGTTATCTGGAGCATTGCCGCAACCGCTCATTTGATGGGGTGTGTATTATGTGCGCAGATTTTACAACACAGGAAGTACTGGAACTTGTGAATTCAGAATTTCCTGTTGTGACGATTGATCAGGCATTTGACGGGGCAATTTCAATTCTGTCGGACAATATGGATGGAATGCGTCAGCTGACAGAGTATATTGTGGGCAAGGGGCATACAAAAATTGCGTATATTCACGGTACGCGCTCTGTTGTGACGCACAATCGGCTTGTCAGTTTTCACAGTGTTATGTCAGCACACGGGATTTTGCTTCCAGAACAGTATCTTCTGGCTGGCGAATACCAAAATGTAAATATCACGGAAGAACTGGCAGGAAAACTTTTGGATAATGGTGATCCGCCAACCTGCATTTTGGCAACCGATGATTATGCGGCGCTTGGTCTGATCAAAGCGATCAAAAAGAGAGGGCTGCGCATTCCTGAGGATATTTCCATTGCAGGTTATGACGGAAATTCTGTTTCGCAGGCGTTAGAACCAAAATTGACAACAGTGCATCAAGATCCAGAGCGCATTGGACGGGAAGCAGCTCAAAGGCTGGTTGGTTTGATTGAGCGGCCAATGACAACGCCTCTTGGAAGCATTATAATGGAAGTGGAACTGGTTCCAGGAGAAAGTGTTGCTTCTATAGTGTGATAAATATTTTAATATATCTATATTTAATAAAAAACAGTGAGAGATTTATATTGCAGAATGGAGGTTTTTATGGCAAGAGAATTAAAAAAGAGAAGCGAGGTTGCAAAGGAATATACCTGGGCGACCGAAGATCTGTATGCGACCGATGAACTCTGGTATGCGGATTTTGAGAAGGCAAAAGAATTTTTGACCGAGGCAAAGGAGTACAAAGGAAAACTGGGGACTTCTGCCGATATGCTTTACCGTTATTTTGTCAGGTCGGAGGAACAGGATGTTTTTCTTGATAGTTTGTCCGGGTATGCTTCGCGAAAAAAAGATGAAGATATGACAAATACAACTTACCAGGCAATGCATTCTCAGATTATGTCTTTTTACAGCCAGCTTTCAGAGGCATACTCCTATGTAACGCCGGAGCTTGTGGCAATTCCAGAAGAAACATACCAGCGTTTTTTTGAGGAAAAACCGGAGCTTGACCTTTATAAAAGGAAGATTGCACTTGTGCTTCGCAAAAAGGCGCACATACTTTCCGAGAGGGAGGAACAGATTCTTGCATCTGTAGGCGAGGTGACAAGAGTACCGTCGGAAGCTTTTTCCATTATGAATAATGCGGATTTGAAATTCCCGATTATTCTGGATGAGGAGGGCAATGAGGTTCGTTTAACGCGCGGAAATTATTCTATTTTTATTGAAAGTGAAAACAGACAGGTGCGCAGGGCGGCATTTGAGGCTCTCTATTCGGTTTATGAACAGTTTCAGAATACAAGTGCAACGCTGCTTTACGGGCAGATTAAAAAATTGATGTTTTATGCAAGGCAGCATAAATATAATTCGACGATGGAATCTGCTCTTTACCACAATGAAATTCCGGTTGAGGTATACAAAAATCTGATTAAGACAGTTCATAAAAATATGGGACTGATGCACCGATATGTGGCACTGCGCAAAAAGCTTCTTGGTCTGGAAGAACTGCATATGTACGATGTATATACCTCTGTTGTAAAAGGCGTCGATATGAAAGTTCCTTATGAAGAGGCAAAGAAAATGGTGTACGAGGCACTTGAGCCGCTGGGGGAGGAGTACCGCAGCCATTTAAAAGAAGGGTTTGAAAACCGCTGGATTGATGTGTATGAGAATGTAGGAAAGTGCGGCGGAGCTTATTCTTCTGGCTTGATGAAGCATCCTTTTGTGCTGTTAAACTATGAAGACAAGCTGGACAGTGTATTTACGCTTGCACATGAGATGGGACACGCGCTTCATTCATGGTATTCGAACCACACGCAGCCGGTGATTTATTCGAATTACAAAATCTTTGTCGCGGAGGTTGCTTCCACTTGCAATGAGGCTTTGCTGACGCATTATCTGCTGAAGAAAACAACGGATAAAAAAGAGCGCGCGTATCTGATCAATCATGCGATGGACGATTTTAGAGCGACGTTGTACCGCCAGACGATGTTTGCTGAGTTTGAGATGATGATGAACGAGATGGCAGAGAAAGGCGAACCTCTTACAGCGGAAGTTTTAAGCAAAAAATATTATGAGCTGAACAAGCAGTATTTTGGGGAAGATATGGTATGTGATCCGCAGATTGCTCTGGAATGGTCAAGAATACCGCACTTCTACTATAATTTTTATGTGTATCAGTATGCGACCGGCTATTCGGCAGCGATCGCGCTTTCTGCAAGGATACTTTCGGAGGGAGAACCTGCGGTCAGGGATTATATTAAGTTTCTTAGCGGCGGAAATTCGGCTGACCCGATTTCTCTGCTGAAGATGGCAGGTGTGGATATGAGTACGCCAGAACCGATTGAAAAGGCGCTTCATGTATTTGAAAATTATCTTGATGAGATGGAGACATTAATTTAGAGCAATACAAATTAAGAAGGGGCTGTTGCAAAACACAAGACTCCTGCAATATACAGCAGAATGAAGCCTGATAAAATACTGTATGTTGTGGGAAAACATTGTTTTGCAGCAGCCCTTTGGATTTAAGAGAACCGCTTTTTTGCTGCTTAGTTTCATAAGCGTTTTTAAAAATGAAAGAAGCTAAGAACTTCCTGCCTTGACCGTGATAGTACATTTTTTAATAATCCCGCTCGCCGTTTTTACGGTGATTACTGCTGTACCAGGAGCGACAGCCGTAATTCTTCCGCTGGAATTCACCTTACAGACGGACGGGTTTGAACTGGAGAATTTTAGTTTGTCCGTGCTGTTGTGCGGTGTTATGGAAGGAATAAGAGAAAATGTTTTTCCAGCCATAAGCGTCCGCCGCGAGCTGTTTAGTGTAAGTGAGGTGGACGGGATAATTTCAACCTGCAATGTCTGAACAGCCTTGTTGCCGCGGTAGTCTACAAGATAGACAGTATAGATGCCGGCTGTATTGACCGAAAAGCTGCCGGAGCCATCTTTGATTGGAACTGTAGTTCCCGCTGTTCCAGACCGGAAATATTCAATGTTATGTTCTCCTTCTGCGTACTGTACAAGTTTAACACCACTTTCTGTATCAACCGCTTTGACTTGGATGGTCATAGTGGTGTAGTCGAAAGAAACCTGCTGAGAAAATGTGGCACTGGGTGCTGTGACATCATCTCCAATTTGATAGACTACAATGCGTTCATTTCCGGCGTAATCACTGACATAAAAAGTATATTTCCCTGCTTTTGTAAAAGTGATGGCAGAGCCGGGAACAATGGAAGTTTCTGTTGTTCCGCGCCGGAAATAGCTAAGTTCCTTCTGGCCTGAGGCGTAGCGTAACGTGCGTACCCCTGAACCGCCGCGGTCGTAAGCATTGACGATCAGCAGCAATTTTTCTTTGTCAAATCCCGGCGTGAACGATAAAGTTGGAGCATAGTAATCGTAAGGCAGACGGGAAGCGGAACAAAGCGCAGAGTAAGCGTCTGGTATTCCTCCGTATTTGGTCTTGTCAGAAAGAGATGCAATAGGTTTTACAGTGCCTACAATCAATTCTTTGACCGCGGACGGATACTGGTTCTGTCCGAAAGAGTAGAGCAGTGCTGCAACTCCAGAAACATGGGGCGCTGCCATGGAGGAACCAGACAATGAAACATAGCCGCCGACGCAGGTGCTGTAAATATGAATGCCTGGAGCGCCGATATCGACGGTTGCAGCTCCGTAGTTTGATTTGGCGGACATTCTTCCGTTCGCGTCGATAAATGTGACAGAGATAATATTGTCAAGCTGATAATTGGCAGGATAAACCGGTGCAGTATCGTTGTCTTCCCCGGAATTTCCGGCGGCGGCGATAAAAAGCATATCCGATTCGCGGATTGCCTGTTCAAGAGCAGCATTGCTTTTGGATGTTCCCCAGCTGATGTTGCATATATCAGCTCCCATTGCAGTTGCATACTGAATGGCGCGCACTGCATTGGAAATTGTGCCAGAGCCTTTTTTTCCGCCGTGGATTTTAAGCGTCATAACTTTTATATTTGCGCAGGAAGCAACCCCCGCAATGCCAATACCATTATCTTTCACAGCACAGATAATACCAGCGACATGGGTGCCGTGGTCGTCATTATCCGAATCAAGAGTATGTACGCCATCTTCATTATAGTGGCACACTGTATTGTCTCCATTATAGAAATCCCACCCATAGATATCGTCAACATATCCATTATTGTCGTTGTCAATACCATCACCAGGGATCTCCCCCTGGTTTATCCATATATTTTGTGCGAGATCCGGATGGTTGATATCGATGCCAGTATCGATAATAGCGACGACAACTTCGCGGGGGGAAGTGATAATTTCCTGATAAATATCCCAAGCTTCAGGAATATTCATATCGACATCGGCAGTACTTATGATGGTCGATGTGTTCATATCGGAGATAAAACTGTAGGAACCGGAGTTATCCAGACCCCATTGCGCGCTGGAATATGCATCTGTGGAGATGGCGGAAACTTCAACTTCGCCGTCATAGTCCGCCGCAGCAATGCAGCTTGCACCACGCAGAAGCTGTAATGTGCGCACAGCTTTTTTGGAGGGAACGCGGATAAGCGCCGTCCTGTTTTCCTGCCAGATTAGCATACTGTCCGAAATGGAATGAAGCAGCATTTCCCTTTCGTCCGCCGCAGAGTCCTTAGTAAAGAGCAGAATAAGATCGCAATTTTCCGTATTGTTTTTTGCAGTTCGCCTAAAAAGAGAAAGCGACAATACCGCGATCACTGCCAATATTAAGATGCGAGAACTATGGCGTTTATTTTTTTCCATGAAAAAACCACCTTTCTATTATGCTGTGGCAGTAATACTTGTTACCATCCTCTTTTCTTATTCTGCTGCCGGTGTCGGTAGGAAAAGGTAAGGCAAATAAAATTTTTGGGGAGTTTACTCCCCAAAAATTTTGTTCTTTTGGATGGAAATGGCAAGTGTTGTTCTGTAAATTGGATCGCTGGTAAACAGCGACCGAAACTTCTCGTCAGCACACAGTATAATATGTTACGGTGGCAGTAGTTTGTCAAAATATTTACAAATTATTTAAATATCAATGAAAGATTGAAGCGTCAGCAATAAGAGTTGAACATCATGCCGCTGTAGAGCGATGTGCAGTATGGATTGGAAAAACCTGGACGGGAAAGATTTGGGTAAGTAATAATAATCTTATCGACATATTCCATTGGATTTATAGCAACATCCCGCATTTTTCGGGAAAGCTGAGCCAACAGTCCGTCTGGTTCCTCGAACATCGCTTTGAGCTGTTGTCTTGTTTCAGGGCGAAGCAGCGCCTGCGGGTCAAAAGACAATGTATGATCCTCGCCGTGAGATAAGCCAACCGCTGCCAAAGTTTCCTGAGCGGTGGAAAAAATATGATTTAACTCTATCTGAAGTCTTGCGGATCGGCGGTTGCCGGCAGGACTGTTCTTAGTCAGGTCAACAATGGTGTTGTAGCTTTTTAAAAATTCTCCAACTGCTTTTTCAAGTTTTTCTTCCGTTGTCTCCGGGGAGAGTGTTATTTCGGTATCCACAGCCTGTTTCAGTGAAACGGAGATATTCCGGTTCAGCGTGAATTGGTTGTTTGCGTTTGTGTGTTCTTTCCCGTTGACCGAAAAGCTTGCATGAGAAGGAGGCTGAGACACCTGGTCAAGCCCAAAGTAGGAGACAAGTCCTGCTGCGCCATCTTCACGCTGCTCGTCAAAAATGGAAAAAGTCAACGTTTCGCCTTCTGGAACTCCCGTCCTGGAAGAATTCAGCACAATGCGGGAAAGTCCGCCTGCCGAATCACCTTCAAAACTTGCCTGGATATCAATATTGGATTGATTGATAAAATCGACAAGCTTTTTCATCAGGTCTTCATTCGATGAACTGCTGGTGATCTTGTAGGAGAATTCATAGTCCTCGTCCCCTGTCTGAACATGAAACCGATAAGAACCCGGTGCAGGACCATTATCTTTGGAAGGAACAAAACGACCTTCGTTGACTTGCGGCTTTGCCAGTTGGTGTACACGGATGGATACCGGTGCAGTGAACGAGGTTCCCCCTTTGCCAAGCAGGGTAGCTGCCACTGCTTTTGGGTTGGAAGAACAGACACGCTTTATCTCCGCAGGTTTTTGAAATACGTCAGACAGCTCGTTTAATGTCTCTGACATGGTAAGTGCCGAATCTTTCAAGGAAAGAGAAAAAAATTGCTTTTCTTTCGACAGGTCTAGTTTGTAGTAGGCCGTGCGGCGGCTCATGCTCACAATACGGCTGTATACTTCTTTCAACTCCTTTTGCTTATGAGCCAAGGAATGGGCGGAGAGTCTCGAATAATATTCAGTTAAAAAGTGGTTATATGCCTGTATCATGCCTATACCCCCTTTCATTATTATACTACTACACCGTTATCATACCACGAAAATTGCACCTTGTAAAGCCGTGAGAATCGCATTTTTTGTGATTTGTATATACAAAATCAGTTTTCAAATTGAAAAGAGGCGGTGAAAGTGATATAATTGTGTAACAATTGCGGTATGACCGGATGTCTGCCGAAACACAAGGTGAAACGGGGGGACGGAGTGAAAGAAAAAATTGAGCAGTTAGCCAAAGGAAAATTTGAATATCAGCTACCGCCGCTGCTGCTCTCCACGGAACAAATTGATATACGTGCCGAGGCCGGAAAGCCATGTTATGGAAGTTTCACAGTCAGCAATAAGAAAAAGCGGCGGATGAAAGGCGTTATCTATTCGGATCAAATACTGTTTGAGATTGAGAAAGAGCTGTTTGTCGGTGAGGAAAATGAGATCCGTTACATATTTCACGCGGAGCATTTAAGGGTAGGAGAAACGCTTGAGGGAAGATTGTGCATTGTCACAGATGCGGGGGAGACCTGGCTGCCCTACAAGGCGGACGTTATTCAGCCCTGTCTGCACACATCTTCAAAAGAAGTAAGCGATCTGTTCGAGTTTACCAGCTTGGCGAAGGATAATTGGCAGGAGGCGGAAGAATTATTTTTCGGGCAGCAGTTTGCAGATGCTTTATTTTATCAGGATAAGACATTCGAGCCGTTGTACCGCACGCTGGCAGCGACAAAACAGCGCGGTCAGGCGCTGGAACAGTTTCTTGTGGCCGCCGGAAAAAAGGCGCCTTTCGATGCTGCGCTTGAGACGACAGAATTTCAGTACAGCGCGATGAACTATCAATTTATGGACAAGCTGGTTTTTAAAAAGAGCGGATGGGGCTACGCGCGCTATGAATTGTCCTGCGACGCAGAATTTCTGCGCTTAGAGCGCAAAGAACTTGCTTCGAGTGATTTTGTGGACGGGTATGCCTACGTTGGATTTGTCGTGCAGCCGATCGGTTTAAAACCAGGTATTCATTATGCGCATATTAAAGTTTCTTCTTTTCGAGGAACAATGGAAGCGGCAGTCTGCTGCCGGGTAGAGCACAGACTGCCAGAACAGTGGGAGAGACGGGGAAGATTGCGTCAGGCCGAGTCGTATCTTACAAAAAATTATCTGTTATTTCGGAGCGGTCAGCGCGATGCGAAACAATATTTTGCGGAAGCGGAACGGCAGCTGACTGTGTTTCGACAGGAGGAAACCGCACCTTTTGCCAAACTGCTTGCAAGGTTGTACCAAATTCATGTGTGGCAGGCGTCAGGAAGAGAGTTAGCAGCGAAAAATGCACTTTTTTATTTTGATGAACCGGAGGCGCGCAAGCTTTTAGAAGAATGTCCGGAGGCGGAAGGCGGTCTTTGTTATCTGTATACATTGCAGAAAAATCCGGCTGTGCCATACCAGGAAGCCGTGGAGAAAATCAGAGAATTGTACCAGAAGCATTCGGATCGCTGGCTTTTGTTATGGTACTTGCTGTATATTGATAAAAAATATCAGGAGAAAGATACAAGACTTACTGTGATTCGAGAGTTTGCCGCGCAGGAAAGATGCTGTCCCGTATTGATGTTTGAAGCGTTGGCAGCAGTGAGAGAAGAGCCGCCGCTGCTGCGCACTCTGGATAGTTTCTCACTGCAATTACTATGTTTTGCAGTAAAATATCATTATATAAATGATGGACTTTTGCGCCAGATTATCTATCTTTCTATGCGCGAGAAAAAAATGTCGCCGCTTTTGTATCATGTTCTTGCGGGATGTTATGAGCAGTGGCCGGACAAAGAACTTTTAGAAGTCCTGTGTACGTTAATTATCCGCGGCGGTGAGAAATCTACAATGTATTTCCGATGGATGAAACTCGGTGTTCGGGAACAAATTCGGATTACAGAACTGCCGGAATATTATATGTATTGTATGGATGAATCTTCCACGGAGGAGATTGATCCTAGCATTTATATGTACTTTTCGCACAGCAATGAACTGAGCAATCGAAAAAAAGCATTATTGTATGCAAATCTTGTACGGCACAAACAGGACAGCCCTGAACTTTATCGAAAGTATCAAAAAGAGATGGAAGAGTTTGCGGCTGAAAGAATGCGCGCCGCAGAGATAAATACAAATCTTGCTGTAATTTACAATGATATTTTTGTATCAGGAATGCTGGATAATGAGGGATACCGATATTTGCCGCAGATTGCTTTTACATGGCGCGTTTCGTGTGAGATTGAATGTATGACCGGTGTTTATGTATGCCATCCTGAGCTTTTGGACGGCGTTACAATTCCGCTTGTAAATGGTTCTTCTTATGTGATATTGTGTACCGAGGGCGCAGAAGTGTTTCTTATCGATCAGAAGGGCGCATACTATCCGGTCAGAAATTTTGACGGTTCCAGTGAAAGAGCTGGCGTGGCATCTTACACTGGAGGAAAGCGGCTTGTGAAAATGGAAAAGCTGACAGATCTGGATCGTTGTTTGTGGGAGAGCTACGAGGCGGGGGGAGAGGATTTGTCTTTGCTGCTCTGCTTGGCAGAACAGACTGTCCGATCTCATAAACACGAGGAAAAAAAGCAGGAGTTGTTTCAGCGCATTGCCGAGCAGAAGGAAATTTCGCATACACTGAAAAAGTTTTATGTGTATGAATTGATGGAGTACTATTATGAAAATTACGAGAGCGAACTGTTTGAATATTATTTGGGACAAGTCAGTCTTGATGAACTTGATGTAAGCAGCAGAGTAAAAGTAGCTAATTTATTGCTGATGCGTGGGTTTGACAAGCAGGCGTTCGAGGCTGTAGTGCGGTTTGGCGTGGATGGGCTTGACGCAAAACGTCTCTCGAAACTTGTGGAGAGACTGCTTCCAGAACAGAAGAAAAAAGGGAAAGACCGCTGTTTTCTTTGGCTTGCACAGTACGTATTTGACTGTGGTAAATACGAAGATAATGTATTGGAATATTTATGCAAATTTTATCATGGTCCTACAGAAAATATGTATTCTGTCTGGAAGGCAGCGAGAAATGCGGAACTTGATACCGAAGGTTTGGAGGAGAGCTTGCTTGGACAGATTCTTTTTGCGGAGAACTGTATTGAAAGTACACAGGCGGTATTTTCAAGTTATTGCCGGTACGGTACAAACCGAAAGCTGATTCGCGCTTATTTGTGCTATTATGCTTATAAATATTTGACAAACGACCGGTTAATTCCCGTTGGATTGTTTGATGTGATGGAGAGTGAACTTTCAGTGGAGGACGATGATATTTGTACGATTGCTCTGTTAAAGCACTATTCAGAAGAAACAAATCTGACAAAGCGGCAGGAGGGATTTATTGCGCATAAGCTGCAAGGATTTATAAAACGCGGGTTGTTTCTGCCGTTTTTTCGAAATTTTGAGCGGCTTGTAAAACTGCCGGAATCTATATATGATAAGTATTTTGTTGAATACCATGCAGATCCTGAGAGCAAGGTGAAGATTCATTATCTGATCGGAGAAAAAGAAAACTTTCAGGAAGCGGAGATGATAAATGCTTTTTTAGGGATCTTTGTGTATGGTTTTGTTTTGTTTGAGGATGAGAGCCTGCAGTACTATATTACTGAGCAGTCCGACAGCGAAGAAAAATTGACTCAAAGTAAGTCTGTAATGCTGGAGGATCGATTTTTTGATGGGCATGGCAGCAGGTATGACAATCTGAATCTGGTTTTGACCGTGCATCAGATGAAGGAAGAAACAGCGGTGCTGGACTTGCTCGGAGCGTATATCAGGATGGAGTATGAGGCGAAACATTTGTTCCGAATCATTTTGGATTAGGAGGCGATATTGTGGAATCCTTTTACTATGGCCTTGATTTGGGCTGGGACATTACTCAGCTTTCCAGATTCAACAAAAAAACCGGTCAGCCAGAGTCCGTCTGTCTTTCCGGGAGAGAACAAGAACTTTTAATGCCCGCTGCAATTTGCAGGCGCACGGCGGATGGAGAGTGGTTTGCCGGGCAGGAGGCAGTCCGGCTTGCGGCGCGAGGGGCTGGGGAGCTGGTCAGCGGGCTTCTTGGACGATTGATGATAAAAGACAGTATTGTGCTTGGGGGAAAAGAGTATACGCCAGATCTTTTGATGGAGCAGTATTTTAGAAAACTGTCTGGTTTTCTGCGCCAGTGTTACGGCACGGCTGAGGTGACAAAACTTGCAGTGACGCTGCCAAAGGAGGCGGAAGGTCTGAAAGAAACTCTTACAGAAGTTTTTTCAAGGGTCGGGATTGGAAAAGAAAAGCTGTGTTTTGTTTCCCATACAGAGTGCTTTATGTATTATTGTATTAATATGCCCCAGGAATTGTGGGTGAATGATGTGGCGCTGTTTGACTGCGATGAACAGCATTTCTATTATGAGAGACTTTCCTGCTCAAAGAAAAGACAGCCGATTGTTGTACTGGCGCGCGAAGAAGATTTTTCGGAGAAATATAAGAAACTTACGGCAAAAGATGAGACGCAAGAAAGGAAAGGATATTGGTTTTATAACTTGGCAGTACAGCTGCTGCAGGGACAGCCAGTCACAACGCTGTATATCACCGGCGCTGGTTTTGCAGGCGGCTGGGCGGACGAGGCAATGAAAAAATTGTGCGAGGGCAGGCGTGTATTTTTTGGACAGAATCTTTATACAAAAGGAGCCTGCTACGCGGCAAAGATGACAACTGACGGCAGCAATGCAGACTATATGCTGCTCTGCGGAAATATGACGCAGGAGAGTATCTATGTAAAGTTGTATCAAGACTCGAAAGAGCGCTATGTTGAATTGTCGTGTGCGGGAACGGATTACAGAAAAGCAGGGGGCTGCCTGCGTGTGGTGCTGGACGGTACGCAGGAGATCGAGTTTCTTGTCAGCAACGCCCTAAAGCGCGAACCTGTACATGAAGTGATGATTTTAGAAAATTTGATAAGAAGAGAAAATAAGACCGTGATGCTGGAATTGTCTTTGAGTTATGCGGACAGAGAAACGCCGGTTGTCCAGATTCGAGATCTCGGTTTTGGCAGTTATGCGAAAACGGGCAGAATATGGGAGCAGATATTGTAGGCGGCGGAGGATATTTATGGGAAAGGTAATTATGTGCATTGGAAAACAGGCAAAAACTCCTTATGTTTTCCACTCGGTAGGGATGGCAGTTTCAAGTATGGAAGAATTATGCCATTTGCTTTACCACAAAGCTTATGTGATGCAGGATGAGCTTTTTGATGCAGGGCTTCTGACGTTTATCGGTGAAGAATTAGGGCTTTCTGGGCGCGCGGAGTATCTGCGTCGGCTATGTGAAAATCATGCAGGCGCAAAAGATATTATTGTGGCGATTTTTTGCAGCACAGATTACTATGAAGAACAGGAGATTAAAAAATTTTTAAAGGATTATGACGCATTTTTTGAAATGAGACCGATACAGCGCAAAAAGTGGGGCGCAGATCAAATGCTTCTTGAGGGGAGAGAGACGGAAGCAGGTCGGTTATATAAAGAGATTTTGGATTCGGGAGAACTGGCTGTTTTTACGGAGACAGAACATGGCAATATGCTGCATAATCTGGCGGTCTTTGAAATGAGAGCAGGGTTGTTTCGCTCTGCGCCGCAGCATTTTAAGGAAGCATACCGGCTCAACCAGTCGGATGAATCGTTAGGGCAGTATCTGATGGCGCTGAAATTGACAGGACAGGATCAGCTGCTTGATCAGGAGTTAAAGGAACTTTCACCACGCCGCGAGGTAGTTGATAAGATAACGCAGGAACTTTATCTTGCAGGGATGGCGGCAGAACAGACGCCGGATTTTCAGGAGCTTTTGCGGCTGCGCGAACTGAATGGAAAAGGAAAGATTGCGGAATATTATCAGGGGGCGGACGCCCTGCTTGAAAAGCTGAAGTCTGATTACCGAAAGAGCGCACGCCGTCTGGCGGGAGAGGAAAAAATAAAAGGTGTCGCAGGATGAGAATAGGAAGAAAAAAGCGCAGAGAATTGGAACCGATGGAAGAAACGGTGGATATTGATATAGAGCCGCGCAAATTAAAAAAAAATAAGCGCGGCAAAAAATCTGTGGATATTCCGCCGGAACAGATTATGGAGGAAATACAAGGTCAGCTGCCGGAACTGGAGCGGCAGATTGAGCTGTCAAAAAGGGAGTATGAAGCAGTGACTTCGTATCTGGCGGATATGCAGAAGATCGACAGGCTGGAACCAAAAGAGCGGGAGATAGTCAATTCTGCCGCCTACAGTATCAGTCAGATAACAAAGGAGCGCTTTCAGTATCAGAACGACGCCGACCGCATACCGACAGAAAAATACCGCGCGATGGAGCGATATGAGAAGATACTGCCGCAGGAGTTAAAGAACTTATATGAGCAGGAACAGTATCTTGAGATGGTTCAGTCAGATCTAAGACAGCTCGACGCGGAGAAGGCAGTGATTCAGTATGAAAAAGAACAGGCGGAAGATAAGAAGCAGTTTTTAAAAAATTTGTCGGTCGGAGGCATTGTGATGGTTGTTATCCTTTTTACAGTTCTTGTCGCGGCAGGGATAGCAACAAAAGCGGATATGATGCTGCCGCTGCTTTTGACTGCGGCGATGGCTACGGCGATGGTTGCTTATATTGCGGCGACTGCGGCGAATTGCGAGCGCGTTATCAAGGAATCGGCGTTTAAGACAAACCGTGTAATACAGCTGACCAATAAAGTAAAAATAAAGCTTGTCAACAGCACAAACACACTGGAATACTGTTATGAAAAATATGAAGTTGGAAGTTACAGGGAACTTGCACAGCTGTGGGAAAAGTACACGAAAACGCGCGAAGAGCAGAAGCGTTACCGGAAGCGTATGGAGATGCTTGAGCAGTGCAGCCGTCAGCTTGTGGAGACATTGCGGGCAGCAGGAGTAAAGGACGCAGAAATCTGGATGTATCAGACGGAGGCTCTGCTTGATGAAAAAGAGATGGTGGAGGTGCGTCATCATTTAAATACACGCAGACAGAAAATTAGAGAGAGGCTTGAGATCAATGCCGGGCAGCTGGATTCCTACAAGGAAGAATTAGAAAAAATACAGAGCCAGAAGCAATAAAGTTTTAATATATAAATTTACTCTAAAATTTATTGGATTTTTGAAATTAAGGCTGCAGTCCCACGGGTTTTTGACATAAGTAGTTTATAAGTTATTTTTCTCTGGCGTTTAACTGTCTGAAGGGTGATATATGGCTTAATATATTAAATTTGTTTGTGCGCTATGGTTTTGAGATTTCTGATATTGTGCCGCGAGGGGGGATCATTGATTGTTGTAAACTTAGGTTAAAGCACGCAGAAAGTTTCGCAGCAGTCTGCACTCCCCTGCTTTTTTGCAAGACTGCTGTGAAAAGAACGCAGGAATGAGTTTTCAGGCACATTCTGGAATTGTTTCGGCTTTTCTAGTGACCTCTTTTTTGGCATGGAAAGTGTCAAAAGGCTTCACTCACAATAGATTGTGGATAAGGCGGCAGCGGTGCGCCGTTATTTTTTGACAAATTGAATGGCAGAAAAGTCGTGTGAAAGCATAAGAGTATCCAGCATTTCTTTTTTGCTTAGGGAACCAAAGTTTGGAAGATTGAGCCGACGTTTGTTTTTTGAATAAAAATCTTTTATAATTTAATTTTCTTTTATGGTATTGTCTGATATAAAATTGTCTTTGGCGAACGGACCTGAGGAAAATTTAAGTGTTGGATATATATCAAAATATTTTCTTTAAAATCCGCATAAAACCCTTGACAATCTTTGATGTTTTGTTTAAGATATTGAACGGGTAAATCTAAATAGATAGCGTGCAGGGACAAGTTTTTTTGTTGCTTTTTGCATGACCTGGACACGCCCTTGCGGGTAGATTGCAGGGCATGGGAGGGACAGCGCCTGCTGCGGATCAAAGTGGTATCGCGGTTCTTCGCTTTTTGGTGGCGGGGGACTTTTTTTATCATTATAAGAGGTTCCTCTAAGTATAATAGAGCGATTCTGGGGTAAGTGATCGGACGCATTTTTGATAAATATTGCCTGATGACAAGTATAAAAATAGTTGTATATAGGAGGAAGTTTATGCAAAAAGAACTTGCAAAAAATTACGATCCAAAAGATATTGAAGATCGTTTGTATGAAAAGTGGATAAAAAAAGGTTATTTCCACGCGGAGCCGGATTCCGGCAAAAAGCCGTTTACCATTGTAATTCCGCCGCCAAATATTACAGGGCAGCTGCATATGGGACATGCGCTTGATAATACAATGCAGGATATTTTGGTGCGTTTTAAGAGAATGCAGGGTTATAACGCGCTCTGGCAGCCTGGAACAGACCATGCGAGCATTGCAACCGAGGCGAAAATTGTCGAAAAGTTAAAGCAGGAAGGGACGAGCAAGGAGGAGCTTGGGCGCGAGGAGTTTTTAAAGCGCGCGTGGGCTTGGAAAGAGGAGTACGGCGGTCGTATTGTCAGCCAGTTAAAGAAGCTTGGGTCGTCCTGTGACTGGGAGCGCGAGCGTTTTACAATGGATGAGGGCTGTTCGAAGGCGGTGGAGGAAGTCTTTTGTAAAATGCACCGCAAAGGCTTGATTTATAAAGGATCGCGCATTATCAACTGGTGTCCGGTGTGCGAGACTTCCATCTCGGATGCGGAGGTAGAATACGAGGAGCAGGCAGGGCATTTTTGGCATATTAAGTACCCGGTAGTCGGCACGGATGAATTTTTGGAGTTTGCGACGACAAGACCGGAGACGATGCTTGGCGATACGGCGGTCGCAGTTCACCCAGACGACGAGCGCTATGCGCATCTTGTCGGAAAAACCGTGCGCGTGCCTTTTGTAAACAGGGAGATTCCAGTGGTTGCGGATTCTTATGTCGAAAAGGATTTTGGCACGGGTGTTGTAAAGATTACTCCGGCGCACGACCCAAATGATTTTGAGGTCGGGAAGCGTCATAATCTGCCGGAGATCAATATTATGAACGACGATGCGACAATCAATGAAAACGGCGGAAAGTTTGCGGGCATGGATCGCTACAAAGTGAGAAAGCAGATTGTGGAAGAACTGAAAGAGATGGGACTTTTGGTGCGCGTTGAGGATTACAGCCACAATGTCGGAACTTGCTACCGCTGTCATACAACCGTGGAGCCGCTGATTAAACAACAGTGGTTTGTCAGGATGAACGAGTTGATAAAGCCTGCAGTTGAGGCGGTAAAAAATAAGGAAATTCAGCTGATTCCAGAGCGTATGGAAAAGATCTATTACAACTGGACAGACAATATAAAAGACTGGTGTATCTCCAGACAGCTCTGGTGGGGACACCGCATTCCGGCGTACTACTGCGGCGACTGCGGGGAAATCACCGTGGCGAAAAAGGCGGAGGCTCCGAATGTGTGTCCAAAATGCGGCGGCGTACATTTGAAACAGGACGAGGATACACTAGATACTTGGTTTTCTTCTGCTCTGTGGCCGTTTTCGACGCTCGGCTGGCCGGAAAAGACAAAAGACCTGGAATATTTTTATCCGACCAGCGTGCTTGTGACAGGGTACGATATTATATTTTTCTGGGTGATCCGCATGATTTTTTCAGGCTATGAACACACCGGGAAAAAACCGTTCGATACGGTGCTGTTTCATGGGCTTGTGCGCGATTCTCTTGGACGCAAGATGAGCAAATCGCTTGGAAACGGAATTGACCCGCTTGAGGTGATTGATAAATACGGTGCGGACGCTCTGCGATTTACATTGATTACAGGAAATGCGCCGGGCAATGATATGCGTTTTTACTGGGAGAGAGTTGAGGCGAGCAGAAACTTTGCGAACAAGGTCTGGAATGCGTCTCGCTTTATTTTGATGAATATGGCTGGTATGAGAGAACAAAATCTGGATCCTGCGGAGAAATTCGTGGAGAAAGATGCTTTGACAAGCGCAGACCGGTGGATTTTATCCAAGGCGAATAAGCTGGTAAGCGAAGTTACAGATAATCTGGAACATTATGAGATGGGGATTGCCGCGCAGAAAATCTATGATTTTATCTGGGAAGAGTTTTGCGACTGGTATATCGAGATGGTAAAACCGCGCTTGTACGGAGATAATGCGGCGTCGAAAAAAGCAGCAATGTGGACGCTGCGCACAGTACTGTCGATCTCGTTAAGACTTCTGCACCCTTATATGCCATTTGTGACAGAGGAGATTTTCTGCACTTTGAAGGAAGCGGAAGGGATGATTGACGAGGAGCAGTCCATTATGGTGTCCGTTTGGCCAAAATATTTGGAAGAAGGCGATTTCGCGCAGGAGGAAGAGGCGGTTGAGCGGATGAAGGATGCTGTTAAGGCGATCCGCAACGTCAGGACGCAGATGAATGTTCCGCCAAGCAGAAAGGCGACCGTCTATATTGTGTCAGACAGCGAAAAAGTGCGCGATATTTTTACGGCAGGTCAGGTGTTTTTTGCGCCGCTTGCTTATGCGGGCGAGGTGAAGGTGCAGAGCGATAAAACGGGGATTGCCGACGACGCAGTGTCCGCGGTGATTCATCAGGCGGCGATCTATATTCCGTTTGCAGACCTTGTAGATATCGAGAAAGAGATAAAACGTCTTGAAAAAGAAAAAGAGAGACTTTCCGGGGAGTTAAAGCGCGTGAATGGGATGCTTGCCAACCCGAATTTTGTCAATAAAGCACCGGAGGCAAAACTTGCGGAAGAAAAAGAAAAGCTGAAAAAATATACGGATATGATGGCGCAGGTAGATCAACAGCTTGGGCATTTGATGAAATAGAAAATCATCTTTGTTATCGCGCAGTCTTGTGATAGAAATGCAGATGGCATGGAAGATTTTGACGAGACGGGAATTTAATAGAGATTTTGCAGTGTAGAATTTTGTATTTACGGCAGTTTTTGCCAGGATATGTCGGGAATAGGACATAGTATGCGGCAGTTTTTTACAGAAGGTATTGATTTTTTTGTCCAGAATAGGTATAGTTATGGGGAGCGGGGGAAGTAAAAATGCCTTCCCCGCCGCTGTCTATAGAGAAATTCCACTTTGCCGGAGAATTTTTTGCACCGGAATTTTGTTGTACACAGCAGAATAAAAGGAAAATGAACATTCGATGCACTTATTTTTTATGCAGCTGTTTGTGCTGGGAACGTCGCAAATAAGCCCTGATCCAACAAGAGGAACTGCATTCGCAGCGTTCTCTTGCGGTTTCTCGAACAGAAACGTTCTCGGAATGGAAGATTACTATGTTGAATTTTGAAAAGGAACTTGCCAAATACCAGCCGAGTTTGGAAGTGGACGAAGCGGAAGAAGCCATTTATAATAATGATCTGACAGATATTTCAGATATTATTGACAAGGTGCTGAAAGAAAAAAAGGGGCGCCAAGTGTGATGGTATCTGAAGGTATCGCTGCTGGAATTTTGGCTTTGCAAGCTTAGACAAATAAGAAAGTCACTTAATAAAGATCAGTCGTTACCTGACATTATCGAGCCAGGTATCCGATGTTGATACACAGAAGTTTTGGCAAATCATGGCGCAGAAAAAATAATTTCTGGTCTTTGATATGCGGAAAAGAGGGAAAGCATGATATGCCCAAGATGCGGCACTATAATTCCGAAAAACAGAAATTATTGTGACACATGCGGTGCTGATTTGTCAGCCTACAAAAAGATTATACGCTTGTCAAATAGTTATTACAATAAAGGGCTGGAGCGAGCGAACGTCAGAGATCTCAGCGGCGCCGTACAGTATTTGAAAAAAAGCCTTGAGATGAATAAGCGCAACACTGCGGCGAGAAATTTGCTTGGTCTTGTGCTTTACGGGCAGGGGGAGATTGTGGCCGCTTTGGGCGAGTGGGTGGTCAGCAAGCATTTTCAGCCGGAAGATAACTGGGCGGACGATTATATGGAGAAGATTCAGGGAAATCCGACAAAGCTGGACGGGATGAACCAGGGAATCAAAAAATATAATTTAGCTCTGGACGCGGCAAGGCAGGGCGGGGAAGATCTGGCAATCTTGCAGTTGAAAAAAGTAGTCAGTATTCACCCGGATTTTCTGCGTGCAAGGCAGCTTTTGGCGCTTTTGTATCTGCACAATGGAGAGTGGGACCGCGCGAGAAAGCAGCTGGATTATGCTGTGCAGCTCGACGTGGCGAATGTTACCACCCTCAAGTACTTAAAAGAACTGGAAAAGCAGACGAAGAATCCATCACAGGCGCAAGAGGAACCTTTAAAGGAATCTGGCGATACAATACAGTTTACGCCGTCTACAGCAGTGTATACGGAGGAAAAGCCCAATATTATGGCTTGGATTACGCTGGTTGTTGGCGCGCTTGTCGGTATCCTTGTGACATTTTTACTGATTGTACCGACCGTAAAAAAGAACGTGCGGAGCGAGTACGACAAGGAGCGGCTTGACTACAGCAGCGAACTGCGGATTAAGGAGGCGGCGCTCACATCTCTGGAAAAAGAAACAGCGCTTTGGAAACAAAAATATGAAGAGTCCGCCAGGGAATTATCGTCGATTCAGATACCAGAGTATGATGAGCATATGTATGATAAAATGTTTCAGCTGATTTCAAGCTATATTGAAACTGTAGAAAAAAAAGAAACCAAGGAGGAAGAGATTATTGAACTTGCTTCGCAGTTTAACCGTTTTGACCCAAGCCAAATGCAGAATACGGATGCGGTTTCTTTGTATGAAGATTTAAAAAATCAGGTTTATATGTTGGCGAAAGACCCGGTCTACCAGTTGGGACGCGATGCGTATTCGGAGGGAGACTATACAAAATCGGCATCTTACTTACAGTCAGCTTATGATTACGGATTTTTTGGGGAGTCCTGTTATTATTATCTTGGAAGGTCTTATCAGTATTTGGAGCAGTTTGATCAGGCGGCAGTTTATTACCGGAAACTGCTGGAAGAATATCCAGATTCTTCGCTTGCGGGCTACACGCGGACACGCTTGGGAGAGATGGGTATGGATTGACAGGCAGATATGGCATTTCGCCAAAAAAACAGCAAAAGAGGACAGCAGAACGGCTGTACTCTTTTTTTGTGTCCGACAGTGATTTACAATATTTTCTATTTTCAACAACGATAAATTTGATTTGCATTGGGAGATATTGTAAGGAGGGCTGCAACAGCATGGCGCTGCAGTTCGGAAAAGATATTTTTTTGCCATGCAGAAATGAGGTGGATGATGGAAGAAAAAAACGGGAAGGAGCAAGTGATTTGTGAGAAAGATGGACAGGTGCTTATTATCATTCCAACAAGCGATCTGGATCATCATTGCGCGACGTTTGTGCGCAAAAAGGCAGATGAGACGATTGACCGCGGGGAAGTAGCACACTTGCTTTTTGATTTTTCGAAAATCCGGTTTATGGACAGCTCTGGCATTGGGGTTATTATGGGGCGCTATAAGAAAGTGATATTTCAGGGAGGAAAGATCGCGTGCTGCGGCGTTGGCAAAGAGGTAGACCGGATTTTGACTGTTTCCGGGCTGTATCGAATTATGCCGTGTTATCCGGGGAGAAAGGAAGCACTGCATGCGCTGAAAGAGGGAAAGGCATAAGAAAAATGAACGAAAAGTGAATATGAAGCTCACTTCATACTTACAGAAATGGGGGATTAATATGGAACAGTTCCAGGGTGTTATCAGCAGAGCAGGGGAAAGACAAGTATTTATGGGGGAGGAGAGTATGGGAATTTGGGAAGAACCGGGGGCGGAATCCGGGTGTAAACTTGAGAGGAATGAGGTTGCAATTGAATTTTGCGCCCAGTCGAGAAATGAAAGCTTTGCCAGAATGGTAGCAGCCGCGTACACTGCACAGTTGAATCCAACGATGGAGGAGATTTCGGATATTAAAACGGCGGTGTCCGAGGCGGTTACAAACGCGGTGATTCATGGCTACAGCGGCGGGGATGGAATTATCCGAATGAGGCTTGCGCTATCGGAAAACGAAGTGCAGATCGAGGTTACAGACCACGGCGTTGGGATAGAAAATATTCTGATCGCGATGGAGCCAATGTATACGACGCGCCCAGATATGGAGCGTTCTGGCATGGGCTTTGCTTTTATGGAAGCATTTATGGACGAGCTGGAAGTGCGCTCCGCCTTGGGGCGAGGCACGATTGTACGAATGAAAAAGAAAATTGCGCCTGGAGTTTGAAAAGAGTGAAGGAGGGCAGTTTGTGGATCAGATTCAGTTGCTTGTGCGGTGTAAACAGGGAGATGACGCGGCGAGAGAACAAATGATTACGGATAATATCGGGCTGGTCTGGAGTATTGTCCGGCGCTTTATCGGCAGGGGTTACGAGGCGGAGGACTTGTTTCAAATCGGAGCGATTGGATTGATGAAGGCGATTGATAAGTTTGATCTGGAATTTGATGTTCAGTTTTCCACTTATGCTGTGCCGATGATTACAGGTGAGATTAAGCGTTTTTTGCGCGATGACGGGATGGTGAAAGTATCGCGGACCATGAAGGAGAATGCGTGGAAAATCCGGCAGGTATCGGAGCGGTTGGAAAAGGAACTTGGCAGGGAAGCGACGCTGGATGAGATCGCGGCAGCCACAGAGCTAAAACGGGAAGATGTTGTGATGGCGCTTGAGGCAGGCGCGGAAGTAGAATCGATTTACCGCACAGTCTATCAGGGGGACGGCAATGAAATATATCTTGTAGATCAGGTAGTACAAGGAAGCAGCGGAGCGGCGGGAGAATTGTCCACAAGTGAACACGGCGATACAGAAAAAGAGAAGCTGCTGAATCATATTTTGCTTGAACAGCTGCTTGCAGGGCTGCCTGAGCCAGAGCAGCGGCTGCTGCGGCTCAGGTATTTCGAGGACAAGACCCAGAATCAGGTGGCGGCAGTATTGGGGATCAGTCAAGTGCAGGTATCCCGAATGGAGAAAAGAATTCTGCAAAAACTTAGGGCGGCACTGAATTAGCGTATCCAGAAAGTGCCTGACATCAGCAGCCAGCCTGGAAGATTTGGGCGCATCAACTGCCAGAATCCAGCTCCAGCAAGTCCATACTCTGTGATAAGTCCAAATTTTGCCTGATAGCTGCGGACGTCCTCAAACCAGACTTCATGCTGCACACCGTCCTTTGTATAAGTGAACCATGGACTCTGCGCCGTCTCGTCAAACTGGATTTCCGCGTTGTTTTCAATGGCAGTCTGGACTGCGGCAAGGTTTCCGATCGAGGTTGCTTTTGTCACGCCGACAATGTGCGGAAGAGGCCAATCATATCCATAATTCGGTATGCCAAGATGTATTTTTCCAGCAGGGATACGAGTAAGGGCGTAATCCACGACCTGGCGGACTTTGTTGACTGGCGCGACGGCCATCGGAACGCTGTATGTATAACCCCACTCGTAAGTCATCAATAGCACAAAATCTGCTGCTGCGCCAAGAAGAGCATAATCTTTGCCCTCATATAAAAGTCCCGGCTGGTTGTCGGAAGTTTTTGGCGCGAGTGCGACGGAAACTTTGTAGCCAACCGCGTTTACGGCAGTGCGCAGCTCACGGACAAAATCGGCAAAAGCTACGCGGTCTTCCGGGAGAATATACTCAAAATCGACATCGACTCCCTGAATTCCGCTTTGTTCGAAACGCTGTATAATTTCATTGATCAGACGAGCGACGGAGGCGGGATTGTGGACAAGCCCGGAAATTAGGTTGTTGTTGAACGTGCCGGATGCGTCGATGGGCGTCAGCGTCATTACTGGACGCGCGCCGTAAGTATTGGCGAGAAAGATCAGACGTTCGTCGCTTTGTCTGGGCGGAATCAGTTCTCCTTCGACCGTAAAGCCGTAAGAGAAAATATTGAGCGCTGTCATGTAGGGCAATGTCTGGCGAAGTACAGATTCATTCGCGTAAGGGTAGGCGTAACCGGCGGTGTCAATTACCTGTCTAGCATCGCTGCCTTCCGCGGATAAAAGCAGAGCTTGACCGACAGCAAGCTGGTATGGATAAGGCAGTTGGTTGTTGTAGATAATAGTAGAAATTGGAATTTGAAATGTTCGGGCGATCGCATTTACTGTGTCGCCTGGTTTTACCGTATAGATCAGCATAGCTGGTTAAAATCCTTTGGATAT
This sequence comes from uncultured Lachnospiraceae bacterium, assembly GCA_947086895.1. GTDB lineage: Bacteria > Bacillota > Clostridia > Lachnospirales > Lachnospiraceae > RGIG4057. The sequence goes on along the minus strand of CAMUAR010000012.1, from coordinate 27,695 downwards.
TTGCTTAGTACAGCTTATGCAGGATGATAAATTATATGCAGGGGCGTGTCTAAAAATCAGAGACGCCCCTTGATAAATGAAAAGATTTTTATCACAGATAATTTGTGGTGCTTGTTTGATGTGCAGTCTGCTATGTCAGTGAGGCTTTTTGACCTTTGCTGCCCCGCGTGCGGTTTTTTACTTTTTTTGCAGAATAAAATTTTCCGTCCATTTCAAATGTTTCCGCCGCAGTTGGAACAACGGTAGAAAATTCAACGGTGTCCGAAGCTTCCAGAACAATGCCTTTTACGCCGCGCCCAGTCTTTTTTGCTTCAGGAACTTCCCCGATCGGGAAACCGAGAGATAGACCAGCCCGTGTTAAAAGAATAACCTTAAGTTCCCCCGCGGTAATTTGTGCGGCGGAAAGAGGTACGATAGATACTATCGCATCGTCCGAGTCCAGCTTGGCGGAAGCAACCGACGAGCGGTTTGTTTCAAATTCAATGCCGGACACCAGTTTGATCAGCCCGGTTTTTGTCACAAAAAGCAGTTGTGATTCAAATAATTCCTCAAAAGAAAGGTAAATTAAAATGGTTTCTTTATCAACTTTGCAGAGATTGTGAATCAGCGTGCCTTTATCGCGGATTCGGCAGCGCGGGATGGCGGACGCTTTGATTTGGAACATATTGCCTTCTTTTGTGAACAGACAAAGCCGGTCGTCGCTTTTCATACGTATTGTATGGACGTATTCTTTCAGGCTTTCTTCTGTTGTGCGTGAGAATGTGGCGGCGTCCACGGACTTTGTGTAGCCAAATTTGTCAATCAGCACATAAATATCTTCAATGCGTACTTCCTCAATGTAATTTGCGGATTCTTTGTGCGTGATTTTTGTGCGGCGCTCCCAGTGAAACTGCTTTCTGTAGTTTTTCAAGTTATTTTTAATTACTTTATACAGTGATTTTTTGTTTCCGAGAATTTCTTTGTAACTTTCGATCTGTTTTGATAATTCTTCATTTTCTTCATGCAGTTTTAAAACTTCAAGACCGATCAATTTTGAAAGCTGCATAGTGAGGATTGCTTCCGCCTGACGTTCGGTAAAATCAAGCTTTGCGGCAATTTTTTTTGATTTTTCGGACTTGAAGCGGATTTCCGACGTATCTCCAGACATTAAGCAGGCTTTTGCCTGGGCTACTGAGGTGGAGCCGCGCAGAATCTCGATAATCAAATCAATCAGGTCTGTTGCACGGATCAAGCCATTTACAATTTCCTGACGTTTTTCTGCTTTTTCCAACAAGTGTTTATACTGTTTTGTATAGAGTTCTTCCTGGAAAAGCACAAATTCCTGAATCAGTGTTTTTAAGTGAAACAGAATCGGCTGATTGTCTTTGACCGCCAGCATATTGACGCTGTAAGTATCTTCCATAGGACTTTTTTTGTACAGACCATTTAGAAGGTTGTCAATATCGCGGTCTTTTTTCACTTCAATTACAATGCGCACATCGCTTGAAGATTCATCGCGCACATCGTAAATTTCATCGAATACTTTATCCTTCATCAGCGCGACTAAACTTTCCACAAGCTTTGTTTTATTTCCTGCGCAGGTGTATGGAATTTCCGTGATTACAATATTTTTTCTTCCTGCGTCGGACGGTTCAATTTCGACGGCAGAGCGAATTTTAATTTTGCCCTCGCCGGTTGTATAGATGGATTCCAAATCTCCGGCGTTGACGATAATGCCGCCGGTCGGAAAATCTGGTCCTGGAATATATTTCATTAAATCTGTTACAGAAATATCCGGGCGGTCCATATAGGCAATCACGCCGTCAATTACTTCGGAAGGGTTGTGCGGAGGCATATTGGTTGCCATGCCGACCGCAATACCAGTAGTTCCGTTGATCAAAAGGTTTGGCAGCATTGCAGGAAGTACTTTCGGCTCTTTTTCGCTGTTGTCAAAATTTGGTATAAAATCGACAAGATTCTGGTCCAGATGGTCAAGAAGAGCCATTGCGCCAAAGGATAGTCTTGCTTCTGTATAGCGCATTGCCGCAGGCGGATCGCCGTCGATCGATCCAAAGTTGCCGTGACCGTCAATCAGAGGAATCGGCAGTGAGTACGCCTCCGTCATACGGACAAGCGCGTCGTAGATGGAAGTATCACCGTGCGGATGATATTTACCCATGGTGTCTCCGACGATACGCGCGCTTTTGCGGTGCGGTTTTTTCGGCTCAAGGCCAAGTTCTGTCATAGAGTATAAAATACGGCGCTGCACCGGTTTTAGACCGTCCCGCACATCCGGCAGCGCGCGGTCGATAATCACGCTCATTGCATAATTGCGGTAGGAAGTTTTCATTTCCTCCGAGAAATCAAGCTGTATAATATTGTCTGTTTTCATAATTTCCTCGCATTTTTAATCAAGGTAATCTTGCACCCGTATATTGCGCGGGCAAAGAGTTTGAAAGTGTTTTCCTTTATCCCGGCGTGTTTTAAAACTTATTTTTGTGTTCTGCACGCCCCAATTTTATAATATTTTCTGCCGTGACACATACCGCAGAAAATAGTTTTCGATGTCAATTCAATGAAGAAAGAAGTTCGCTTTATACATCCAGTTTCGCGTACTTTGCTTCCTCGATAATAAAAGCGCGCCGCGGCGGTACATTGTTGCTCATCAGCAGCGTTGTAACTTCGTCTGCCTCCACGGTATCTGAGAGAGCAACCTGCGCGAGAATGCGGGTTTCAGGATTTAAAGTCGTCTCCCAAAGCTGGCTTGCATCCATCTCGCCAAGCCCTTTGTAACGCTGAAGAGAAAGAATTTTTTTGCCATTTTTGCGGAATTTTTCCAGCTCAAAATCATCAAATAAATACTGTGATTTCTTCTTCTTCCTGCGCTCGGTATCCTCAAATTCCACTTTGTACAAAGGTGGCATACCCAGATAAATATTACCGTTTGTAATGAGTTGTGGCATAAAACGGTAGAAAAAGGTAAGAAGTAATGTACTAATATGTGCGCCATCTACATCGGCGTCGGTCAGAATAATGATCTTGTTATAGCGAAGTTTTGAAAGGTCGAAATCATCCCCGATACCACAGCCGAACGAGGCGATCATTGTCTTGATTTCATTGTTTACAAGAATTTTGTCGAGCGTCGCCTTCTCGACATTGAGAATTTTTCCGCGCAGCGGCAGCACAGCCTGCGTTTTGCGGTTGCGTGCAGTCTTTACCGTGCCTCCTGCGGAATCGCCCTCAACAAGATACACTTCGCATTCTTCCGGCTTTTTGGAGGAACAGGAAGCAAGCTTGCTTTTTGTATCGACGTCGTTTAACTGTTTTAACACGGCGTTGCGCGCCTTATCGCCCGCTTTTCTTGCGCTGTAGGAGCGCATGGAGTTGTCAAGGATCGCTTTGAGAACCTCGATGTTTTTATCGAGATAACGCGTGACCTCCGCGGAAAATACATCGTCAACCGCAGATTTGGCGTCGGTATTGCCAAGTTTGGTTTTTGTCTGTCCTTCAAACTGCGGGTCTGGGTGCTTGATGGAAAGAATGGCGACAATCCCATTGCGGATATCGCGCCCGTCCAAATTTTCATCTTTTTCTTTGAGATAGCCAAGTTCCCTTGCGTACTGGTTCATTACGCGGGTAAGCGCTGTTTTAAATCCGGTGACAAGTGTTCCGCCGTCCACGACATTGATGCGGTTGCAGTAGGAGTTGATTTGTTCTGTGTAGTTATCTGTATATTGGAATGCGATCTCAACTTCGATATCGCCGCTTTTGCCCTCAAGATAGATCGGATCAGAATGCAGTTTGTTCGCCTCGCGGTTCAGGTAGCCGACAAAACTTTTGATGCCTTCTGTTTCCTCAAACACCTTTGTTTCCCCGGTATATTCGTTTGTGAATGTAAGTTTCAGCCCGCGGTTTAAGTATGCGACTTCTTTCAGACGTTTGCATATGGTTTCTTCTTTAAATTCCACAGTCTCAAAAATACTGCTGTCCGGGTAAAATGTGACGCGCGTGCCGGTGTCGGATTTATTGCATTTGCCGACGACCGGCAGCAGCCCCTCCACAAGTTCCGTGACTGGATGCCCGCCGTTTTCATATTCGTCCCGGAATATTTTTCCGCCCTGGCGGATTTCAACAATCATATGCGAAGAGAGCGCGTTTACAACAGAGGCGCCGACACCGTGCAGACCGCCGGACACTTTATAGGCCGAGTTGCCGAATTTTCCGCCTGCATGCAGGATTGTATAGACAACCCGAACCGTAGGTATTTTTTTTGTCGGATGAATGTCCGTCGGCACGCCGCGCCCATGGTCTGTCACAGTAATTCCGCCGTCTTTTCTCATAACAAGTTCAATTTTGCCGCAGTAGCCAGCAAGATGTTCGTCAATGCCATTGTCCAGTATTTCCCAGATCAGGTGATGGAGTCCCCTCGTGCCGGTGCTGCCGATGTACATGCCGGGACGCTTGCGCACGGCTTCCAGCCCCTCCAATACCATAATTTGGCTTCCTGTGTACTGTTCCATAATAATCCCCATTTCTGCGCCGCTTTTCTCGCGTAAGCTATTTGTGTCAAGCAGCGCACAGACACAAAGCGCGACGTGAAAGATTTATTTTTCACACGAATCTCCCCGGATTTTATCAATCGATGTCGAATGAAAACATATGTTCGACATTAAGAATCAACGGACAAAGTATAACATAGATTCTGTGATTTGTGCAAGGTGATTTCACAGAGAATTGGGCAAATTTGCCGCGGCGTTCCATTTTTCCTGATATTTTGACGGATAAGTTGTTAGAATATCATTGAAAGAAAAGGGATTTGATGTGGAAAAAAGAACAAGTGGTAAGAAAGATACATCGCTTCATCTTCCTGCCATGAAATTGCCAAAAAATAATAGGAAAATGTTGCTAACCCGTCAAATTTGCAGTATAATTAACTTGTTTTTTTGCGGTTTCACACATTGCTTTGATGAAGCAATATTGAAAATAGAGCAGCAGCTTTTGGTGAAACGGCGTTTTATGTATATTTGCCGGGATTAAGGTTAAATTCTTTAACATAAGCAGCAGAAATTTTTTATTCATTGGGAAAATTTTTGCAGATTGTCTGTTCTTTTTGTCAAGCGGCGAAAGCAGGCAGGTAACTGGGGGAGAACATGCCGTCGGCGGACGGCGGACAACAAGCCTGGGAGGAAAAAACTTGTGTCAGAAATAAAAGTCAGTATTATTATACCGGTTTACAATGCAGAGAATTATCTTCGCGTCTGCCTTGACAGTGTATGTACTCAGACGCTGGAAGGGATTGAAGCGATTGTGGTTGATGATGGGAGCACGGATGGTTCTGCGGGAATTCTTGAGGAATATAAGACGGAACATCCAGAACTTTTTCATATTTACCGGGTTGAGAATCAGGGAACAAGCCATGCGCGCAATTACGGGCTTTCGAAAGCTTCCGGCGAATATATACTTTTTGCGGACAGCGACGATCTGCTCTCGTACAATATGTGCGAGATACTCTATGAGAAAGCGGTGCAGGATAATGACGACGTCGTTTTGTGCCGCTATTATGATATGCGGGAACGCCCGCTGACAAAACGTCTTTACCGCACAAAATCGAAAGCGTATATGGTGAGTTATGAGACCGATTTTAATGTACATGAAAGAAAGTTTCAGCTCACGCATATTTCCCCATTTCCGTGGGACAAGCTGTTCCGCAGAAGTCTGATTGAAAAATACCCGTTTCCGCAGGGAATACGGTTTGAGGATCTTGCCATTATGTACCCGGTGCTGTGCGAAGCGCAGCAAGTCGGCGTTCTGACCCAGCATTTATATAATTATCGGCGGGCTTCGGAGGGCAGTTTCCTGAATACGCTCAGCGAGCGGACGCTTGATATTATAAAAGCCCTTTCTCAGATGGTCGAAAGCTTAAAAGCAAACGGGCATTTCAGCGAGTTTTACGAGGAAGTGGAATATATTTGTATCCGCCATATATTAGAGCGGTTTAACAATATGTTCGACGACCGCAGGAAAGGTGCGCTGTCGCCGGAAAACCGCGGGAAGCTTGAGTTAAAGATAGCGCTGGTATCCGAATCGATGGACTTTCTTGAGAAAAATTTCAGGAGCTGGCAGAACAACCGGTATTTAAAGTATTCTGCTTCCGCGCGCACAAGGGAGATGCTTCCGCTTTACCGCAGTAAGAAAAAGATGCTTTTATGGCTGCGGATCCGGGAAAAGGCGCCGTTAAAACTTTTGCGCGCGCGGATGAAGGGGAAGTTATGGTGGCGTAAACGCAAGGCGGCTTTTCGGGGATTTTGGAAGAAGAAGCATAAACTGCGCTACTTAAAAAGCAAGATCCCTCTTTTCAAACTATTTTCGCTGCCGCGCGATGTGGAATATACAAAATATTATTTGAAATATCCCGTATCTGCGGGCGACGTGCTGTTTGAGTCAAAGCACGGCGATGATGTTGCGGGCAATATGTTCGCGATGATCAAGGCGATGGGAGAGGAGCAATTTCGCAAGTTGTCGGTATCGCTGGCGTTAAAAGAAGATCTTATTGAACTTTGGAGACAGAAATTTTTGCGCTATGGAATCGATTATGTTCATATCATTCCTTTTGGGGAAAAAGAGTATTTAAAGGCGTTAGCGACCGCGAGATACCTTGTCACGGACACAAGCCTGCCAAGTTATTATATAAAACGACCAGAACAGATTTATTTAAATACATGGCATGGGACGCCGTTAAAGGCGATGGGACGCATTGTGCCGCAGCGGGAGTATGCGCTCGGCAATATTCAGCGCAATTTCCTGATTGCGGATTATCTGTTGTACCAGAATGAATTTTCAAGAGATGTATTTCTGGATGATTATATGATAAGGGAGCTTTATAACGGAAAGGTTATGCTGTCCGGCTACCCGCGGAATTCGGCATTTTTTGAGACGGAGCGGTATGCGGCGATACGGGACGAGATGGAGCTTGGCGAGACGCAGGTGATTGTCTATATGCCGACGTGGAGAGGTCTGCTTTTTAAAAAGGAAAACAAAAAGCAGATCGCGCAGATCAGCGATTATCTTCACGAGCTGGATGCTGGTCTGGACGATAATCAGGTGATGTTTGTCAAATTGCATCCTTATGTGAAAGAGGGGATGGACTACGATGATTTTGACCATATACGCCCGTTTCCAGACCAGTATGAAACTTATGATTTTTTGAATGCAACCGATATGCTGATTACAGATTATTCCAGCATTATGTTTGACTATGCAGTGTCAGGCAAAAAAATTGTGCTGTTCACCTACGATAAGGAGAGTTATTTAAGCGACCGCGGGATGTATGTCGATTTGGATTCGTTTGGCTTCCCGCAGGCCGACAATGTTGAATCGCTGCTTGAGAGAATCAACGAGGATGCCCCAGCGGATTACCGGGAATTTCAGAAAAAATATTGCCCTTATGACAGCGCGGATACCGCGCGCCGCGTCTGCGAGTGTGTATTCCTTGGGAAAGAACCGGACTTTTTGGTGGAATCTGTGGAGCATAACGGCAAGGAAAATGTGCTTGTTATGATTAACGGTCTGGCGAAAGACAAAGCCACAAACAAACGTCTGAAGCGCTACAATGCATTTGATTCGGAACATTATAATTTCTATTATTGCATGAAGGATCAAAATGTAAAGGGGGCGAGCGCAAAGCTTGCAATGCTCGACAGGAAGCAGTTTTATATGCCGCTGCAGTTTGATGTAAACTATACGATCAAAAGCCGTATTGCTTGTTTTTTTGCCTTTGGGCTAAACTGGTATGGGAGTTTGACAGACCATGCAATCAACGCTCAGGCGGAGATTGAAAAGCAGAAATATTTTCACACTGCGCCGTTTCATTATGTGGTCAATATCTCCAACCGCGACCGGCTGATGCATCATATTGTCGGATGTTTCTCTGTGCCAAAAGTTTATAATTTCCTTGGCTATAAAGATGTGTTATATCACGAGAAGCGAAAGTACCGGAAAAATGTAAGTTATGTAGCAAATCATCTTACAATCTATGATTATATTGTATGTAACAAAGAGATTGAGGGACTTCCATGCAAAGCGATTCGTGAAGAGCGCGTCAATTTGATTTCCGTGGAAGGAAACTTGTTTGATATGGATTTTGTGCTTGCGAAAGTAAAAGGAGAAGAGCCGGAAGAAAAACATTTTTTGGAGTCGGAACCTTCTGAAGAAAGCGAATCATAAACCGCAATTTGTAAGTTATCATTGTTTTGCCGAGGAGAGAAAGGAGAATGGCTGCTCCTCCCACCGCGAAAAAGCAGTGGGTTTTTGCAACCGAAAAATAATATGAAGGTTGGAGTTGTTACATTTCACAATGCGCACAACTACGGCGCAACCCTTCAGACATGGGCGCTTCAAAAAACGCTGAAAAAGCTTGATGCAGAGCCGTGCGTGGTGCATTATCACCCGGATATCATCGATCATTTGTACGAGGTGCCAAAGCTTGACACTGCTGCGAAACGGTGGAAGTATTTGTCAAAAAAGAGCGAGAGAGTGCGCAGGCGAAAGATAAGGATAAAATATCATAGATATCGCACATTTTTAAATCAGAATCTAACTATGGCTGGAGATTATCGCACTTGGGAGGAATTAAAGAATAACCCGCCGGGACTTGACTGCTATATTGTCGGCAGCGATCAGGTTTGGAACCCAGATCATACAGGGGGCTTTGACCCGGCATACATTCTTGATTTTGCCGAGGAGAGAGCGAAAAAAATCGCTTATGCCGCGAGCGTTGGAAGAGAACGTTTTCCAGCGCAGTACAGGGAACAGTATAAATCAGCGATACAAAAATTTGACGCGGTGTCGGTGCGTGAGCCATCCGCAGCGGCGGAGGTGTCGGAGGCGTTTGGAAGGGAAGTTCCGGTAGTGTTAGACCCAACACTTTTGCTGGAACGCGCAGAGTATGATGAAATCAAAGTGCCTTCTGAGAGGAAAGAGAAATATATTTTAGTCTATATGATGGAGACAAACAAAAAACTTGTGCGGCTGGCAAATAAGCTGTCCGTCGTGACGGGTCTGCCGATTATTCAAAGAAGGCAGGGAAAAGTGTTCCGCAATGAGCTGCCTTCTTTTTTTACAGAACATCCGGGGGAATTTTTGGGCGAGATGGAAAAAGCGGAGTATGTGGTTACAAATTCCTTTCACGGCACAGTGTTTTCCATAATTTACGAACGGCCGTTTATCTCGATGCTTCATTCCGAAACCGGCAGCAGAACATCGGATTTATTGATGGAGCTTGGCATGGAAAAACACCTGCTGATGGACGGGAAAGATTTTAAAAATATGGGGCAGTTTACCATTGAGGATAAAGCTGGATTAAGGCGCAGAATTGGAAAAATGCGGGCAAATTCAATAGAATTTTTAAAAGACGCGCTGTAGGCGGCAGGGCATTTCACTTCGGGGGAGAAGATTCTAAATGGTTCCATAAGAATTTTATTGTTTGTGTCAAGAACCATAAAATCCGGCATAATTAAGAAGATTGTGAAATATACAAAAGAACTCTGGATATTGGAGATGCAAACCGTCAATTATGGAGGGGCAGGGTGGAAGGACAGGAAAATTACAGCAATACAAAAAAAGATAAAATAACGGCGGTCGTACCCTGTTACAATGAGGAGGAAGTTATTGATCTGTTTTATCAGGAGATCTGCCGGGTTGCAGAACAGATGTTCGAACAGGCGGATTTTGAGATTTTGTTTGTCAATGACGGGTCTGTTGACAAGACGCTTGAAAAAATGAAAAAACTGCGCCAGCAGGATAGACGGGTATGTTATATTTCTTTCTCAAGAAATTTTGGAAAGGAAGCGGCAATGTACGCAGGGCTTGAGCATGCGACGGGAAATCTTGTCGCGGTGATTGACGCGGATTTACAGCATCCGCCAAAACTGCTTATTGAGATGTATCGAAGCATCCGCAGCGAAGGGTACGACAGCGCCGCCGCATGCCGCGTTTCCAGAAAGGGTGAGCCGAAACTGCGCTCGTTTGTATCGCGGAAGTTTTACCGCGTGCTGGCAAAGCTCAGCAAAATCGAGGTGGTGGATGGCGAGGTGGATTACCGGCTGATGAGCAGACAGATGGTTGACGCTGTTTTAAAGATGAGCGAGCGCAATCGTTTTACAAAAGGAATTTTCAGCTGGGTTGGTTTTCACACAAAATGGATTCCTTATAAAAATGTTGAGCGTGCGGCGGGGAAAACAAAGTGGTCGTTCTGGAAACTTTTAAAGTATTCTTTGGAGGGAATTATCGGTTTTTCCACAGTTCCGCTCGCGCTTGTTTCTGGGATCGGAGTGCTGTTTTGCATCGGAGCGTTTATCACAATTGTTTATATTATTATCAAGACGCTCCTGTGGGGCGACCCGGTGGGAGGATGGCCTTCCCTCGCCTGCATGGTGCTTGGCATCAGCGGCGTGCAGCTGTTTTGCATGGGTATTCTCGGACAGTATTTGGGAAAAATTTATCTTGAGGTGAAAAACCGGCCAATTTATCTTGCCTCTATAGTGGAGATGAATCATGACAGGGAAGAGATGAAAGAAGTAAAGCCAGAAGATTCTGTTTAACGAAACAAGTACAATTTATATTGGAGCATATCAAAAAGAAAAGGATAATCATATTTTGTATCTGTGCGCTGCTGGATGCAAATATTTTGAAAGACAGTTTTTGTTTTGATACGATAAGAAAAAGAACGCAGTGCAGAAACGAGGGATCATTTTGAAGAAAGTAATTACTTATGGAACGTTTGATTTACTTCATGTAGGGCATATTAATATTTTGCGGCGTGCAAAGGCGCTGGGGGATTATTTGGTTGTCGTGTTGTCAACAGATGAATTTAATGCAATTAAAAATAAAAAGGCATATTACAGCTATGAGGATCGAAAAACAATACTGGAATCCATCCGCTATGTGGACGAGGTGCTTCCAGAATATAATTGGGAGCAGAAGATTGATGATGTTGTAAATAATAAAATTGATGTGTTTGTGATGGGGGACGACTGGGCAGGAAAATTTGATTTTTTAAAGGATTACTGCGAGGTAGTGTACCTGCCGAGAACAGAGGGGATTTCCACAACGAAAATCAAGACAGATCTATTTGACAAAAATCTTGCGGCGAAAGTCTTGAAATAGGTATATTTGTTTCTATATTTGGGCAGCAGGTGCTGAAATGGGAAAATTAAAACAAATCTTAAAAAAAGCCATGTTGTGGTTCTATGCGGTTATGGCGCGTCTTTTGCCGGTCGATTCGCAAAAAATTGTATTTCAGAGCAGCCTTGGCAGAAACGCGACAGGAAGTCCGAGAGCAATTTATGAAAAAATAGTGGAATTAGGGCTTGACCAGAAGTACAGATGCTATTATATTTTGGATGAGCCGAAAAAGTATAAAGGAAAACTTCCCGGCAGAGTGAAACTTTTAAAAAATGCACGTTTGTTGTATTACATTACTATGGCCTGTGCGGGCGTATGGGTGTCGGACACACGTTTTCAGAATTATATCATTAAGCGCAAAGGCGTAAAATATCTTCAGACTTGGCACGGTACGCCGCTGAAAAAACTGGCGCTTGATTTGGAGGCACTCTATATGGCAGGCGAGGAGACATTGGAGGATTACAAGCGGGAGTTTGTAAGAAATACTGAGACTTGGGACTTTCTGATCTCGCAGAATTCTTTTTCTACAAAAGTGTTTCGGCAGGCATTTGGGTATTCTAAGAAAATGCTTGAAATTGGTTATCCGAGAAATGATATCTTGTTTTTGCCGCTCTCAAAAGAAATGGCAGAAAAAGAAAAACAAAAGCTTGGACTTCCTGCAAAAAAGCGCGTTATGCTCTATGCTCCGACCTGGCGCGACAATGCATTTTACAATAAAGCGGATTATCGTTTTGATTCCCCGATGGATTTTGAAGCGATGCGCCGGGCATTTGGAGAAGAATATATCCTTGTGGTCAAGTATCATTATATGGTGCGTGAAAAGAAGGATTGGGGAACGTTTGAAGGGTTTGTGTATCCGGTGGGCGACGAGGCAGATATCGCAGTATTGTACCGCATTTCCGAACTGCTGATTACAGATTATTCTTCTGTTATGTTTGATTATAGCATTTTGCACCGACCAATATTTTTTTATGCTTATGATCTGGAAGCGTACCGTGATAATCTGCGCGGCTTTTATTTTGATATGGAACAGGAAGTGCCGGGACCTATCGTCACAACAACAGAAGAACTGGTGCAGGCAATCACAAAGACGCAAAAGGAAGCGGAACTGGAGACAGATTATAATAAAACTTTGGGACAGCATAATGATAACTATAATAGAATTTCAACAAAATACAGGGAGCGTTATCAGAATTTTTGTAAAAAATACAATTCATTTGATACTGGACATGCTTCTGAAAAGATAGTAGAATTGCTACTGAAATAGCAGACTGCCTGTAAAAGTCCAGTAAAACAAGAAAAACCGAACCATCCGCAGGCAAAAATAGAATGCCGCTTGTGCGGCGGAATGAGAGGAAATATGAACACAAAATTGCCATTTGTAACAAAAGAACAAGTTGAGGAAATTGCGAAAACGTACCCAACGCCATTTCATATTTATGATGAAACGGCAATTAGAGAAAATGCGAGAAGGCTGAAAAAAGCATTTTCGTGGAACAAAGGCTACAAGGAATATTTTGCGGTAAAAGCAACTCCAAACCCGTATATTCTCCAAATTTTAAAAGAAGAAGGCTGCGGTACAGACTGTTCATCTCTTACGGAATTGATGATGTCGGAGGCGGTTGGAATCTGCGGCACAGATATTATGTTTTCCTCAAATGATACGCCCGCCGGTGAATTTACCAAGGCGAAAGAACTGGGAGCTTATATTAATCTGGATGATTACACTCACATTGATTTTATCGAGAAGGAGTGCGGCGTGCCAAAGACCATTTGCTGCCGTTATAATCCGGGTGGAATCTACGAGGTCAGCAACGGCATTATGGACAATCCAGGCGATGCAAAGTATGGATTTACAAAACAGCAGATGGCGGACGGCTATAAAAAGCTGATGGCTCTCGGCGCAAGAAATTTCGGGATTCATTCTTTTTTGGTGAGCAATACGGTAACAAACGATTATTACCCGGCGCTTGCAAAAACGCTGTTTGAACTTGCAGTATGGCTTAAGCAGGAAACAGGGGCAAATATTACGTTTATCAATCTTTCCGGGGGCATTGGCGTGCCGTACCATCCAGAACAGCAGGCGAATGATATTGAGGCGATCGGAGAAGGCGTCAGAAGAGCATACGAAGAAATTTTAGTGCCGGCAGGGCTTGGAAATGTTGCGATTTTCACAGAACTTGGACGATATATGCTTGCACCTTATGGAAATTTAATCACAAAAGCAATTCATGAAAAACATATTTATAAAGAATACATTGGTGTGGATGCGTGTGCTGTTAATTTGATGCGCCCGGCAATGTACGGTGCGTACCATCATATTACAGTGCTTGGCAAGGAGAACTGCCCGTGTGACCACAAGTATGATGTGGTGGGATCCCTCTGCGAAAACAATGATAAGTTTGCAGTTGACCGTATGTTTCCAGAAATTGCAGTTGGAGATTATTTAGCGATTCACGACACCGGAGCGCATGGTTTTTCCATGGGGTATAACTACAATGGAAAGTTAAGATCCGCGGAATTACTACTTTGCGGGGATGGTTCCGTTCGATTGATTCGCCGTGCAGAAACGCCGAAAGATTATTTTGCAACATTTGATTTCTCTGGATTTTTTGAATTGGACTAAAGTAATTCGAAAAACATCCGATAAATAAAACAGAAGCAATACACGTGCAGCCTTAATGGGGTAGGTTTTACCAGAAAAAAGTCAGGTGGTGATCATTATGCGTATTGATGCGTGCAACCGTGTCAGCCAGCTTTATCAGGCAAATAGTACAAAAAAATCAGTAAATTCGAAAAAGTCAGGAAAGTCGGATCGCGTCGAGATTTCTCAGACAGGGCGGGATGTACAGGTGGCGAGAGCAGCCGTGGCGAAAGCACCGGATGTCAGAGAAAATTTAGTGGCGGATATCAAGCAGAAAATGGCGGCCGGTACTTATCAGATGGACATGGACGCATTGGCAGACAAGCTGCTCACCGGATATCCATTTTAGACGGAGGAATGACCTTTGGCAAGCCTGATCGAAGAATTGATTGCAGTATTGAAGCAGGAGGAAGAGGTTTACAAAAAGCTCCTCCCGCTCGAAGAAGCAAAAATAAAAATTATTATTGATAATGACCTCACCGCCCTTCAGCGGATCACGGAGCAGGAACAGCTTACGGTTGAGACTGTCACCGCACTGGAGCATAAAAGGGATGAGGTCATTGTAAATATGGGAATTGTATTGAATCGAAACCCAAAGACGCTGACGTTAAAAAAGCTGATTGGTCTTTTGGAGCAGCAGCCCAAAGAGCAGCAGGAACTAGCGCAGCTTCACGATTCACTCACTGCAATTCTAAAAAGATTATCCGATGCAAATATTCAAAACCAATCTTTAATTGAACAATCCCTAGAAATGATAGAATTCAATATGAATTTGATTCAGAGCACAAGGATGTCACCGGGGAGCGGAAGCTATACGAAAAATGCGTACACGGACGAATCAACCGTCGGACGAACAGGGATGTTCGACGCGCGTCAGTAATCGTCGGTACAAGCGCAGCGGGCAGGCAAGAAGTTAGGCCTTCCGGTATCCGGTACGGGTGCGGAATCTTTTTGCGGCTCAGCCAGCAGTGAAAAACTGCTGGCTGAATGTATGCAGGGGGAAAATCTTTATACCCGATTGCGCGAAAAATATACATCTTAAAAAGAGATGTGAACAGAAATCTTCTATATCATAAGCAAAAGAAATAAAAAATCTTCTTTTGTCAAGTAAATTTGAAACCGCAAGTAGATATGAGGTGATATTATGGGCTTGATGAGTAATTTATGGGTGGGAAAATCGGGCTTAAGCATGAGCCAGTATTCCATCAACACAACGGCGCACAATTTGGCGAATGTGGATACGCCGGGATTTGTAAGACAGCAGATGATTCTCGGAACCGCTTCGTACTTGACCGTAGGACAGAACGCCATCTCAAAAATGCAGACTGGACTTGGCGTCAATGCGGAGGAAGTAAAGCAGGTTCGCGATATTTTTCTTGATAAAGCGTACCGCCAGGAAATTGGGCGCGAATCTTTTTATCGAACACAGTATGAAGCCGTCGAGGAGATGGAAAATGTGTTTGGTGAGGTGGAGGGAGTTGCGTTTCAGAATTCCTTAAAGGATTTTTGGGTGTCGCTGCAGGAACTTGCAAAAGAACCAGAAAGCATTGTGACAAGAGCGTCGCTTGTGCAGACGGCAGTTAGTTTTACCGAGCGCGCTGAGAATATTTACAACCAAATTCGCAAATATCAGGTAAACTTAAACGAGCAGATTGAGTCGAAAGTGGCGCGCATCAATGAAATTGGAGATACGATTGCGGAGCTGAACAAAAAAATATGCCAGAACGAGGGCAATGGCATTGAGAATGCAAACGACCTGCGCGATCAGCGAAATCTTTTGCTTGATGAGCTTGGAGAGTATGTCAATGTTACATACCGCGAAGGCATGAACGGCCAGGTGTCTGTGCTTGTGGAACAGATGCCGTTTGTGACGGAGGGAACCGTATTCCATATGTCCACAACACCGCAGGTAGAACTTTTGACAAAACAACTTACGAAGGAGTACGGCGGCGATGAGGAGGCATTTGAGAAGGCAAAGAGCGAGGCGGAGCGAATCTGCAACAGCACAAACATGCTTGTGCCGACATGGCCGATTTACGGAGACCGGGAAGTATTTAATTTTGACCGGATTCCAGAAGCAAAAAACAACACGGATATCGGTGGGCTGAAGGGACTGATTTTAGCCAGAGGCACAAGGGTCGGCAAGTATTCCGATCTGCCGATCAAACCATCGGAAGCTGATTTTACAGAGGACGATTATTTTGATGAGGATGCTTACAAACTTGCTATGGCAAACTACCAGCTTGAGGTAGATAAATATAACAGCCAGATTGAACCGTCGGTTATTATGACCGTGCAGGCGCAGTTTGATCAGCTTGTCCATGGCATTGTCACAACAATCAACGATATTCTCTGTCCAAATAAGGAGTATGTGCTTGGCGAGTCCGTGACGATCACAAAGCGCGACGGAAGCACAGTCACTTACAATGCAGGCGATACCGTGCGTATTTTTGACAAGGAAAACGCGCCGATTGGTATGGATGAAAAGAATACTGCGGGTACGGAATTGTTCAGCAGAAAATCGACGCCGCGCTATGAGACCGTAACGCTTGCGGACGGCACGGAGCTGATGATCTACAACGAGGAAGATCCACTCGACAATTATACAATGTATACGCTTGGCGAGATTGAGATCAACGAAAATATCCTTGAAGATAAGTCGATGCTCCCGCTTAACAAAAACGATAAGACCGGAGAATTTGATATTAAGACGGCGGAAGAACTGCTTAATAAGTGGCAGGAGAAATTTGCCGCACTTTCGCCGAACAATTATACAGTCTATAATTTTGACAGTTATTATACCGCGTTTATCGCAGAGCTTGCGAATCGGGGAGACACCTTGATTACAGCGGCGGAAAAACAAGATATGCTGGTTCAGAGCATCGAGAACAAAAGACTTTCGACGACCGCGGTATCTTCGGACGAAGAGCTTACAAATCTGATCCGCTATCAACATGCATATAACGCGGCAGCACGCTATATGAACGTGGTTGACGAGATGTTGGAACATGTTGTATCCAACATGTAATTATAAAAACTTTTATCGAAGTTGAAAGTTTTAGAAATCGTTTTTTAGCAGACACTTATTTATTAAAGCTTGCAGGGAAACTTGCAGTTATTATAGAAAAGAGGTAGAACAATGCCAAGTACATTTTTTGGATTATCCATTTCAAAATCGGGTTTGTACACGGCCATGGGCGGTATCAACACAACGGCACACAATATTTCCAACACGGAAACCGACGGTTATTGCAGGCAGATTGTAAAACAGCAGGCGAGCAGCGCTCTGCGTGTAAATAACAATTATGGTATGGCAGGTACTGGTGTGGATGTGACCGGTGTGGTACAGATGCGAAATGAATATTATGATGTAAAATACCGTACAAACAACACAATGTATGGAGAATATCTAACAAAAGAACACTATATGGATGAAATCGAGAGCTATTTCAATGAGGTGAGCGTTGATGGATTTACAACAATTTTTAATTCTTTTTATGATACGCTTCAAGAATTTTCGAAGAAACCGGCAGACCTTGCAGTTCGAACGCAGGTGACAAATTTTGGTCAGAATTTATGTGAATATTTTAATACATTATACAACAATATGAAAAGTGTCCAGGAGGAGTGCAATTTCGAGATCAAAAACCAGGTGGACCGCATTAATTCTCTTGCAAAGCAGATTGCCACATTGACAAAACAGATCAATACTCTTGAGGTCAACGGCGGTACAGCAAATGATTTGCGGGATACCAGAAACCTTCTTGTGGATGAGCTTTCTCAGATTTGTAATGTCACGGTGCGGGAAAATGTGGTTGGAAATGAGGAGGTCGGAGCATCGACTTATGTTGTGTCGATCAATTCTCAGATTCTTGTAAGCTCTTACAACTATAACGAACTTATTGTTGTGCCTCAGAATCACTTGACAAACCAGACAGACGAGGATGGTCTCTATGGGCTTCGATGGAGCAACGGTCAGTCGTTTGACTATGCGGGCAAGCAGCTTGGCGGCACTTTAGGAGCACTTTTTGCGGTGCGTGACGGCAACAACAAAGAGGCGTTTAAAGGCAGTGCGGATGTTATGGACGGGGACACAACGCTTACCGTCACCGGAACGACAGTCAATGACCTTGCAAAGTTAAATATTGCTCCGCAGGGTGTAATCACAGTGGGAAACCGCGCTTACAATTACACAAGTTTTGTTGTAAAGCAGGATGCAAACGGGGATTATGTCTATGAGTTTGAACTTGATGAAGCGACGCCGATCTCAAAGACTCAGGATAATGCGGAAGTGATTATCGGCAGGGATGTGGATTATAAAGGTGTTCCTTACTATATGGCGCAGCTCAATGAATTTATCCGCACATTCTCCAGGGCGTTTAATGAGGTGCATACAAGCGGCGTAGATTTAAATAACGAGAAGGGACTTGATTTCTTCAATGCCAGGGAGACCGTGACGGGAAGGGACTTTGTGTTTGGACAGTCCGAGGAGGATGAAGCGGAGGGAATTATTGCAAGATCTTTTGTTGACTCGGAAAGCACTGTAAATTATGGGTCGTACTATCTGATGACCGCGGAGAATTTTAAAATTACAACAGCACTGATCCGTGATGGAAAGAAAGTAGTGGCAGCATCCGATATTACAAATGGTGTTGAGCAGGCAGATATTGCACACAAGTTAATTGCGTTAAAAACAGATGTCAATATGTTCCGGCAGGGCGCGCCAGGATACTTTTTCCAGACGCTTGTCGCAGAAATTGGCATTGACACAAGCAAGGCGGAAGGATTTTCGAAAAGCCAGCAAAATATTTGTTCCAGCATCGATAATCAGCGTCTTTCTGTCAGCGGCGTCGATACCGAGGAAGAGGCGATGAATTTAATCCGCTACCAGACCGCATATAATCTGTCAGCGCAGTCCGTTACTGTGATGAACCAGATTTATGATAAGCTGATCAACTATATGGGAGTGTAAGTAATGGCTGATAAGCAGATTCGCACGATCGCCATAGTTACTTCATAGGCTTCGATGGAGCAGCAGTCCGTTGTTTGACTGTGCGGGCAATGTTTTGCAGGGATTCTAAGAGTATAGCAGATCGATATTCTATAATTACAAAAAAATTTGTGCTGGAGCGTCACAAATTCAAATTACATGATCTGCGCAAAAGCGCTCCGGCAAGGGGGTTATTATGAGAATTACAAACCGAATGATGACAAACAATATGCTGTACAACATCAATGGGAATAAAAATTCCCTCTCAAAGCTGGAACAGCAGTATGCTACAGGAAAGAAGATTCAGAAGCCGTCCGAGGACCCGATTGTTGCTGTGCGCTCGCTGAAACTGCGCACAAACTTATCT
This sequence comes from uncultured Lachnospiraceae bacterium, assembly GCA_947086895.1. Taxonomy (GTDB): domain Bacteria; phylum Bacillota; class Clostridia; order Lachnospirales; family Lachnospiraceae; genus RGIG4057. The sequence continues at coordinate 8,534 of CAMUAR010000012.1, read as the reverse complement.
GAGCTGACGCAGTATCATGAAAAAAATATTCCAGATGCGATCGCATGGATGGATGTGACAGAGGGAGCATTAAAGGTTGTGAACTCCATTTTGTCGCAGGTACACACATACTGTGTGCAGGGGGCAAACGATACGCTGGATGCGGACGACCGCAATACAATTATCAAAAATCTTACGGAGATGAAGCAGCAGATCTATCAGGAAGGCGATACAAATTATGCGGGGCGCTATGTATTTACCGGCTATAAAACAAACACAAGCCTTGTTTTTGATGAGACGCAGTCAAATGAGAAATACGAAATTACAGAGCAGTTCAGCAGCAAAAATATTGATGTTATAAAGAAAGCGGTGAACGACTGCAATCTGAGTCAGTATGATCCGGACAACCCAGGGGATACGGATTTATCAAACAAGCCAAATATGGTTGATGTGTACCGTATTCGTCTCTCCTATAATTCGCTTGATGATCCGCAGGAAGATGGAAAGATAGAAATTCGTATTCCGCAGTTTGACGACGAAGGCAATATTACGGGCTATGATGAAATTACCGATATCGACAGTATGCTTTCCACGGAAGAGGGCGCTTATGAGCTGGAGGACGGTGATGGGATACGATATCTTCCAGATACCGGCGAACTTTTGCTCTCCAAAGATATGTACGATGAACTGCGGTATGAAGATAATATTGAAGTTACTTACGAAAAGACAAATTTTGTTAAGAATGATTTGCGGCCGGAACACTATTTTAATTGTACTGTAACAGATCTGTCAGATGAGGATAAGGAACCTGTTGTATATACAAAGGAGAATCAAGAGATCAAATACGAGGTGAACTTTGATCAGAAAATTACAATTAACACACAAGGCTATGACGCGATACAGCATGATGCAGGCAGAACCATCGACGAGATGCTAAGCGCTGTAAATGATGTGATAGCGACAGAAGCAAAGATTGCTGAGATCGAAGAAATGCTCAAAGACACAAAAATTACAGCGGAGCAGGAGAGCAAGCTGAATGAGATGCTTGAGCTTATGAATACAGAATTAACACTAAAGTCAGAAGTGATGCAGGACACTTTTGGAAGGGCATTGACAAAAATTGAACAGCAGCAGGATGTTGTCAATGTGGCGACATCCGACTTAGGTGCTCGGTATGTGCGTTTGCAGTTGACGGAGAGCAGGCTGGGTGATGAAAAAACAGATTTTACAGATCTGCTGTCCACAAACGAGGATGTCAATATGGTAGATACAATTATTAAATTTCGCGCGATGTATTCTATTTACAATGCGTCCTTGTCCGCTGCGGCGCAGTCTGTGCAGACGACGCTTCTTGATTTCCTGTAAAAACAGCGGCAGTTTGATGATTTGAAAACAAGCAGGCATTAAACGATCGTTTTTAGAACGGAGGAGTTATCATGCTGGTAAAAACAAAGCATTTTGGTGAGATTGACCTTGCGGATGATAAGGTTTTAACCTTTGAAAATGGGATTATGGGCTTTGAGGACTGTAAGAGGTATGCAATTCTTTTTAATAATGAAAATGAAGAAAGGCCGTTGATCTCATGGCTGCAAAGTCTGGATGAACCAGCGCTCGCGCTGCCGATTATAAATCCACTCTCCGTAAAGAATGACTATGACCCGGTTGTGGAGGATGGGCTGCTTGCAAAGCTTGGGGAATTGACGGATGAGAACGTTGCAGTTTTTGTCACGTTGACAATACCGCCGGATATCACAAAAATGACAAGCAATTTAAAAGCGCCGTTTGTTATTAATGCTGATACAAGAAAGGGTTGTCAGGTTGTGGTTGACAATACAGATTATCCCGTTAAATTTCCGGTTTACGAGCAGTTTCGGAAAATGAAAGAAGCAAAGGGGGATGATAATGTATGTTAGCCCTTTCAAGAAAAGCGAACGAATCGATTGTACTTGGAAATGATATTGAAATTACAATATTAGAGATCAAGGGTGATCAGGTGAAAGTCGGTGTCAGTGCTCCAAAGAGTGTTGCGATCTACCGCAAAGAACTTTATATGCAGATACAGCAGTCCAACAAGGAAGCGGCAAATGAGGAAATACCAATGGAAGCATTAAGTAAATTGCTGTAAATAAGATGCCGAACTGCACACTTTTTTGATACAAGAGGTTAAAAAATTCTGGAAATTGACCGATAAATGTTACAAAGGTCTTGTGTTGTGTGCTTTTTGTGCGCAACATAGCGAAAAAAGGATAGAACATTATCACACATGGAGGTGTAGGCGTATGTCAATTTCAGTAATCAATGCAGCAGCTGCCTATGAAGCGCCAAAGCAGACGGTAGAGAAGGTGGCTAAAACAGAGCCTGTTGTACAGGCAGAAACAAAAGTACCTGTGATAGAAACACAGCCGGTTGTCCAATCAAATGGAAGTGAAGCAGGCAACAGCGGTACAGAGCAGGATCGGGAAAAGGAAAAGAATTTAAGCATGGTAAAACATGCAGTCAGCAAGGCAAACAATGCTTTGAAAATGAAACATGCCAGAACAAAATGTGAATTTTCCTATCACGAGGCGACAAAGCGCGTATCCATCAAAGTGATGGATAAGGAAACGAACGAAGTGATTCGTGAGATTCCGCCGGAAGAAACGCTTGAGATGGTTGAGAAAATGTGGGAGCTGGCAGGAATTCTGGTAGATGAGCGCCGTTAAGTTTTTTGGCGGGAAAAGGGGGAAACAATGGGAATTCGAATGTCAGGTTTGATCTCCGGCCTTGATACGGAGAGCATCATCAAAGAATTGATGAAAGCACAGAACACAAAAAAGACAAAGATAGAAAATAAAATTACAAAACATGAGTGGAAGCAGGAAAAATGGGCGGAGCTGAACAAAAAGATCTACGCGCTCTACACCGGTTCGCTCAATAAAGTAAAAACACAGGGAAATTATCTGGCAAAAAAAGTGACGTCGTCTGATGAGACAAAGCTCTCCGCGACGGCAAATTCCTCGGCGGTTACCGGCACGCATCAGGTTCAGGTAAAGCAGATGGCAAACTCGCAGTTTGTGTCGAGTCTGAAACTTGATAAAACTGTGACAAACGATAAGGGCGAAACGGTTCCGATTTCTGGAAGTACCAAATTAAAAGACCTTGGTTTTGATACATCCAGCACATCGAAGGAAACTGTAGTACGGATTACATCCGGCGACAAACAGGTAGACCTTAGCATCACAGATGAGACAACGATCAATGATTTTCTCAGCGCGTGCAAAGAGGCAGGTCTTAACGCAAGTTATGACACTGCTCAGAAGAGATTTTTTATCGGCGCGTCGGGAAGCGGCGTGGAAAATGCGTTCAGCATAGAAACTGTCACAATGCTTGACAAGGCGGAGAGACAGGATGTCCGCGACCTTATTGATTACTCAAAACTGAATTCTACGTTCCGCAAGCAGGCGGACGATGCGATGGCAGCTTACAAGAACGCTGCGGATGATGATGAGAGAAACGCGGCGATTGACACGCTGAATGCGCTGGCGGCAAACAAGGTTTCCAGGGATCTTACAGAGAAGTATAAAAAAGGTGAGCTTGCTGACGTTGATCTGGAGAAAGTGAAAAAGGATGCCGAGGATGCTTATTTGGCGAGTTTAAAAGACGGCGAGACCCCTGACGAGGACGATAAGAAAAAAGCGGTTGAGAAAGCTGTGGACAAGGCGGCGACCGAGTATGTAAAGGGTGTAAAAGAGGCGTTTGATAAGGGCGCTGGTGCGGGAAATCCGTATTATGATACCAGCGTTGAACTCGGTCAGAAGCTTGCAGCATTTGCAAGCGTGCAGAATGCAGAGAGCACCGATCCGGCAGACCAGATTCCAGGCAATAACCTGGAGAATCTTGGGCTTACCAATATAACATTTACAAAAAATGATAACGGTACAGTAACGTATGATTGTGACCGAACCAAACTGAGTTTGCAGGAAGCGACAGACAGCATCATAAATTATAACGGCGTTGAGTTAATCAACGGCAGCAACAGCGTGTCCGTCAATGGTCTTACGCTGGAGTTGAAGGGCGTGACGACAGAATCTTTGTCAATCAATGTGTCCAAAGATACTTCTGCTGTTTATGATATGGTAAAAGATTTTATCAAGCAGTACAATGAAGTATTGGGCGAGATGAACGATGCGTACAATGCAGATTCCGCACGCGGCTATGAACCGCTTACTTCCGAGGAGCGCGAAGCGATGACGGAGGAGCAGATTGAGAAGTGGGAGAACAAGATTAAAGATTCCCTTCTGCGCCGCGATGACACGCTCAGCAGTCTTGTAAGCACAATGAGAACCATTATGCAGGGAGCCGTATCTTACAATGGCAAGACATACTCTCTCGGCTCTCTTGGAATTGGAACAACAGACTATGCAGAGTACGGCAAGCTTCATATCAATGGGGATGAAGATGATGCTTCAGTATCGGATAAGACAAACAAATTGAAAGCGGCGATCGATGAAGATCCAGAAAAGGTTATGACAATCCTTTCAACAGTTGCAGGCAAGCTTTATGACGCGATGCAGGAGAAGATGAAGTCAACCAAGACAAGCAGCGCGTTTACCTTCTACAACGATAAGACGATGACAAAGGATCTTAAGACCTACAAGGACGATCTGAAAAAGATGGAGAGCAAATTAAAAGATATTGAGGATCGCTATTACAAGCAGTTTACTGCGATGGAAACTGCAATGGCAAAACTGAATTCTCAGACAAACTCTCTTGCAGCGCTGATGGGAATGTCCACAGGACAGTAGTTAGCAGGTGGTATGTGTATAGAAAGATAGATTATCATTGTTTTTTGGCTGTGCAGAAAGCAGCATGGTCGGAAGAATAGAACAAAATTTACAGGGCATCCAGTCCTTATCGAAATAATTTTTGATTTGATGAGAAACATAATTTATTGAAATATACAGTGTACTGTGTTTTTCAATGTAGTTCGATCAAGAATTTTGCGGATATGTGCATGGAATCAAGTACAATAAATCTGCTGTGGTTTCGAAAGGCTGGGTGCTATTGCCGTGTCTAAAATTATATAACTATTGATTTTTATAATATTTATTGATAGAATAAATTATAGATGAGCAAATAGAAAGTATTATACAAGAAAATCCATTATAAGCAAACAATGAAAATACACAGATATAAGCTGTGCTTTTCATGCACCATATTTCCGAAAGGTTCTTTTGGAGCAGCTGATTTGGAAAATTCATATCACGAAAAAAATTTTTTTGGATGTTGCTCATTTATCGTTATAAATATTAAGAAGGGAGAAAGTTACTGTAAAACAGGAGATGAAAAGAACTTTTAAAGATTTCAAAAAGATTGACGAATGTTCGTCAAAAATAAAAGTTTACAACTTTTTATAAGTTTTCAGTAACAGTTATGTTATGACGCCAAACACGAATATTGCCCAGACGTACCAAGGTGTAAAAATCAACACGGCATCACCGGCTGAACTGACTTTAATGCTGTATGAAGGAGCCATTAAATTCTGCAATAAAGCGATCTATGCAATTGAGGATAAAAATATAGCAAAAGCAAATGAAAATTTGATTAAGGCACAGAAAATTATTATGGAATTCCGAGGTACATTAAACTTTAAATATCCTGTCGCCAAGGATTTTGAATTGGTTTATGATTATATTTACCGCAGGCTGGTCGAGGCGAATATTAAAAAAGACAAGGAAATTGTGGAGGATGCGTTAAAATATATTCGTGAAATGCGTGATACCTGGAAAGAAGTTATGAAACAAAATAAGATGCAGGTGAAGTAAAAAAAGATTCTATAATTTCAATAAAGATTTATTGTAGTTGTATCCATATCATATTCTTTATACAGCAAGTCCATATCTCCTTAGACAGAGGATGTGAAGAAACAGGTTTAGGGAAGGGTTTATAGGTATCCCTCGAACAACCTAAATACATTGATACAAGGAGGACGGCATGCCTCCTGCCGTGAAAAGATGGCAGGTTTTTGTGCCTGTAAAATTTTATGAACCAAAAAGATCAGGTTATAACACAACTTGATATGTTGGAAAAATGCCTTGTATGCAAACAAGAGCTGTTAAAAAAAATATATCAAGTTACCTTGAATCAGGAAGCGATCTTGGACACGGAGCCTGTTTCCGAGGAAGCGTTTGAAAACACGTTATCAGAAAAAGAAGAATTGTTAAAACTGTTGGAGCAGTATGACCAAGGATTTGAAAATACGTTTGGGAGAATTCGTGAGGCAGTTTTGGCAGATCAGAAAGAGTATCGTGCGCGCATCGAAACAATGCAGCAGCTAATTAAAACTCTTACAGACCAGGGGGTTCGTATCCAGGCTTTGGAGCAGAAGAACAAACGAAAGCTGGATATTTATTTGGATTCTCGAAGACAGCAGATCAAAACATTTAACGTAAGCAACCGAACCGTGTCGAACTATTATAAATCCATTTCTGGAGCGAGTAAGGGCGAGGCATATTATATGGATAAAAAAAGATAATAAGCTTGTATCTTCTTAATTTTTAAATAGTCAGTTAAGAAGGCAGATATACAATTACGCATTAGCTTTTAATAAAAAACTTTTAAGATTGTTGTCGAAAAAATACAATAAAATGATATAATTTTGTTTATTTGGTAAGAATTTCAGTTATTTGGAAATATTTGTATATTGACAAGACTGTAATAATGGTAAACTAACAAGCGTAGGGAACAGCAAGTCCCTATGCACATTCGTGCTCTTCATGTAATGAGGGACAGCTACCATAACACGCCATGGTAGCTGTTCCATTTTTATGCGCAGACCCGTGCAGTGGAATTATGCCGCAGGCGCGGCACACAGGTCGCGCGGCGAGTAGGGAAGATAAACCTTCCCTACTCGATTGCACACGGATGTCCAAAGAAAAAAATGTCAGCAAAAGCGGATGAACACCTAGCATGAGTAGGAGAAGAGTAAGTACAAAGTACTGCACGCTACATTCCGCATCAGATGTCCAAGCAGGGAAGGCGTATCTTCTTTTACTTGATTGTGAAGTCCCATGCAGTGGAAGTATGCACCAAGGTAGCGTATAAGATGTGCGGCAAGCAGGATAGAAGGTTAATTTCCTACTTGATTATATACAGGCACAAAAAGAAGGCTTACCATAAGAGTTGTCTGCGTCAAATATCAAGCGGTATGTTAATAATAACAGACACTTGATTTTCGGTGTCTTTTTAAGCGGCATTTAAATAGGTAAAAAGAAAAAATGTTTTTTAAAAGTTGATATAATGAGTATATTTTTACTTTATTTAATATATATATTGCTGCAAAATAAATTTGAAAAAATTTTTAAAACGGGGTTAAGTTTTTTAAAATTTATCCGATATATAAGACAAGTAAGTAAGTTACTTGATATAACAATACCAACTACTACCACTGACACAACAGAAAAAGCCAGGCATTAAGGCAAGACGGAAGAAAAAACCGGAAGTACGGGTTAAAGATGCCTTAATTAAAAGGGCATGAAAAATTTGACAGCATGGATGCTGTTTAAAATTCAAGGAGGAATCATTATGATAGTACAACATAATATGACAGCAGTAAATACCAACAGACAGTTGGGTATTTCTACCAGTAGCCTTGCAAAGTCTTCCGAGAAGTTATCTTCCGGTTATAGAATTAATCGCGCTGGCGATGACGCAGCAGGTCTTTCGATTTCTGAGAAAATGCGCGGACAGATCAGAGGTCTGGAGCAGGCTTCTACCAATGCGCAGGATGGCATTTCTTTGATCCAGACCGCTGAGGGGGCTTTAAATGAAGTTCACAGCTGTATTCAGAGAATGCGTGAGCTGACCGTACAGGCTTCAAACGATACTAACGTATCTGCTGACCGTTATGCAATCGCAAAAGAGGTTGCAGCTCTTGCATCCGAGATCGATCGTATCGCATCCCAGACCGAGTTCAACACCATGAAACTTTTGGATGGTTCATTCCAGGGAAAGACATTCCAGGTAGGTGCAAACTCCAACCAGACAATCACTGTAGATATTACTGATATTAAGAGTGATACGCTTGGCATTGGTGCTAGTACAATTGCGGATGCAATTTACGGTTCTGCAAGTAGTTTGGCAGTAGGTAATGGATCTTTAGCACCAGGGGATTCTTTGACAGATGGTGCAGCAGGTTCTGATATCACACCTCTTGTTGATACTGTAAACAGCGCTCTTGAGTTCGTATCTGCTCAGAGATCTGAGCTTGGTGCTTACCAGAACAGATTGGAGCACACGATTGCGAACGCAGACAATACTGCTGAAAACTTGCAGGCAGCTGAGTCCCGTATCCGTGACGTTGATATGGCTGAGGAGATGGTTGACTACTCCAGGAGCAACATCTTACAGCAGGCTGCACAGTCCATGCTGGCTCAGGCAAATCAGTCAACACAGGGCGTATTGTCATTACTTCAGTAATTATCAATACTATCATAATGGAGCTGACATTATGTCAGCTCCATTTTTATCGGCTTTAGCCGGTTGAGTGCGTCGGAGTTTTTCGTGTTCCGAAAAAC
>CAMUAR010000011.1 GCA_947086895.1 uncultured Lachnospiraceae bacterium | reverse complement strand
CTTGCCGAATGTGGCGGGAAGCCCCCGCCTCTATAGGTGGGGGAGGATGTCACAAGAAAGCAGATATACAATAAATTTTGTCTTACAGATAATTTTCAGGAAGTTCGCTGCAAGCGTGCTTAAAATTCCCTAGGTTTCGATGGATCGGGTACAAAATGAAATTAAAAAAGATAGGAATTTCGTGCAATTTATCTGGTAAGCTGCCTAGAATCCTCTGCTTTTTGGCATGGGGAGTGTCAAAGAGTAAATTTAGTCTATAAATCGCAGTTTGAAAGAAAATTCGTTTCTATCTTAGAAAATAATATATTTTTATTAAAACAGTATACTTTGACTTGACTGGCGATCTGTTTTCACTTTTGCTTGTAGTTAAGTGAAATAAAAAATGATATAAAAATGTCGAAGTTGCCTGATTTTTGCCATAATGTCGTACTATGCTTGTCGTATATAATTAAGTAAACTGAGGGAACCGCACAAGAATGCGGGCAGAAAGAATGAGAGGAACGTGGGCTTGAGATACGATTTGGATAGCCAGTTAAAGGAGATTGACACACCGGTAATTTTGTTTGAGAATGTGTCAAAGGAATACCAGAGCGGGATTCCGGCGTTAAAAAATATTAATTTGGAGATACGAAAAGGCGAATTTGTGTTTGTTGTCGGCAACAGTGGTTCAGGGAAGTCAACAATGATTAAGTTGATGCTAAAAGAGATTAAGCCGACTTCCGGGAAGATCTTTGTGGCAGGGAAGCAGTTATCGCGGCTGCGCCGCTGGCAGATAAGTAAATTCCGGCGAAAGCTGGGCGTTGTGTTTCAGGATTTCAGATTGCTGCCGGATCGGACTGTATTTGAGAATGTTGCGTTTGCGCAGCGTGTGATTGAGACTCCGACAAGAGAGATTAACCGTCAGACGCCGCGGATGCTTGCGCTTGTCGGGCTTGCGGACAAATACAAGTCGCTGCCAAAAGAACTGTCAGGAGGGGAACAGCAGCGTGTGGCGCTTGCGAGAGCACTTGTAAATAATCCGGTCATTTTGCTTGCGGACGAGCCAACCGGAAACCTTGACCCAAAAAATTCATGGGAGATTATGCATCTTTTGGAGGAGGTCAATCGAAGAGGAACAACGGTTGTTGTTGTAACGCATAACCGTGAGATTGTCAACGAGATGCAGAAAAGGGTGATTACAGTCAGAAACGGAATTATCGTCAGCGATCAAAAAGGTGGTTATACATATGCCAAGAATCAGCACAGTAGTTTATAGTATAAAACAGGGAGGAAAAAATCTAAAAAGGAATCAGATGTTTTCACTTGCTTCCATTGGTACAATGACGGCATGTCTGTTCCTGTTTGGAATTTTTTATTTTTTGCTCGGCAATTTACAGTATGCAATTAAGAACGCGGAGACAAATGTCGGTGTGACCGTGTTTTTTGACGAGGGGATCAGCGACGGGCGTGTGGAATGGCTGAGAGAGCAGATCAGTCAGCGCGCCGAGGTGGCTTATGTTGTCTATGTTTCGGCGGAGGAAGCGTGGGAACGCTATAAGGAGACAAGTCTTGACGAAAAGCAGATCGCAAGTTTTGGGGATGATAATCCGCTTGAGAATTCCGCTTCGTTTGAGGTACATATCAATGATGTTACAATGCAGGATGTTTTGGTGCGCTATATAAGCGGACTGGATGGCGTGCGCCAGATTTATGATTCCAAACAGGTGGCAGATACGCTCAATAGTGTAAATCGCATTGTAAAATTGGTCACAACAGTGATTATCACGATTTTAGCAGCGGTTGCAGTTTTTTTGATCAGCACTACGATCTCGACAGGAGTTGCGGTGCGGCAGCAGGAAATTTCCATTATGAAGCTGATTGGCGCAACTGATTTTTTTATCCAGGCGCCGTATTTTATTGAAGGGGCGCTGCTCGGCACAGTGGGCGCGGCGATACCGCTTTTGTTGCTGTATGGAATTTATCATAAAATTATAAATTTTATATCTGAGAAATTTACCAGTGTTTTTGGGGGCAATATGCTGTTTTTAAGTGCAGAACAGCTTTTTGCGAAACTGATACCGATTTCCTTTGGCATTGGGATTGGTATTGGCTTGTTTGGAACGTGGCTGACATTAAAACGTCAGTTAAGACGGTTTCGGTAGTTTCGGGTATACTTTTTGAGTTGTTTAGTAGTGCAGCAAGTTTTTTGAAAGTTGGCTGTAAAAAACGATAAAAAGTATTTTTAAAGCAGCTATTTAAATTTTTAAAGTTTATATGGCAAAATTTTTGGCAGAATCTGCCTTATTTATTGTTAAAGACCATCTAAGAAAAGATAAGCAGATTCTGGAAGGAAAATATGATATGAAAAAGAAAACAAAAAAAATATATAAAACTGTTGTGTTTGGAATATCATTTCTTATGTTTTTTCAGTCGTCTGTGCCAGAGACAAAAGGAGGACTTCAGACGGAGGCGGCGATCCTTACCGAACAATTTATGGGGACAGCGCCGAATCTTGTGCTTTTTGCAAAAGATTATGAGGAGAAGCTTGCAGAGGCAGAGAAAAAGCGGGCAGAGCTGGAGAAAAAGAAAGCGCAGATTGAAGCTCAGATTCGGGAGAATGAACAGAAAAAGTCGGATTTGCTCGCGTATATTGAACAGTTGGATATGCAGATTGGCGAGCTGAACGAGGAGATTGAAAAATTGGAATCCAATATTGTCACAGCGGAGGAGGATCTTGCAAAAACCAGAGTTGCGCTTGCAGAGGCAGAAAAGACGGAAGCAGAACAGTATGAAGCGATGAAGCGGCGCATACAGTATATGTATGAGAACGGCGAAACAAGTATTCTTGAACTGTTCCTTGGTTCGTCCAGCCTTTCGGATCTTTTAAACCGGGTGGAGTATCAGAAAAAAATCACGGAGTATGATGCGAATCTGCTGGAGGCTTACACGGATGCAAAACTTGCTGTAGAAGGGCATAAAAAGCTTTTGGAGGCAGAAATTGAAAACTTGAATGTACTGAAAGAAACAGCGGAGTTTAACAGGGAGACACTGCTTGCTTTATCTGCGGATAAAGGTGCAGAGATTGAGATTTACCTTGCGCAGATTGAGATGGACGAGGAAACATTTGCCGATTATGCCGAGCAGATTTTATACCAGGAAGCATCCATTGAGCAAATTAAGGAAGAAGAGCGCAAACGTATTGAAGAGGAAGAGCGAAAGCGCAAGGAAGAAGAAGCGCGAAAGCAGAAAGAGGAGGAAGAGCGGAAGCGCAAGGCGGCGGAAGCGGCAAAAGCCGCCGAGGCTGCGAAGGAAAAAGCGGAATCTGAGAGCGATGCAAAACGGCTTGCTGCTGCGGACAGCGTTGTTGCAAAAGATGAGACCAACCCGGATAAAATGATTTGGCCGCTGCCAGGCGACGGAAGAATCTACGCTTATTTTGGTCCTCGCAAAGCGCCGACTGCCGGGGCGAGTACCTATCACCGGGGGCTGGATATCGGCGGCGTGTACGGCGCAAGAATTGTCGCTTCTCTGTCCGGGACTGTGAAAGAAGCGACTTATAATGCAAGCAGGGGAAATTATGTGGCGATCGATCATGGCGGCGGTATTGTTACATACTATATGCACTGTTCAAAGCTTCTTGTGTCGCCGGGAGATAAAGTGCTTCAAGGTTCGGTGATTGCGCTGGTCGGTTCAACGGGTATCTCCACCGGACCGCATGTGCATTTTTCTGTTGCGGAAAATGGAAATTATGTTGACCCTTTAAAATATGTGAGTTATAATTAATATTTTAAGGGAATACTTTTTCAGTCATTAGAATTTGTGCGCGTGCCAAAACACGCAGATGGGAGCAGACGTGAAAAACAAGTTTGTAGCCGGAATGATTATCGGCATTGTATGTACTACGTTGATTTTTACGGGAGTGTATGCGCTGGTGGGCAATGCAAGTGAAAATCCTGCAAAATTGGAAGAGACAAACCGAGGGGAAAAAGATGGGGAAGAGCCAAACAGCGAGGCGGGAAATCTTTTGAATCCTGGCGGAAATAAGGATCAGTACAATCTGATTGATCAAAAAGCAAATTATATTATGCGCCTGATTGACAATTATTTTTTGTATGAGGTCGGTGAGGACGATTACAAAACAGAAATTTATCGGGCGCTGCTCAATGCCTGTCATGATCCGTATTCCTGCTACTATACCCCGGAGGAATATGACGCGATGATGCAGAGTTCCAACGGTGTTTATTGTGGAATTGGCTGTCTGGTCAGCCAGGATCCAAGCACAAAGCTGATTAGTATTGTACGCCCGTTTGCCGGAGCGCCTGCACAGAAGGCTGGAATTAAGGCCGGGGATATTGTGTATGCGGTCGATGGGGAAAATATCACAGGTCAGGATGTAAACCTTGTTGTCTCCAAGATGAAAGGCGAGGAAGGCACAAAAGTAACGATCACGATGTACCGTGATGGGGAATATCTCGATTTCGAGGTGACAAGAGCATTTGTCGAGGCGGAGACGGTAATATTGGAAAAGCTTGAGGAAAATGGTCATAAGCTTGGACTTATCACAGTTACGGAATTTGACGTTGTGACGGCGAAACAGTTTATCGATGGTATTGAGTCTTTGCAGGACTGGGGCGCGGAGGGGATTGTAATTGATTTGCGCGACAACCCAGGCGGCAATCTGGACACCGTTGTCAAGATGCTTGACCCAATTTTGCCGGAAGGACTGATTGTCTATATGAAGGATAAGTATGGCCGCCAGGAAGATTATAATTCGGATAAGGATATGATAAAAATTCCGATGACGGTTATTATCAATGGCAACAGTGCGAGCGCGTCGGAAATCTTTGCCGGAGCCGTACAGGATTATGGTGTTGCGACGGTGGTTGGCACGCAGAGTTTTGGCAAAGGTATTGTGCAGTCCGTGATTCCGCTCGATGATGGTTCGGCGGTAAAAATGACAATTGCGGATTACTACACGCCGCTTGGACGCAATATTCACGGTGTCGGTATCACGCCGGATGTTATTGTGGAGCTGCCGGAAGGAAAACGCTTCTCCGATATTGAAAGAGAGGAAGATACGCAGCTTGAGGAGGCAATTCGCACGGTGATATCAAAACTGAAAAAATAACATCAGCAATAGAGCCGATGCAGGGCGGAATCTTTGCATCGGCTCTTATTAGTTGATATTATCAATGATATAAGAATTTTCGATGAAAAAGTGAAAGACAAATGAAATATTCTATGTTACAATAGGGACGTAAAACAAAAAAACTCGTGCAGTAAATATGGAATTGTTATTTGCTGTATGGCGCGAATTATTTTTACAGTGAGAAATGGAGGGGCATCATGGATTACAAGAAGGCAGGTGTGGATATCGAGGCTGGCTACAAGGCCGTAGAACTGATGAAGAAACATATCCAAGGAACGATGAGAGACGAGGTACTTGGTGGTATCGGCGGTTTTTCGGGAGCCTTTTCGCTCAAAGGCTTTATGGGTATGGAGGAGCCGACGCTTGTATCCGGCACAGACGGAGTTGGCACAAAACTAAAACTTGCATTCCTGATGGACAAGCATAATACAGTTGGTATCGACTGCGTGGCAATGTGTGTAAACGATATTGCATGTGCGGGCGGCGAACCATTGTTCTTCCTTGACTATATTGCCTGTGGAAAAAATATTCCTGAGAGGATCGCGACGATTGTCAGCGGTGTGGCAGAAGGATGCAGACAGGCGGGCGCCGCTTTGATTGGCGGAGAGACGGCGGAGATGCCAGGGTTTTATCCGGTAGATGAATATGACCTTGCCGGTTTTGCAGTTGGGATTGTGGACAGAAAAAATCTGGTTGACGGTGCAAAACTTGCGGCAGGTGATACGATTATCGGCATTGCTTCTTCCGGCATTCACAGCAATGGCTATTCGCTTGTGAGAAAAGTATTTCCAATGACAAAGGAAAAGCTCGATAATTATTTTGAATCCCTCGGATCAACGCTTGGCGAAACGCTGTTGACTCCGACAAAAATTTATGTAAATGCGTTAAAATCTTTAAAAACAGGAAATATTAATATTAAGGCGTGCTCTCATATTACCGGCGGTGGTTTTTATGAAAACATTCCGAGAATGCTCTGTGATCATGTGACGGCGGTGATAAAAAAGAACAGCTATCCGATTCCGCCGATTTTCCGTATGCTTTCGGTTGACGGCAATATTGATGAGCACACAATGTACAATACATACAATATGGGAATTGGTATGATGGTATGTGTGGATTCCTCGCAGGCGGACGAGGCGGTTCGGCTGATTGAGAAGGCAGGTGAGAAAGCGTATATTATTGGCGAAATTGAAAACGGAGAGAGGGGAATCCGTTTATGCTAAAAGTTGTAGTAATGGTTTCCGGCGGTGGAACAAATCTGCAGGCAATTCTTGATGCGGCAGACAGCGGGGAAATTACAAATACAGAGATTGTTGGTGTAATCAGCAACAAACAAGATGCTTACGCTTTAAAACGTGCAGAAAACGCAGGGATTCCAGCAATTTGTGTCTCGCCTAAGGATTATGCAGAGCGGGTGCAGTTTGATGAAGCTCTTCTTGCGGCGGTGGATTCGTTTTCCCCGGATTTGGTGGTGCTTGCGGGATTTTTGGTGATTTTGCCGGAACTTTTGATACAAAATTACAAAAATCGTATGATTAATATTCATCCATCCTTGATTCCATCTTTTTGCGGAAAGGGCTATTATGGATTAAAGGTTCATAAGGAAGTTCTTTCACGCGGCTGTAAAGTGACCGGGGCAACCGTGCATTTTGTGGATGAGGGCTGTGATTCTGGACCGATTCTTTTGCAAAAAGCGGTTGAAGTAAAGTATGGCGATACGCCGGAGATACTTCAGAGGCGCGTGATGGAGGAGGCAGAGTGGCAGATTTTGCCGCAGGCGATCGATCGGATTGCAAATGGGAAAGTATTGTTTGAAAACGGTTATGTTTTTGTGAAATAGATTGTGGGAACTTTTAAAAGATAAGATTGTCAGTCAATCGTGGAAGAAAAGAACGATAGAAAATGATAAATTCTGATTTCGGAGCTTGTGCTGTTTGGTGGTATAAAGTCCTGTGGATCGGAATGCCGTGTGCAGTGAAATAAAAGAAAAGATGGAAGCTTGCAAATTCGGACTTTGAGGCAAAGTTCCAGCGAATCAAAATACTGTTTTTACGGCAGAATGAGAGGAAATATGAAAGTTTTGATTGTGGGCAGCGGCGGAAGGGAACACGCCATTGCGTGGAAAATTTCAAAAAGTTCAAAGGTAGATAAAATTTACTGTGCGCCGGGAAATGCCGGGATTGAAGAAGTTGCAGAGTGTGTGCCAATCGGCGCGATGGAGTTTGAGCGTCTGGCTGATTTTGCTCAGGAAAATAAGATTGATCTGACGGTAATCGGCATGGATGATCCGCTTGTTGGGGGAATTGTAGATATATTTGAAGCGCGCGGGCTGCGTGTTTTTGGACCGAGAAAAAACGCGGCGGTGATTGAAGGCTCAAAAGCTTTTTCCAAAGATTTAATGAAAAAATACAATATTCCAACCGCAGCCTATGAAACATTTGATAATGCAGAGGAGGCAGTGCATTATCTGGAAACTGCTTCTTATCCGATTGTGCTGAAGGCAGATGGGCTGGCTCTTGGAAAAGGCGTATTGATCTGCAATAGCTTTGAGGAAGCTAAGGAGGGCGTCCGCACATTGATGCTTGACAAACAGTTTGGCTCCGCGGGAGATCAGATTGTAATTGAAGAGTTTCTTATCGGCAGAGAAGTATCTGTTTTATGTTTCTGCGATGGAAAAACAATTCAAACCATGACGAGCGCGCAGGATCACAAGCGCGCGAAAGACGGGGATCAGGGACTGAATACCGGCGGTATGGGAACATTTTCTCCAAGCCCGTTTTACACAGACGAGATTGATGCATTCTGCAAAAAATATATTTATCAGTCAACCATCGATGCGATGAGGCAGGAGGGGCGCGATTTTGTCGGCGTGTTGTTTGTGGGGCTGATTTTGACAAAAGATGGTCCGAAAGTGCTTGAATACAATGCGCGCTTTGGTGATCCAGAAACTCAGGTGGTGCTTACGCGCATGAAAAATGATATTGTTGATGTGTTTGAAGCTTGTGTGGATGGAACACTTGACGCGGTGGATCTTCAGTTTGAGGACAATGCCGCTGTATGTGTTGTCTTAGCTTCGGGAGGATACCCGGAAAAATATGAAAAAGGTTTTGAGATCGACGGACTTGAGAGTTTTAAAGATAAGCAAAACTATTTTGTATTTCATGCAGGGACAGCAAAAAAAGATAAAAAATTTGTCACAAACGGGGGGCGGGTTCTGGGAGTGACCGCACTCGGCAAAGATTTAAAAGAAGCGCGTGCAGAAGCTTACAGAGCCACAGAATGGATTTCTTTTGAGAACAAATATATGCGGCACGATATCGGCAAGGCAATTGATGAGGCGGGCAGCGATCTATAAAAAACAAGAAACAAGTTAGATATTTATTATTTTTTGCAGTATTATGGATTGTTTGTCAGGAAAAAGGATGGTGCTTCTATTATAAATATAGCAGTGAGATTTTATAAAATATTTTTTGTATTATGTTGATGTAAATAAGTGCTGGATGAGCAAATTTAAAATGCTGTACTGTTGCAGTTTCTTTTAAGTTTGCTCATTTATCGTTATATATTTATATTTTACAAAAAATATAGATGGTAATTAAAAATCTGGCTGTAAGTTAGCAGAATGGATGGGGATAATTGTGAAAAACAATGCGAATGCACTTATTTTTCACAGGGCTATTTGTGCCGAGAACATCACAAATTAGCCTTGATTCCACAAAAGGAACTGTATTTACAGTGTTCTCTTGTGGTTCCTCGAACACAAACGTTCTCGGAATGGAAAATATAATGAAAAAACAAAAAATTAAAAAAGTATCGGAAGAGATCGTAGAACTTCCAGAAGTTCACTCCATAGGTGTGATTGGCGATCCAGGATGCGAGGGGCTTGGCACTTATAATATGAAAGTGTATGCGGCTGCGCTGGAAGAGTGTGCGAAAGATGATATTACGCTTATCGCCGGTGATCTTGTGCCGGAAGGAAGTAAATATTACTATCAGACAGTGAAAGAGCTGACCGAAACGCTGGCGGAAAACGATGTTTATGTGCTTCGTGGGAATCATGATACCGGTGCTTATGAAGGTTATTTTGGAAGAAAGAATTATGCGCTGCTGACCGAAAGTTTTGCTGTTATTGTGCTGGATAATGCGGTGAGGAGTTTTGAGCAGGAGGGCTTGGATCTTTTGTCCCGCGTGCTTTCCATGGAAAAAGTGCAGCAGGTTGTCATTGCATTTCATATTCCAGTACCAAATCATTTTATTAAAAATTCCGTTTCTCAGGAGGAGTTTGAGCGATTAAAACAAGTTTACCAGCCGTATAAGGAAAAAGTAAAATATTTGCTTTGCGGGCATGTCCATTCCAGATTTGAGGACGTGGTGGACGGCATTCCGCTGATTTGTACCGGGGGAGGCGGAGCAATGATAGAAGATGTGTCCAAGGATATAAAAGCGTCGGATGTGGAACATCATGTTGTTCACTTCTATCAAGAAAACAATGATTTAAAATATAGATTTACCAATTTAAAAGAAGATGGATACTGCCGTGAGCGAGACAATGAAATTTTGCGGGAGCGATTGATGGAAGCAGTTCAGGGAGAGCTGATGGCGCATTTGAAATATATGATGTTTGCAGATCGCGCAAGGCGCAGAGGAATGTTAAAGATTGCAAATCTTTTTGATGCGCTGGCGGCTTCGGAATATCATCATGCGCGCAATTTTTATTCAGTTTTGGAGAATCCGGGAAACTTTCTTCAGGGCGCAAAAGAATTTGCACCGGGGGAGAAATTTGAGTATGACTACCTGTATCGAATTATGGAAGAGTACGCAAAGGAGCAGAACAGTCCGCTTTCCAAACAGGCGTTTGCAGCGGCGTCGGCGGCAGAACAGCAGCATGAGCGGCTTCTTGCAGCGGCGTCCAACATGGGAACTTTCTCGGAGGAAAAGATATATGTCTGCCCGATCTGCGGGTATATTATGTCGGGAAGGGAAATAAATGAAGTACCAGAACGCTGTCCAGTCTGCGGCGGACCTGCGCGGCAGTATGAAGAATTTATTGCAGAAAACGAAGAATAAAAATGTAAGAGCTGCTGTATCTTTTGTATTGCATTTTGCAATATCCGTCGGATGCTTAATGCGCAGGGTGTAAATTTGAGCATGAAAAAAACTGCCAATTTTAACTTGACAGTTTGAAAACAATGTGCTACTATGAAAAATGCGCTATTGTGGTGCTTTCTATGTGTACCAAATATATTATATCACAGTATAGAAAAAATGCAAACATTTTTTTCGAAATATCTTGAAAAATATGAAGGACATACAAGATGTTGTGGAATGAGTGTTTGCATACACTTTATTTTGTGGTATATATCAGTACAGTGGAACAGCCTATATTATATCAAGGGGTGAAACGTCAATGGATAAAAACAGGATACGTCCAATCAAAGTTGGCAGTAAAGGCTTGAGAATGAGCTACTCAAAGCAAAAAGAAGTCTTGGATATGCCGAACCTTATTGAAGTCCAGAAGAATTCATACCAGTGGTTTTTGGATGAAGGTCTGGATGAAGTGTTCCGGGATATTTCTCCGATCACGGATTACAGCGGCAAGCTAAGCCTTGAGTTTACTGGCTTCCAGCTTTGTGAGGAAGATGCAAAATACACCATCGAGCAGTGCAAGGAGCGGGATGCAACTTATGCTGCACCTCTGAAGGTGAAAGTGCGTCTCCACAACAGAGAAAACGACGAGATCAATGAACATGACATTTTCATGGGTGATCTGCCGCTGATGACGGAGACAGGCACGTTTGTAATCAACGGTGCCGAGCGTGTCATTGTAAGCCAGTTAGTGCGTTCCCCTGGTATTTATTATACAATTGGACATGATAAGATCGGCAAGACCTTGTATTCGTGTACCGTTATTCCAAACCGCGGCGCATGGCTTGAGTACGAGACGGATTCCAACGATATTTTTTATGTCCGTGTGGACCGGAACCGCAAAGTACCCATTACCGTGCTGCTGCGTGCGCTTGGCATCGGTTCCAATGAACAGATTAAAGAAATGTTCGGTGAGGAGCCAAAGATTCTTGCAAGTTTTACCAAAGACCCTTCTGACAATTATCAGGATGGTTTGCTTGAGCTGTACAAAAAACTGCGTCCAGGTGAGCCGCTTTCCGTGGAGAGTGCGGAATCGCTGATCAACGCGATGTTTTTTGATCCAAGAAGGTACGATCTTGCAAAGGTGGGACGCTATAAGTTTAACAAAAAACTCGCGCTGAAAAACCGTGTTGTCGGTCTGACGCTGGCGGAGGATGTTGTTGACCGGACAACCGGAGAGATCATTACGGCGGGTACGCTGATCACGGAAGCGCTGGCGGTTCAGATTCAGAATGCCGCTGTGCCGTCGATTATTGTGCAGACGGAAGAGCGCAATGTTAAAATATTAACAAACCTTATGGTTGATTTAAACACTTATGTGGATTGCGATAAAAAGGCTCTTGGCATTACGGAGGAAGTTTATTACCCAGTGCTGGAGGGCATTCTTCGCGACAATGACAATATTGAAGATATTAAAGCTGCGATCAAGCGGGATGCATCGGATCTGATTCCAAAGCATATCACAAAAGAGGATATCTTTGCATCAATCAACTACAATATGCACCTTGAGTATGGCATTGGCAATGCGGATGATATCGATCATCTTGGCAACCGCCGTATCCGCGCGGTCGGAGAACTTTTGCAGAACCAGTACCGCATCGGTCTGTCAAGACTGGAGCGCGTTGTGCGCGAGCGTATGACAACGCAGGATCTTGAGGGCATCAGCCCGCAGTCGCTGATCAACATTAAGCCGGTGACTGCTGCGGTGAAGGAGTTTTTCGGAAGTTCACAGCTGTCGCAGTTTATGGATCAGAACAACCCGCTGAGCGAGCTGACCAATATTCGCCGTCTGTCCGCGCTTGGGCCAGGAGGTCTCTCCAGAGATCGCGCCGGGTTTGAGGTGCGTGACGTACACTATACTCATTATGGAAGAATGTGTCCGATTGAGACGCCGGAAGGTCCGAACATCGGTTTGATCAACTCACTTGCATCTTATGCAAGGATCAACCAGTATGGTTTTGTGGAAGCGCCTTACCGCAAAGTGGACAAGACAGATCCAAAGAATCCTCGTGTCACCGATGAAGTAATTTATTTGACCGCGGACGAAGAGGACAAATATATTGTCGCTCAGGCGAACGAGCGTCTGGACGCGGACGGTTATTTTGTAAACAATAATGTTTCAGGCCGTTACCGTGATGAGACGTCCTTGTTCCAGAAAAACAAGGTTGACTTGATGGACGTATCTCCGAGAATGGTGTTCTCGGTAGCTACCGCAATGATTCCGTTTTTGCAGAACGACGATGCAAACCGTGCGCTGATGGGTTCGAACATGCAGCGTCAGGCTGTGCCGCTTCTGTTTACAGATTCTCCGGTGGTTGGCACTGGCATGGAGACAAAAACAGCGATTGACTCAGGAGCTTGTATTGTGGCAAAGCGCGGCGGTCTTGTGGAGCTGGCGACGTCGTGCAAGATTGTGATTCGCACGGAGGACAATGAACGGGACGAGTATCGTCTTGTGAAGTTTGCGCGCAGCAACCAGGGGACTTCCATCAATCAAAGACCGATTATCAACAAGGGCGATCAGGTTAAGGCGGGACAGATTATCGCGGACGGACCATCCACATCGGGCGGCGAGCTTGCGCTTGGCAAAAACCCATTGATTGGATTTATGACATGGGAAGGTTATAACTACGAGGATGCGGTATTGCTTTCCGAGCGTCTTGTGCAGGAGGATGTTTATACTTCCGTGCATATTGAGGAGTATGAGGCGGAAGCGCGCGATACAAAGCTTGGACCGGAGGAGATTACGCGCGATGTGCCGGGCGTGGGCGACGATGCGCTGAAGGATCTCGACGAGAGAGGAATTATCCGCATCGGTGCGGAAGTGCGCGCCGGAGATATCTTGGTCGGCAAAGTTACGCCGAAGGGCGAGACGGAGCTGACGGCGGAGGAGAGGCTTCTGCGTGCGATCTTTGGCGAGAAGGCGCGCGAAGTACGCGATACATCACTGCGTGTTCCGCACGGCGAGTATGGAATTATTGTAGATGCAAAGGTATTTACAAGGGAGAACGGCGACGAGCTTTCTCCGGGTGTAAATGAAACTGTGCGTGTCTACATTGCACAGAAGAGAAAGATTCAGGTCGGAGATAAAATGGCGGGCCGCCATGGAAATAAGGGTGTTGTATCCCGTGTGCTTCCGGTGGAGGATATGCCGTTTTTGCCGAACGGCAGACCGCTCGATATTGTGTTAAATCCTCTTGGCGTGCCGTCGCGTATGAATATCGGTCAGGTGCTTGAGATCCATTTGAGTCTCGCGGCGAACGTGCTTGGATTTAAGGTTTCAACTCCGATTTTTGACGGTGCAAACGAGAATGATATTATGGATACTTTAGAGCTGGCAAATGATTATGTCAACACGCCGCTCGATGAGTTTGAAGAAAAATATAAAGATATTTTAGACCCGGAAGTTATGGATTATCTGCTGACAAACGAGGAGTACCGCAAGGAGTGGGAGGGCGTGCCGATCAACCGTGACGGCAAAGTTCGCCTGCGCGACGGGCGTACCGGAGAATACTTTGACGGCGCTGTCACAGTTGGATTTATGCACTACTTAAAGCTTCACCACTTGGTAGACGACAAGATCCATGCACGTTCAACAGGTCCTTACTCTTTAGTGACACAGCAGCCGCTCGGCGGAAAGGCGCAGTTTGGCGGGCAGCGTTTCGGAGAGATGGAAGTATGGGCGCTGGAGGCTTACGGCGCAGCGCATATTTTGCAGGAAATCTTAACAGTAAAGTCGGATGATGTGACCGGGCGTGTTAAGACTTACGAGGCGATTATCAAGGGCGAGAATATTTCCGAGCCGGGTATTCCTGAGTCCTTTAAAGTATTGCTGAAAGAACTTCAGTCGCTTGCGCTTGACGTCACGGTGCTTGACGAGAACGGCGACGAAGTTAAGATGACAGAAAATATCGATTACGGCGATACCGAACTGACCCCGATTATGGAAGGCGACGAGAGCTTCCGCTATGATGATAATTATGAGGATGCTGGATACCGTGAAGTCAATGTCGAGGATGGAGAAATGTTCGATGTCTTTGAGGACGATGATCATATGGACTTCAAGGAAATGGATGATGATTACGATGAGTAAACGGAAGGGGTGCCATAAATGTCTTACGATTTAATAAATGATAGCGTGAAGGAAATCACCTATGACAAGATTAAAATAGGACTTGCTTCGCCGGAAAAGATATACGAATGGTCCAGGGGCGAAGTGAAGAAACCGGAGACCATCAATTATAGGACCCTGAAACCGGAAAAGGACGGTTTGTTCTGCGAGAAGATTTTTGGACCGCAGAAAGACTGGGAATGCCACTGCGGAAAGTATAAAAAAATCCGCTATAAAGGCGTTGTCTGCGACCGATGCGGCGTGGAGGTGACAAAGGCCAGCGTGCGCCGTGAGAGAATGGGGCATATCAAGCTTGCGGCGCCGGTGTCGCATATCTGGTATTTTAAAGGAATTCCAAGCCGTATGGGACTGATTCTTGACCTCTCTCCAAGAGTGCTTGAGAAAGTGCTCTATTTTGCAAGTTATATTGTGCTTGACAAGGGGGAGACCGATCTTCAGTACAAGCAGGTATTAAACGATAAAGAATACCGCGAAGCTTATGATAAATACGGCAATACCTTCCGCGTGGGCATGGGCGCGGAGTCGATTATGGAGCTTTTGCAGGCGATTGACCTGGAGAAAGAATCTGCTGAATTAAAAAAGGGACTGCGCGAGTCCACGGGGCAGAAACGCGCCCGCATTATCAAGAGACTTGAAGTTGTCGAGGCGTTCCGCGAGTCCGGGAATAAACCGGAATGGATGATTATGACTGTGATTCCGGTAATTCCGCCGGATATCCGCCCGATGGTGCAGCTCGACGGCGGCCGTTTTGCAACCTCGGATATGAATGATTTGTACCGCCGTATTATCAACCGCAACAACCGTTTAAATCGTCTGCTGGAGCTTGGCGCGCCGGATATTATCGTGCGCAACGAGAAGAGAATGCTGCAGGAGGCTGTGGACGCTTTGATTGATAACGGCAGGCGCGGCAGACCAGTAACTGGTCCGGGAAACCGCCCGTTAAAGTCGCTTTCCGATATGCTGAAAGGAAAGCAGGGGCGCTTTCGTCAGAATTTGCTCGGCAAGCGCGTGGACTATTCCGGGCGTTCCGTTATCGTTGTAGGTCCAGAACTTAAGATTTATCAGTGCGGTCTGCCGAAGGAAATGGCGATCGAGCTGTTCAAGCCGTTTGTTATGAAAGAGCTTGTGGCGAAAAATACCGCCCATAACATTAAGTCGGCAAAGAAAATGGTGGAGCGGCTTCAGCCGGAAGTGTGGGATATTCTTGAGGAAGTAATCCGCGAACATCCGGTGATGTTAAACCGTGCGCCTACGCTGCACAGACTTGGTATTCAGGCGTTTGAGCCAGTGCTTGTCGAGGGTAAGGCAATCAAGCTTCACCCGCTTGTTTGTACTGCGTTCAATGCGGACTTTGACGGCGACCAGATGGCTGTGCATCTCCCTCTGTCCGTGGAAGCTCAGGCAGAATGCCGTTTCCTGCTGCTTTCGCCAAACAATTTGTTGAAGCCGTCCGACGGCGGTCCGGTTGCGGTTCCTTCTCAGGATATGGTGCTTGGAATCTATTATCTGACTATGGGCAAGATGGTGGATTATTCGGAGGACAAAGAACTTGCGGAAGGCATCGGAAAAGTTTACACAAATCTTGACGATATCCGCAGGGATTTAACGGCAAGTTATATGGCAGTTCAGCAGGGCGAGACAGAGCGCGAAGCTATGTTCAGCGAGGACAGCTATATTAAGTACTTGGTGGATGAAAACACGGGGCGCACCATTATCTGTAAGCCTTACGATCTGCTTGGTCATTATTATGAAGATACCAACACGGCGCTTCTTGCACACACCAACGGCGCAATTACGCTTCATCAGAAGATTAAAGTAAAACGAACAGGTGTGATGCCGGATGGAACAAAAGTGGAAAAAATTATTGAGACGACGCTTGGACGCCTTTTGTTCAATGAGATTATTCCGCAGGATCTGGGGTTTGTTGACCGCAGAAATCCAGAGAATTTCCTTGCGCTTGAAGTAGATTTCCACGTCGGCAAAAAGCAGCTGAAAAAAATTCTTGAAAAATGTATCAACACGCACGGCGCTACAACAACCGCAGAGACACTTGATGCGATTAAGTCGATGGGATACCGCTATTCCACCATCGCGGCGATGACCGTATCAATTTCCGATATGACTGTGCCGGCGGCAAAGAAGGAGATTATCAGCGAGGCGGAGGCGACGGTTGACCGTATTGCGAAAAACTACCGCCGCGGTTTGATGACCGAGGAGGAGCGCTATAAAGCAGTAATTGAGACGTGGAAAGAAGCGGATGATGAGATTACGCACCGTCTGCTGTCCGGTCTTGATAAGTACAACAATATTTATATGATGGCGGACTCCGGCGCCCGCGGTTCAGAAAAACAGATTAAGCAGCTTGCCGGTATGCGCGGATTGATGGCGGATACATCAGGAAAGACCATTGAACTTCCAATTAAGGCGAATTTCCGTGAGGGTCTTGATGTACTGGAGTACTTTATTTCTGCACACGGTGCGCGCAAAGGTCTTTCAGATACCGCGCTCAGAACGGCGGACTCCGGTTACCTGACGCGCCGTCTTGTCGATGTGTCCCAGGAACTGATTATTCGCGAGACCGATTGTTCTGCCAGTGCCGAAGAATTTCCGGGTATGTGGATTAAGGCGTTTACCGATGGAAAAGAAATGATTGAGAGTCTGGAAGAGAGAATTACAGGGCGCTATTCCTGCGAGACAATTTATGACGACGACGGCGAGATGATTGTAAAGAGAAATCATATGATCACGCCAAAGCGCGCGGCGAGAATTGTGGCGAAGAAGGAAATTCAGGAAGCGGGATCTGACGCAAAAATCAAAATCCGCACGATATTGACCTGTAAATCCCACACGGGCGTCTGCGCAAAGTGCTACGGGGCGAACATGGCAACCGGAACGGCAGTGCAGGTCGGTGAAGCGGTCGGCATTATCGCAGCGCAGTCGATCGGCGAGCCTGGTACGCAGCTGACCATGAGAACATTCCATACCGGCGGTGTTGCCGGTGATGATATCACACAGGGTCTTCCGCGTGTCGAGGAGCTTTTTGAGGCGAGAAAGCCAAAGGGACTTGCGATTATCGCAGAGTTCGGCGGTACGATCGCCATTAAAGATACAAAGAAAAAGCGTGAGGTTGTTGTTACAAATACAGAAACAGCAGAGTCGAAAGCATACTTGATTCCTTATGGTTCCCGCATTAAAGTGGTTGACGGTCAGGTGATTGAGGCGGGCGACGAGCTGACAGAAGGCAGTGTAAACCCACATGATATTTTAAAAATCAAGGGCGTGCGCTCGGTTCAAGATTATATGATCCAGGAAGTACAGCGTGTTTACCGGCTGCAGGGCGTTGAGATCAACGACAAACATATTGAGGTAATTGTGCGCCAGATGTTAAAGAAGGTGCGCATTGAGAACAATGGGGATTCCGATTTTCTGCCGGGTGCGATGGTTGACTTGCTTGACTATGAGGATGAGGTTGCAAAACTGACCGCGGAAGGCAAAGAACCGCCGGAGGGCAAGCAGGTGATGCTCGGTATTACAAAGGCGTCGCTTGCCACAAATTCATTCTTGTCGGCAGCGTCCTTCCAGGAGACGACAAAGGTGCTGACAGAAGCTGCAATTAAAGGAAAAATTGACCCTCTGATCGGATTGAAGGAAAATGTAATCTTAGGTAAACTGATTCCGGCAGGTACTGGTATGAAGCGGTACCGCAATATCAAACTTGATACAGATCTTGTTGAGGAAGTGATTGTGTCCGAGGATTATGCGGAGGACAAGGATATCAACTTTGAGGATGAAGATTACGAAGAAGATGATAACTTTGCGGAAGATTTTGAGGCGCTTGATTTTATCGAGGATCGTATAGACAACGGGCAGGAAGAGTTTTAAAACACAATAGTTAGAGAATGATGGATTGCTGTCCGGCTGTACGATAAGCGGAAGGCAGCTTACTGCGCGGGACTGAAGTTCCGCGCAGTTTTTATGCGCAGACCCGTGCAGTGGAATTATGCCGCAGATAGGGAAAGCAAAACCGCGCTGTACAAGGAAATAAGGAGGTGCAAAATGGATTTTTTAAGGATGCTGGCGAAGGCGAGAACGCCCGGAGGAACTGCATTTTTCAGGGCATGTACATGGTTTGGTGAGGAAGTGTGTGTGGTCGCTGTGCTTTGCCTGTTGTTTTGGTGTATCGATAAGCGCGCTGCATACCGGATTAGCTTCGCTTATTTTGCCTCTGGTCTTGCTGTACAGATATTGAAAATAACATTTCGGATTGAGCGGCCGTGGGTGCTTGATCCAGAGTTTCTTCCAGTGGAAGGAGCGATGACCACCGCGACCGGATACTCGTTTCCAAGCGGGCATACACAGGCGGCAACCGCGATGTATGGCACTCTTTTTTTGTGGGCGGCGGCATGGCAGACAAAACAGAAAGTAAAAAAGATTTTATGCTGTTTTTTCAGTATACTGGCAGTTGTCCTTGTTGGCATGTCTCGAATGTATCTTGGCGTACATACGCCAAAGGATGTTTTCGTATCATTTGCAGTATCTTTTGTTCTTGTACTGGTTGTAAGCTATTTATACAATACCGGGCAGTTGGATCACCATAAAAAAATTGTGGTAATTGTTCTTATGGCGATCAGTGTGTTTGCTGTTGTTTATGCGCTTGTTCTTGGAAATGCTGAAGTGATTCCAAAAGCACTTGTGTCGGACTGCGCGAAGGCGGGCGGAGCTGGAGTTGGTTTTGCTGTCGGCTGGTATATCGAGACAGGAAGGATACAGTTTTTATGCCGCGGCGCATGGCGCAGGCAAGTTGTCCGTTATTTTTCGGGAATCGCTGTGACTTTGCTGTTAAAAAGCGGTTTGAAAATCGTACTTGGGGATAGTCTGCCAGCGAATGCCATTCGGTATTTTCTGGTAGTTCTCTGGATTATGGCTCTGTTTCCGGCAGCGATCAAAGCGGCAGAAGAGCGGTATAAAAAGCGGTAGTATAAATTTACTGACCCAAATTTTGATATGGGTTTATGAAAGGAGATTTCAATGGATATTTACGAGTTTATGGAGGGTTACGACCGGGAGTTTGATGAAAATGAGTTTGACGCGAGATTGTGGGAGGCAATGAACGAACAGGATTTTGAACTGGACGATGTGTTTGAGGAATTTCTGCACGAGTATGGAATTGCAAATACACACGAGTTTTTAAAGCAGCTGCGTATAAAAAAACAGGCGGGATTTATTTAAAGGATTGTTTTCCATAAATTATAAATGTATAATGAAAAAGAGTATAAAAAGCTAAAATAGTAATAAAGCAACAATAATCATATAGAACTCAAGATAAGGTAAAAAAATAGTTTTCTTTTCGGACAAATTGTAGTATACTGATTGTAGTTGCTGTAAAGCCCCTGGAACTGGAGGGCAGCAGTCGAGAAAAATTTTTATCTTCAAGGAGGATTTTGCAATGTTAGTATCAGCTAAGGACATGCTTGTAAAAGCGAAGGCGGGCAAGTATGCGGTAGGTCAGTTTAATATCAATAATCTTGAGTGGACAAAAGCGGCGCTGCTTACCGCGCAGGAATGCAATTCCCCGATTATCCTTGGTGTTTCAGAAGGTGCTGGGAAATATATGACTGGATATAAGACAGTATCGGCAATGGTAAAAGCAATGATTGAAGAGCTGAAGATTACTGTTCCGGTAGCGCTTCATCTTGACCACGGCAGTTATGAAGGCTGCTACAAGTGCATTGAGGCAGGTTTTTCATCGATTATGTTTGACGGCTCCCATTATCCGATTGCAGAGAATGTTGAGAAAACAAAAGAGCTTGTGAGAGTGTGCGGCGAAAAGGGAATTTCTCTGGAGGCTGAAGTAGGTTCGATCGGCGGCGAGGAGGATGGAGTAATCGGCCGCGGAGAGTGCGCAGATCCTCAGGAATGCAAACAGATTGCAGATCTCGGCGTGACAATGCTCGCAGCAGGAATCGGCAACATTCATGGCAAATATCCAGAAAACTGGGAAGGATTAAGTTTTGAGACATTGGATGCAATCCAGAAATTAACCGGTGAGATGCCTTTGGTGCTTCACGGCGGCACAGGTATCCCGGAGGATATGATTAAGAAGGCCATCTCTTTAGGCGTTGCAAAGATCAATGTAAATACCGAGTGCCAGCTTTCGTTTGCGGCTGCTACAAGAAAGTATGTCGAGGAAGGCAAAGATCTTACAGGCAAAGGATTTGATCCAAGAAAGCTTTTAGCACCTGGATTTGAGGCAATTAAAGCGACGATCAAAGAGAAGATGGAGCTGTTTGGTTCCATCGGCAAGGCGTGAGAAAAAAGCGGCAGGGCTGCTTGGAAACGTTAGATTTATACAGGCAGAAAAAGATTGCTGTACTTAACAGTTGTGCAAAGGATTGTGTATAGCGATTACGGGCAGGAATCCCGGAAGGATTTCTGCCTGTTTTGTTGTCTGAAACATTTTTTGCCGCCATTTTTTTTGAAAAACTTATTTTATAAAATATTGGAGCATATTTGAAAATCTAAAAAATTCCAGTAGATTAAAATGCCGTTTGCGCGGCGGAATGGAGGAAAAATGAAAATTGCAGTAGCAGGAATGGGGTATGTGGGACTTTCAAATGCAGTATTATTGGCGCAGCACAACCAAGTAGTTTCCGTCGATGTTGTGCAGGAAAAAGTGGATCTGGTCAACGCGCGCAAATCGCCGATTGAGGACAGAGAACTACAGGAATATTTGCAGACAAAAGAGCTTGATTTGACCGCGACGACCGACGGCGCAGCAGCGTACAAAGACGCGGATTATGTTATTATTTCCACGCCGACAAACTATGATCCAAAATTAAATTTTTTTGATACCAGTTCTGTAGAAGCAGTGATTGAACTTGTACAGAAAGTAAATCCAGAAGCTGTTATGGTCGTAAAAAGTACTGTGCCAGTTGGCTATACAAGTTCTGTATGTGAAAAATATAATACGGATCATATTATTTTTTCGCCGGAATTTTTGCGGGAAGGACATGCATTATATGATAATTTATATCCGTCGAGAATCATTGTCGGAGTGGATAAAGAGAACAGAAAGGTAGCAGAACGCGCCGAGCAATTTGCCGAGATTTTGGCACAGGGGGCAATCCGTGAAGAGATTCCAAAATTGATTATGAACCGGACGGAAGCCGAGGCGGTCAAGCTTTTTGCAAACACATATCTTGCGCTGCGCGTCAGCTTTTTTAATGAGCTGGATACTTACGCGGAAGCGCGCGGATTAAATACAAAAGATATTATTGAAGGGATTGGTTATGACCCGCGTATCGGTTCTCATTACAACAATCCATCGTTTGGCTACGGCGGATACTGTCTTCCAAAAGACACAAAGCAGCTTCTTGCCAACTATGACAATGTGCCGCAGAACATTATCCATGCGATCGTTGATGCAAACAGAACAAGAAAAGATTTTATCGCGGAGCGCATTTTGGAAAAAGCAGGATATTTTGTTGGAAATTCGGGGCGCGACGGCACGCCGGGTCGACGGGTTGTTATTGGCGTCTATCGGTTGATTATGAAAATGAATTCCGACAACTTCAGACAGTCCAGCATTCAAGGTGTAATGAAGCGTCTGAAGGCAAAAGGAGCAGAAGTTATTATATACGAACCGGTTTTAAAAGATGAATTTTTCTTTGGAAGCCGTGTGGTAAATGATTTGGAACAGTTTAAAAAAGAGTCGGATGTAATTGTGACAAATCGCTATAGTGAAATCCTCGACGATGTAAAAGAAAAAGTATATACAAGAGATTTGTACAGCAGAGATTAAATATTTTTATTGTACAGCGGCAATCAACTTTATATTTTGGTTATTACCGCCGTATCGTTATTGAAACAGCTTTTTTATCTGCTCTACAATCCAAAAGCGAACGTTTGGTTTTTCATCTTCTTTTTTTTGTATAATAGAAAAATATGCCTGGTCAGCAGCTTCCCTGGACAGGGCTGCAAGATCTGTATTGCCTGGAAAGAGAAGCGAATATTCTTCTTCTGTGAGAAGTGTTTTTAGTTCCTCGTGAGATTCCTCAGGAAGTACTCCATAAGTGACATCGACAAAACAGAGCTGCGGAAATACAAGACACCACCAGTTTTTTCCGCCGGCGCTGCCAAGGCAGATTTTCAGCGCGTCGTATTCCCCGGCGGGAAGCGTTAAATCCCCGTAAGTTTTAATTGGAAAATAGCTGCGGGAAAGGCTGGCTGTTGCAGAGTAACAAAAGCCGTTTTCCGCAAGCACTTCTGCGGCAATATCAGAAAGTTCATCAAGCATAGCCGAGATTGTCTGGATTGCTTGTTCTTTTGTTGTAATATCCGCCAGATGTGGTTTTAGGTATGTAAGGACAGTATCCTTTACAATAAGCTTGATTTGCTGGTCTGCGTCCGAATTGCTGTCAGCGATAATATGGAGGCGAAGCACTTCGTCCGCGACAGCCTCCTGCAAGCCGGAGGCTCTGGAATTTGCCAGAGCCTCTTCCTCGGCTGCGGTGCGTCTGCATCCGATGAAAAAAAGCAGCAGTCCAAACCAGAAATAAAAGATAATACATAAAATAGCGAACAGAGCAGCTGCACTTTTAAAAAAGTGAGATTTATGGGAAGCTGATTTACAATCGGAGGAAGAAAGCGGTATAACGGAAGACTTTTTAAACATAGTTACATTTTCCTTTCTTATGGTTTTTTTGTGATCTATTTGCAGTATTCCCAGAATTTGAGTATAAATACAACCAACGATTGCGAAACTTTTTGATTTTAACCTTATTGCAGACTTGGAAAACGGCTCCGGTGTTGGAACAATCACAGGAATACGTTTTCCAACTTATCAAGAAAAAAATTGTTTGATGCGCACAACCGATTGTTTTGCTTGAATAATTGAAAGAAAAAGAGTAAAATAAAAAAGCTGATGTAACAACAGAAAGAATCATAACAGACATTGATATGGAATAAATTGGTATAATAATTTACAATATAAGACCGCCAGGCGGCAGAATGTGAGGTAATTTATGAAAAAGACGGTAGCCGTGTTGTTTGGGGGGCAGTCCTCGGAGCATGAGGTTTCCTGTATGTCCGCAAGAACAATCGCGGAGGCGATAGATCCAGAAAAATATACTGTGTTGTTGATTGGAATTACAAAAAAAGGCGAGTGGCTGTACGTGGATTGTATTGATCAGATTGTGGACGGTACATGGGAGAACAGTACCAGAAGAGCAATTATTCTTCCAGACGCAGGATTGAAATCGGTTATGGTATTTGAGAGAAATGAATTAAAGGAAAGTATTACATCGTCGATCCTTCCGGTTGATCTTGTGTTTCCTGCGCTGCATGGACTGCGCGGGGAGGATGGTACAGTGCAGGGACTGTTTGAACTGGCGAAATTGCCTTATGTTGGATGCGGTGTGCTCTCGTCGGCATTGTCGATGGATAAGCTGTACACAAAACAGATTGTGTCGCGTCTTGGTATTCGGCAGGCGGCCTATATCGGAGTGCAGCGGGAAGAATTAAACGATTTGGAACAGGTGGCTTGCCGTGTGGAAGAGGCGCTTACATATCCAGTATTTATCAAGCCGTCCAACGCAGGATCTTCGCGCGGGGTTTCCAGAGCGCGAAGCCGGGAAGAACTTTTTTGCGGGCTTTCTGAAGCCGCAAAACACGACCGAAAAATTCTGGTCGAAGAAGAAATACAGGGAAGAGAGCTGGAGTGCGCAGTATTTGGCGGTATGTCGTTTCAAGTATCTGGTGTGGGAGAAATTTTAGCGGCGGCAGAATTCTATGATTACGATGCAAAATACAATAATGAAGAATCAAAAACCGTGATTTCACCAAAACTTCCAGAGGGAAAAACGGAGGAGATCCGCAATGCGGCAGGGCGTATTTTTGCAGCAGTGGACGGTTTTGGGTTAGCCAGAGTGGATTTCTTTTTGGAAGCTGGCACAAATGAAGTTGTATTTAACGAGATTAATACAATGCCGGGATTTACGTCAATCAGCATGTACCCGATGCTGTGGGAAGAGCAGGGGATTTCAAAGCGGGATCTGGTGGAGGGGCTTCTTAAGCTGGCATTGGAGCGCGCTTAGAAATGCTTTGCGTAAGGATGTATTTTGCATAAAAATGCGAAATTAAGTTTAACGAGTTTTTGAGATGGAGGATGGAAGATGGGTTGTCAGCTGCCGGTTGGAGTATTTGATTCTGGGGTGGGAGGGCTGACTGTTGCGAAAGAGATTATGAGTCAGCTGCCCGGAGAGAGAATTATATATTTTGGGGATACGGCAAGAGTACCCTATGGAAGTAAGTCAAAAGAGACTGTAACAGAATATTCCAGACAAATTATTCATTTTCTGGTATCACAAGGAGTTAAAGTGGTTGTAGTAGCGTGTAATACTGCTTCTGCACTTGCAGTAGATACAATGCGTGAAGAGTTTAATATTCCGATTATTGATGTTGTAGGTCCCGGTGCGCATACTGCGGCGCAGGCAACAAAAAATGGAAGTATCGGTGTAATTGGAACCGAAGGTACCATTCGCAGCGGAATGTATAACAAATATATATATAATTTAAACCCGGATTTAAATGTGTATGGAAAAGCTTGTCCATTGTTCGTCCCGCTTGTGGAGGAAGGATGGATTTATGATACGGTGACGCACGAGGTAGCACGGAGGTATTTAAGCGATTTTCAGGGAAAAAATGTGGATTCGCTTGTGCTTGGATGTACACATTACCCGCTTTTGCGAAACTTGATTCGGGACGTTGTCCAGGAGGTATTAGGGGCAGGAGTGACGCTGATTAATCCAGCGGTGGAAACTGCAAGATGTTTAAAGCAGCTTTTGACGGGGAATGATTTGTTAAGCGGCAGCGAGGACGTTCCAGAACATACATTTTATGTAAGCGACAGTGCAGAGAAGTTTCGCGCTCTTGCAAATTCCATTTTGCCGTGCAATGTAATTGAAACAAAAGATGTCGCGATCAAGACGTTTGAATAGCCGCAGATGGCAGCAAGGTGTGAAGATCGAAAATTTTAATTTTCAATCTCGGAATTTGTGACGCTGCGTCCAAAAATTCCAGCAGGTTAGAATGCCGTTTGTGCGGCGGAATGAGAGGAATGATGACAAAGGATGTATTGATAAGCATAGCCGGACTGCAGTTTGAGGCGGAGGCAGAAGATGCGGTGGAAGTGATCAGCCGCGGAGAATATTATAAAAAAAACGGAAAACACTATTTGATCTATGACGAATTATCAGAGGAGGAACAAGCAGTTTCCAAGTGTCTGCTGAAAATTTCAGAGCAGAAAGTTGAGCTGACAAAAAAGGGAAGTACAAACGTCCATATTTTGTTTGAAGAAGGCAAAGCAAATATGACTTATTATAACACGCCTTATGGGGATTTAATGCTTGGAATTACAACACATAAAATCAGAATCAAAGAAGAAGAACAGTTGTTGGATCTGTCTTTGCAGTACGCGATTGATATGAATTATCAGCATGTTTCAGAATGTGAGCTGTCTGTCCAGGTTGAGCCGGTGGATCGTGTGCCAAAAGAATGATAAAGATAAATTATATTTTATGGTGCGGTGTACGGTTCATGCTGTTGCAAAAGACAAATCGGAAGTTGTTCAGAAGGCATAACAATGGCTAATTATAGATAATTTAGGAAAACTGTAAATTTCAGTTTATATGTTGTTGTGCTGGTATTTTGAGGAGAAAATAGCCATAAAAAAATGCTTAAAATCATATTATAAAGGATTTTAAGCATTCTTTTATTTTGCATTAGTCCGCTTTTTTCTTCGACGGTTTTGTGTCTTTTGTCTCCGCTTCCAGCTCGTCCTTTTTTCGGAGCAGCTTTGCCTTCATCCGCTTTGTCCAGCTCTGCTTTACCGGTTTTTGTTCCAATCCGCCGCGCAGACCCTTGACGTCAATAATGTAAATGCCGTTCATAACAGCTTTAACTTCTTTTTTTACCGGGATAAGATCAAAGATTTTTTCATCGCACATTAAGTTGGCGACCTTAGGCCCGATTTTAGCTTTGACAACAGGAACTTTCGCACCGCGCAGCGCTTTTGGCGTTTGATCGACGACAAGCTGGGGAAATCCGGCCTCTTTTAGTTTCATCCGCTTTTTGTCGATCACAAGGATCGAGAAAGTTTGAGCGTTCGCTCGGATCTGCTCCTGCGATGCCTCGGATTTTTTTTGCATTTTATTTGCATAAATTACAAGTGCAATAAATGCGATCAGCAAAATAGCGGTAATAATAAGTACAACAATTGCCCATGGCGGCATAAACAGCCCTCCTTTTCAAATGGTAACAGCAATATTGTAACATATCTTGAAAAAAATGCAACTGTTTCTTCAAAGGATACAAAGACTTGATTTCGCCATGGATTATTGATAAAAAAGTGCGCATCCTTAGAGTTTTTTTATTCTGTGGGAAAACAAATAGAATTTCAAAAAGATTTACTTGTATTTTTTCGTCAACTGTGATATCATTTTAGCAATTTGGGTATTGATCACCGCTTGGTGGTTTTTAGAAGACCGAACCGGCCTCGTAGAAGATGTATAACCTTGAAAGGAGCGTGAAAGCTTTTTTGAATTGGGGCTGTATATCTTCTTTTTTTAACCTTATTCAGAAAATTGCCTGTTTTTTAAAGCAGCTGCTTGTCTTTTAAGCAATTTGCTTGGAAGAAAAACATTTGCAGGTTTTGCGCAGCAGGGCTAATGTGAAGTGCAGACGAAAGTTCCCTTGATTAAAATGCCGCGTGCGCGGCGGAATGTGAGGAAATTATGAAAGCTTATCTAATACTGGAAGATGGACATATTTTTTCTGGTACAAGCATCGGAGCCAAGAAAGAGGTTGTAAGCGAGATTGTGTTTAACACATCTATGACAGGTTATCTGGAGATTTTAACTGATCCATCTTATGCGGGGCAAGCGGTTGTTATGACCTATCCTCTGATTGGAAATTACGGCGTATGCCCAGCGGATATGGAGTCATTGCAGCCATGGCCGGATGCGTTTATTGTGCGCGAACTTTCGCGGGTACAAAGCAATTTTAGAAGCAAGGAAGGCATAGACGCATTTCTCAAAAAAAATGGAATTCCAGGAATTGCAGGTATCGATACAAGAGCTTTGACAAAGATTCTGCGCAAGAGCGGAACAATGAATGGAATGATTACAACAACAGAATATCATAAAGAAGAATTAGAAAAAATCTGCAGCAGAATCAAAGAGTATCGTGTAAAAGGCGTTGTGTCGAAAGTATCTTGTAAAGAAAAGTATACTATGAAGGTGGAGGATTTTTGCCCGACAGACTATGAAAAAGCCCGTATGAGTTATATGGCGGACAAAAAAATGCGCGCGGCGATTGAAAATGCAGAGAACGCAGGCGTCTGCACCGGCGAGATTGCAATGTACAGCGTGCAGGGAACCGCCGGAGTAGAAAAGTTAAATGCCGTTGCCGCAAATAAGGCGAAAGCCAGAAAACATTACCGAATTGCGATGATTGATTTCGGGACAAAGAATAATATGCAGCACTGTCTGCAAAAGCATGGCTGTGAAGTGACTGTCTACCCGGAAAACACAAAAGCCGAGGAGATTTTTGCAGGCGGGTACGACGGTATTATGCTTTCAAACGGGCCTGGCGATCCAGCAGAATGTGTTGATATTATAGAGGAAGTAAAAAAACTTTACAGCAGCGATACGCCGATTTTTGCGATTTGTCTTGGACATCAGCTGATGGCGCTCGCAAATGGTTTTAAGACGACCAAGATGAAGTACGGTCATCGCGGCGCGAATCATCCAGTGAAGGATTTAAAGACAGGAAGAGTGTATCTTTCCTCACAAAATCACGGTTATGTTGTTGTGGAAGATTCGATTGATCCAGAAATAGCAAAGGTCAGCTTTATCAATGCGAACGATAAGTCGGTGGAGGGGCTGTCCTACAAAAATAAAAAAATCTTTACCGTACAGTTTCACCCGGAGGCTTGTTCGGGACCACAGGATACGGAATTTTTGTTTGACGAGTT
Source organism: uncultured Lachnospiraceae bacterium (assembly GCA_947086895.1). Taxonomy (GTDB): domain Bacteria; phylum Bacillota; class Clostridia; order Lachnospirales; family Lachnospiraceae; genus RGIG4057. Next base: position 53,531 of record CAMUAR010000011.1, on the reverse strand, counting down.
TATCCGAATGATGGAGGAGGATGCATAATGCCAAAAAATAGCGGAATTAAAAAAGTGCTGGTGATTGGTTCAGGTCCTATTGTAATTGGACAAGCCGCAGAATTTGATTATGCAGGAACACAGGCATGCCGTTCTTTAAAAGAAGAAGGCATTACTGTTGTGCTGGTAAACTCAAACCCGGCGACGATTATGACCGACGGGGATATTGCGGATATGGTTTATATCGAACCGCTGACGGTAGATGTTGTCAAGCAGATTATTTTAAAAGAAAAGCCGGACAGTGTGCTGCCTACGCTTGGAGGCCAGGCGGCGTTAAATATTGCAATGGAGCTGGAGGAATGCGGATTTCTTGCAGAAACCAAAACAAAGCTGATTGGAACGACTTCTCTTACCATTAAAAAAGCGGAAGACCGTCTGGAATTTAAAAATACTATGGAGAAAATTGGGGAACCGTGCGCGCCGAGCAAGGTTGTTACAACGGTGGACGATGCGGTTGAATTTACAAAGTCCATCGGCTATCCGGTTGTAATCCGGCCTGCGTACACGCTTGGAGGTTCCGGCGGCGGTATCGCTCAAACGGAGGAACAGCTGCGCGATATCTGTGCGAACGGTCTGCGTTTAAGCCGCGTCGGGCAGTGTCTGATTGAGCGGTGTATCGCCGGATGGAAAGAAATTGAGTATGAGGTAATGCGCGACGGTGCGGGAAACTGCATCACTGTATGTAATATGGAAAATCTTGATCCGGTCGGCGTACACACAGGCGACAGTATTGTTGTCGCGCCATCGCAGACGCTTTCCGACAAGGAATATCAGATGCTTCGAACCTCTGCGCTTAATATTATTACAGAACTTGGGATTACAGGCGGCTGTAATGTGCAGTATGCGCTGAAGCCAGATAGTTTTGAATACTGTGTGATTGAGGTGAATCCGCGCGTCAGCCGTTCCTCTGCGCTTGCTTCAAAGGCGACGGGCTATCCGATTGCAAAAGTGGCGGCGAAAATTGCGCTTGGCTATACGCTGGATGAAATTCCAAATGCAATTACCGGAAAGACAGTGGCAAGCTTTGAGCCCGCGCTTGACTACTGTGTTGTCAAAATTCCAAAGTGGCCGTTTGATAAATTTATTATGGCAAAGAGAACGCTTACCACGCAGATGAAGGCAACCGGCGAAGTTATGAGTATCTGCCCGACGTTTGAGGGCGCGTTAATGAAAGCTGTGCGCTCGCTCGAACAGAATATCTACAGTATGAAAAGCGGCGATTTTTCAAAGGATTCCGACGAGGATATTGCAGATAAGCTGCACCGCATTGACGACCGCCGTATTTTTGTGATTGCGGAAGCGCTGCGCAGAGGAATTGCGCAGGAAAAAATTCATGAGATTACGCAGATTGACCTTTGGTTTATTGATAAGATCGCGCTTTTGGTTGAGATGGAACAAAGACTTGCGGCAGAGCCGATGAGCCGCGAGCTGATGCTTGAGGCAAAGCGTCTGGAATATCCAGACCGTGTAATTGCGGAGCTGACCGGAAAAACGCTTACAGAAATCAAGCGGCTGCGCAAAGAAAAGTATGGTATTTATGCCGCGTTTAAAACAGTAGATACGTGCGCCGCAGAATTTGAGGCAGAAACACCATACTATTATTCGTGTTTTGGAAGCGAGAACGAAGTAAATGTATCAACAGCAAAAAACTTGCCAGATGAAAGTGCTTCAGCGCGGGAAGCAGAAGAGCAGGGGAGCCGGAAAAAAGTTTTAGTTCTTGGCTCTGGTCCGATCCGCATTGGGCAGGGGATCGAATTTGATTACTGTTCGGTTCACAGCACATGGGCATTTAAGCGGCAGGGATATGAAACAATTATTATCAACAATAATCCTGAGACCGTCAGCACGGATTTTGATATTGCGGACAAGCTCTATTTTGAGCCGCTTACGCCGGAGGATGTGGAGAGTATTGTCGATCTTGAACAGCCGGCTGGCGCGGTTGTGCAGTTTGGCGGACAGACAGCGATCAAATTGACCGAGGCGCTTTTAAAAATGGGAGTCCCGATTCTTGGAACCTCTGCGGAAAATGTTGATGCGGCGGAGGATCGCGAGCTGTTCGACGCTATTTTGGAAAAATGCTGTATTCCAAGACCTGCGGGAAAAACAGTATTTACAACAGAAGAAGCGATCAAGGCGGCAAACGAGCTTGGCTATCCGGTGCTGGTGCGCCCGTCCTACGTGCTTGGCGGCGCAGGTATGCAGATTGCAATCAGCGACGATGATGTGAAAGAATTTATGGAAGTGATCAACCGCACGGTACAAGAGCACCCGATTTTGGTAGATAAATATTTGATGGGAAAAGAAGTTGAAGTGGATGCGGTGTGCGACGGCGAAGATATTCTGATTCCGGGAATTATGGAACATGTCGAGCGCGCAGGGATTCATTCCGGCGACAGTATTTCGGTTTATCCGGCGCAGTCGGTGTCTGAGAAAGTGCAGCGGGTTATTGTGGAGTACACAAGAAAGCTTGCAAGTTCGCTGCATGTAATCGGGCTGATCAACATTCAGTTTATTGTGTACGACGAGGAAGTTTATGTGATAGAGGTCAATCCGCGCTCAAGCCGCACGGTTCCGTATATCAGCAAGGTGACGGGAATTCCGATTGTCGATCTGGCGACGAGAGCAGTGCTTGGAGAAAAGATAAAATGTATGGGCTTTGGCACGGGACTTGCGAGAAAATCGGATTATATCGCGATTAAAATGCCGGTATTTTCTTTTGAGAAACTGCGCGGCGCGGATACGTCGCTTGGACCGGAGATGAAATCAACAGGCGAGTGTCTTGGAATTTCAAAAAATTTCGACGAAGCACTTTACAAGGCATTTCTCGGCGCGGGCATCGATCTGCCAAAACATAAAAAAATGATTATCACAGTCAAAGACGCCGATAAACTGGAAGCTGCTGCGGTGGCAAAGCGGTTCGAGGCGCTCGGCTATGAGATTTATGCAACGCGCAGCACAGCGAGAGTGCTCAGAGAAAACGGCGTAAATGCAATTAAAGTAAAAAAAGTAAGCGAGGAAAGTCCAAATGTAATGGATTTATTGCTTGGACATGAGATTGACTTGGTAATTGACACGCCGACACAGGGGCGCGACAAGTCGAGAGATGGATTTTTAATCCGGCGTATTTCGATAGAGACCGGCGTTACTTGTCTGACTTCGCTTGACACGGCAAACGCGCTTGTGACAAGCCTTGAGACAAGACAGAAAAATACGCTTAGCCTTGTGGATATCGCAAGATTGCAGAAAGAGGGATAAGCGCAAATTTACTCGCTTTTGGTTTTCAGAAAAAATATATCATGGAAGAAGCTGCTGCAAACAACCGGATTCGAACGTTGTTTTGCGGCAGCTTTTTTCTATTGACTTTTTGTATGTCTTGTATTATAATTAGTAATATAAACAATACAAATGCACAAGAAGGAGGAACCTATGGTAATTGCAATTAGGGAAGGCTCGGATATTCCAATTTATCAGCAGATTCGCGATCAGATTGTGCTTGGAATTTCAGAAGGCAGATTAGAACCGGGAGAACAGCTGCCGACCGTGCGTGCGCTTGCGGAGGAAATCGGTATCAATTCTATGACCGTGAACAAAGCGTATCAGCTTTTAAAACAGCAGGGCTATATTATAGCGGACCGCAGAAATGGAGCCAGAGTCAGCAAAACTTTTGGAAACAATCCGCAGTTAAGCTTAGAAAGCCGTGAATTGCTGCGCAGAATTATTGCGGAAGCAAAACTTTCTGGTATGACGCAGGAAGAATTTTTGGAGGAATGCAGAAATTGTTACCAGAATGATAGTTCAGATTCAAAAATTGAAAAAGGTTGTACTGATTGTCCAAAGAATGCACAGGCAAATTATCTTTCAGCGTCATCCAGTGAGAGTGCAGCAAAAAGAACTATTGCATCGAAATCTGAAAATACAAAAGTACCAAAAGATCAGAGTTTTTGCGATATAGATGATGATGCAGAAAATAAATCCGGCGCAGGTTGTGAAAATGATTTGAAAACTCCTGCAAACAACAGCTGCAGAAAATGTATCAATGGGAAGGAGGACTATGTTTATGCTTAATATTATTTTACTTATCGGTATGTATCCTGCAATATTTATTATTTATTTTACAATGAAATACAGTGGAAAAAACCGGAACGGTACCATGTTTGGACTGTGTGTGCCAAGGGATGAGCAGCTTGCAGAAGAGTTTTACAGGCAAGTAGAGAACAAACAAGTATGGTATCAGCACAGAATGCGCAGTACATTTTTTATATTTCTTGTACTTCCTCTAATCAGCATTGCAGTGCCGTATCTTTCAATTCAGTTTACAATCTGGATGTTATGGCTTCTGCTTGCAATTGTTTTTTTTGAACTTCCATGCATTATGGTCAACCGGGAATTAAAAGAATGGAAAAAATCCGTTCAGATTCAGGAAAAAGCAAAACAGGATAATATAAATCTTGTTGAATTAAGCAAGGCAGGTCAAGTGCGCAAAACAAAACTATCTCAGTTTTTGCTGCCGATATTGCTCAGCGCGGCAGCAGTAGCTGCTTGCTATTTTTTTCACAGCGATATTTATGGAAGACGAATGACTTGGGTGATCGCGGTGATTGCGGCCTGCACTCCAATGTTTTATGCCGCGGCAAAATGGATGGATCGTCAGAGGACGGCGGTTGTCAGTTACGACAGTGAAGTCAATGTAAATTATGCGCGTGCAAAAAAGAGGATTTGGAACCAGCTTTGGCTGCTGTGCGCATGGATCAATACAGCGTTTACCTGGGGCGTTGGGATGGCATTGAAAAAGGATAAGTTTCTGACAGGAATGCTTTGGGGAACAATCCCTTATATTATCGTTATTACAGCATGTATTTTGCTGGCTGTTCGAAAAGTAAACCGTCTTGAGCGGCGTTATGAGAAAAAAATAGATCCAATGTTAAGAGAAGATGATGATGACTGCTGGATTGGCGGAGTGCTGTATTATAATAAATCAGATAAACACATAATGGTTGAAACAAGAGTGGGTTACGGTACAACGATCAATGCTGCAACTTCGGCTGGAAAGGTTTTTCTGGTGATCGGAGCAGCTGTGATTCTTTATGTTCCAATTGCCTGTCTGTGGATGATTTTGCTGGAATTTACACCGATTAAATTAAATATTCAGGAGGATTACCTGATTGCGAAACAGCTGAGAAATGATTATAAGATTGCGGTTGAGGAGATCTCTGATCTGGAACTTGTGGACGATTTGCCGGAACTTTCAAAAAATGCCGGGACAGGAATGGATAATTTATATAAAGGAAACTGGCATATTTTATATGCCGGAGACTGTGAAGTATTTTTAAATCCAAAAAATGAGGTGTTTTTAAAATTTACTTCGGAAGGGGTACTTTATTATATGAGCGCGTCGGATGATATGCAGACAAGAGCAGTGTACGAAGAACTTCGGAAAAGACAGTAAAACAATTGTGCTGAAATACCGCAATCGATGAATAAATGAAAAATCAATATTAATAAAAGTTAAAAAAGACAAAGAAATTTGATATTTATAAAGCAACCCTTTTTTACACTGAATTGGGAAGGATAAATTGGAAAGGAAAACAAATGAAATTTTTTATTAAACAGCGCGTATTTTCTTGGAGTGATACTTATGATATTTATGATGAAACTGGAAATACCTGTTATTTTGTTAAAGCAGAAGCTTTTTCCTTCGGTCATCAGATTCATATTTATAATGCGGCAGACTGTGAGGTTGCGGCAATTCATCAGAAATTTTTCACTTTTTTGCCTGCCTTCGAGATTGAAATTCACGGAAGAGCTATAGGAACAATCCGTAAAAAATTCAGTTTTTTCTGCCCACAGTATGAAATTGATTATAATGGCTGGAAAATAGAAGGAAATTTTTTGGGATGGGATTATGATGTGTATAATGGAAACAGACAAATTCTCCATATAACAAAAGAACTGCTGCACTGGGGTGACACCTATACAATCGATATCGCAGATTCGCAGGATGAACTGGAAGGAATTCTTTTGGTGATTGCGATTGATGCGGCGAACTGTGGCAGTTAATACTCCAGTGTCTGTATAATTTTAAATAAAATTTTTTTGGAAGTTATAATAACCGCCGCTGGAACAATGAAGCTTTTTAGCAATGAAATTGTTCCCACAGTTCGGAAAGCGGATATTGTTTCAGCTCGATTCCGTTCATATCTACATCGTCATCGTCGTCAAATCCGCACCATTCTTTTGCCTTGTCTGTGAAACCCAGCAATTCAAGGTGTTTAAAAGTTTTGTAGAAATCAAAAGTTTCCTCAGGAAGATCACACAGATCTTTTAGACCATTATGATCAAATTTAGAGACAAATCCATTGCTTATAACGCCGTTTTTTCCGCGAAGAAAACCAAGCACAAAAAGCTGCCCATCTTTGTTAGACTCAATATAGCAAGGTTCCGTCTGATTATCATGTTCTAAAAACATTGCAACACGGTGAAAGGTTGAAGTGTCGTATACGGAAATTGCATGGTTTGTCGAACTTTGCTGCCGTTCAATATTATAAAAATAAGCACTGTCTTTGGAAAAAGTATATCCGTCGTCCTGACTTCCGTCTACATTGGAAAAACGGACTTTGTGTTTTAAGTTCAAAGGATTTAAAGAATACACTCCAAAGTAAGCTCTTGTGGATCTTGCAACGAACAAATTGCCGTCCGGGGAAAAGACAGAAGAATAGACAGAAGGAATATCTTTAAATTTAGCAAGTTCTGTTCCATCACAATCATAAATATATACCGTTCCGCCGGTACAGCCGACCGAATAGTTAACGTTGGAAGTATACCCCCAGAATTTGCGCATTTTTTCCTCCTTGTTCTGCTGTAAAAAAGATTTTATTTTATGTTTGTTTTGAAATAAAACAGCTGTAATTTTATTTTCTGCTATTATAACAAAACAAGTTGGGAAAATCAATGATAAGATAGAAAAATAAATATAAAAAACACCGATAAAAATGTTTTCTGCGCTGGGTTTGCGCAACAGAAACAAGATCAAAAAGCGTCACAAACAGATTTTTGTAGAAATGGAGATTAAAATGTTTAAGAAAAAAGTGCAAAAATTATCTTATGATAAAGAACAGAAAAAGCCGTTGATCCGCTGCAGCATTTGTAATGGAGAGCAGATCGCAGGCTTTCGGGATCTTGTTACCGGAAAATTTGAAGAAGTCATGTTGTTAAAAAATAATGCCGATTTAAAATACTTTATGGAATTGTATGGGATTGACGAGCCGGTTGCAAAGGAATATTAGTTGTTTTTTTATATTGTTTGTATCACAATTTCGTATGTGGATACAGAGCGCGCTGGCTGATGTAAAACAATCCAGCGATCGCCGTAGGATGGAGCGGTTGTTATATTTGCCCAGTGCTCTGTCTCGCTTGTCCGCGTTTCGTGGACAGAGATAATTTTACTGATATTTTTGATTTCTATACGATGAATTTTTTCTTTTGCGGAATCGTTAAAAGTTATCAAAATCAAGCTGCCGCTTAAAGATAGTGCAGCGACAAAATCAGAGCTGGATACATCAACAATCGAGAAGCCTTCGCGCAAAAACTTGGTGTATTGTCCAAAAGCATAATACTGTCCGCACAGAAAATAATCTCCGCGGCAAAGCCCTCTTTTTAAAATATCCTCAGGAGTTAGATTATGTTCTTTGCTGAAATTATACTGTTTATGGCTCATTCCAAAAGGATTGTATTCTTTCCATACAGGTTCTTCGTACAAACAATGAATCAGTCCCCAATTGGAATTCCACAAAAGGTTTTCTCCGAGTCCTTCGATTGCCTGCCAGATTACCCAGCCGGTTGCTCCAAGTTCATAGATATCTTTTTGTATTGCCCTGCAAAGCGAAAAACAGCCTTCGTCCATCGCTTCCGGGTTCCATATTCCGCCGCCGTAAGATACTTCGCTCATCCAGAGTTGTTTTTTGTATGTGCGTGCAAGTTCTTTTAGTTCGGTGCGCTTGCTGCCCATATATTCATGAACAGCAATTTTTGAAATATATTCTTTCGCTTTTTCGGTCAATGATTCAAAGGAAAGCAGAGCCTCGTCAATGCTTGTTTCATCTGTCCCAGAAATAATAACTCCAGCCAATTTCCCTATCTTTTGTCTTTGTGCAAGTTCTCTGCCTGTGATTTCATAAATTTTGCTTAATGCAGAATAAGAATCAGGATTATAAGGGTCTGCTGCAGGGTCAAAATAATTTTGATGAACTTCTGGCTGGGTAATTCGGTTAAATTGACATCCTTCCTGTTTTTGGGAACCGTAAACCCAATAGCCGGAAGTCGGTTCATTTACCGGTTCAATATCCGTGACAGGAATATGTAATGTATCGTGAATATAGCTTGCGACATTTAAAAAATAGTCTGTAAAATCTTTATAACAATCCCACCTTAGATTGTCATCGGCTGCTGTTTTATTTCCTGTAGAGCTTCCTGAATAAGTCATAAAATAAGGAGGAGAAACAGAAAAAACAGTATTGTAGAAATGCTGGTCCGTCGATTGAATCATGCAAAAAGCGTCTTTCAGTACTTTTTGCTGCATTTCGTCCGACTTCCAGTTATATTCCCCTTTTTCATTGATATAACTGGGTATTTTTGCCCCAGAACGATTGATAAAATCGAGGGAATCACAATCTCCGCCGCCGACATTATACCGGACAATATTGATGCCAAGCCCTTCTTTTGGGTGAAATAAAAGATTTATAAGCTCTTGATAACGGTTTTCAAATCCTTTTTCCTGACCGGATATTGTCGCAGGAATCTGCTCAAATCCTTCCATAGCATTGGCCCACCACATTAAGGAAGTACCGAAGCCATCCCATGTTTGATATTGTTTATTTACATCGATAATAATTGTTTGTTCTTCCATAAAATCCTCACTTCTGCCCTTTTTTTCACATAGATGCAGTTTCAAAAAATGATTTGGCAAATAAAAACGGTTTTTCTTCCAAATTTTTGATACATTTTTTCAAAAGATTTTTTACAATGTTTGTAAGAGTGTTGTATCCTCTGTGAGATGTACACGATTCGCAGAAGAAGATGCTCTCCCTTCGGTCGAGCGCGAACTGGTGCAGGTATAATATCTGCCGATATTATACCATGTTCTCCAAACATGGTACTCTCCGAGGGATGCGCACGATTTGCTAGGGAATTTGTCCTCCCTTCGGTCGGACGCAAATCGGCGCTGGTATAATATCTGGCGATATTATACCATATCGTTTCGATATGGTACTCTCCGAGGGATGCACACGATTCGCAGATGAATTTGTCCTCCCGTTGGTCGGACACGAATCGGTGCAGGTATAATATCTGCCGATATTACACCATATCGTTCTGATATGGTTCCCTGCGGGGCATGCACACAGTTCGCTAAGGAAGATACTCTCCCTTTGGTCGAGCGCGAACTGGCGCAGGTATAATATCTGGCGATATTATACCATGTTTTCCAAAATGCTCAAAGCAAAACCTCAAAACCTTGCTGCGCTGTGGTTTTTCAGAGTTTTACGACAATCAAATTAGAAAAGGGTCTTTTATCATAATATCTTTTCTCTTTAATTGTCCGATAAACAAAAAATACATCTTGTCCGATTCTTGCCTTACTCGCATGTCTGATGTATAATAGGTGAAAACTCGTCCAATGGTTTCCTGATAGTTAAAGAAGTATGTTTGGGTGTCTGCAATCTGCTGCAAATAGAATATATCTTTTATGAACTGTATCAATATTTATATTTGAAAAAAATACAGTAAAACAAGGCTGATTTGGAAGATCAATAATAATTTAATATATTTGGAGGTTTGTTATGCAGGAAAGTATTAAACCGCCGGTAGAAGTCCGGTACAAAGAAGAATTGGAAGCATTGAGAAACACAGACACAGGCCGCAGACCGGAAAACTGGCGTATGTCGCCGATGGCAGTCCGCACGTTTATTTTAGGAAGCGCGAATCCGATCGAGTATAAGGGCAAGGAATACAAGATTGAGAAAAAGTATTTTGGCAATAACGCGCTGGTGGAACGCTGTATTGTCACACTTGCCGGAAACCGCGGGCTGATGTTGGTAGGAGAGCCAGGAACAGCAAAAACTATGCTCTCGGAACTTCTTTCAGCTGCAATCAGCGGGGTAAGTACAAACACGATTCAGGGGACGGCAGGAACCACCGAGGACATGATTAAATATTCGTGGAATTATGCTCTTTTGCTCGCAAAAGGACCAAGCAGGGAAGCACTTGTACCAGCTCCGCTGTATGTTGGTATGGAAAAAGGCATTTTGACGCGGTTTGAGGAAATCACAAGAACGCCGGCAGAGATTCAGGACAGTTTAATCAGCGTTTTAAGCGATAAAGTTTTAAATGTGCCAGAACTTGGCGACGATGGTTTTTTGTTTGCGCGCCAAGGATTTAATGTGATTGGAACCGCAAATACAAGAGATAAGGGCGTCAATGAAATGAGCAGCGCGCTGAAACGTCGTTTTAATTTTGAGACAGTAATGCCAGTGCGGGAAGTTTCACTAGAAAAGCAGATTATTTTAAATGAGGTGACAAAACTTGCCGACGAGAGCGGAGTGAAGATGGAGGCAGATGAAGATGTGGCAGAACTGCTTGCCTCGACATACCATGAGCTGCGCGAAGGCGTTTCTTCTTACGGACACCGGATTGACAAGCCATCCGCGGTGATGAGTACCGCGGAAGCCGTATCGGTTTATTATCAAACCATGCTGACGGGGTATTACTACGGGAACAGCCGTATCAATGTAGATTGTTTGGTTCAAAATTTAGTCGGTGCAATCTCAAAGGAAAACAAGGATGATCTCGATAAAGTAAAAGGTTATTTTAACACGGTAATTCGCGATAAGAGCAATAAGGAAGGCGGACTTTGGAAGGAGTTTTACGAGGCGAAAAAGTGGCTGAAATAAACAGAGACTTGCTGCTTATGAGGTTTAAATTTATATACCTTTTTTATAAGCGGAGATCTGCTTGATGCAAGCATTTCGCATGTAAAAAGAAAAGAGCAGTATGGACTGGAAGCGATGATACAAGGAGGAATTATGGCAGATTTACTGGAAAATCTTAATGAAAGACAGCAGGAAGCTGTGCTTGAAACGGAAGGATATGTCCGGGTAATTGCCGGTGCAGGCAGCGGCAAAACAAAGCTGCTTGTCAGCCGTTATGCTTATTTGGTACAGGAATACGGCATTGATTCCTCCAATATTTTATGTGTGACTTTTACAAACAAAGCTGCGGGGGAAATGAAGAAAAGAATTCGCGCGCTGATTGGAGATCACAATGATACAAGTTTAATCTGCACTTATCATGGATTTTGCAATCGTCTGCTTCGGGAAAATCCTGAAAAATTATTTTTAAACAAGCAGTTCCAGATTATGGATTCCGCGCAGCAGAAAGCAATTTTGGGAGAAATATACCAGAAATTCGAGTTAAAGTTGGACTATGCAAGTTTTGAATCAATTCTAAAAAAAATCGGTGGAATAAAAAGGGATACAAGCTATGTAACAAGGATGTGCAGCCCAAAACCGTGTCCGATTTTAAAAGAAATAAAAGATCAGGACGACCGGATTATAGAGGAATTTTTGCAGAGGCAGAAAGCGACATACTCGCTGGATTTTCATGATCTGATTTCTTTTGCGATCTATCTTTTGGAGACGGATACCGATGTGCGTGAAAAGTGGCAGAACAAACTGAATTATATTATGGTAGATGAGTTTCAGGACAGTTCCGCGATAGAAATGCATCTTGTAGAATTGCTGTCTGGTCTGTTTCAAAATTTAATGATTGTCGGAGACCCTGACCAGAATATTTATGAATGGCGGGGGTCGGATGTCAAATTGCTTGTAGATTTTGACCAGAAGCATAAACCGACCAAAACCATTATTTTAAATCAAAATTACCGCTCTACGCCTGAGATTTTAAAATGTGCAAATTCTTTGATTGAAAAGAATGAACTGCGGTTAAAAAAGGATCTGTTTACAAAAAATATTGCGGGAGCAACTGTTGTTCATTATCATTCAAAAAATGATTTTGAGGAGATGGACCGCGTTATTGAAAATATCAAACGCTTGCATAAACAGGAGGGCTTTTCGTATTCAGATTTTGCAGTAATTTACCGGTCGGGATTTCTTTCGCGCGTGGCAGAAAAAAAATTGGTGGAGAAAAATATTCCTTATGAGATTTTTGGCGGGGTGCGGTTTTACCAGCGCATGGAAATTTTAGATATTCTGGCATATTTAAAATTGATTGCTTATAATGACGACGCTTCGTTTCGAAGAATTATAAATACGCCGCGCAGACGGTTTGGGCGCGCAAAAATGAATTTTTTGGAGCAGCTTCGAGATAAAAAGTTCATGCAGAAAACAAAGCGAATGCAAGGGCAGCTTTCTATGGAGTCGTTTTTTGAAAGCAATAAGGGCGAAACAGCAGAATTGCCGAAATCAGACGTGTTTTTGGAGAGCGGACAAAATCAGGAAGTTTTTCCGCTTTTGCCTGACGCATTTTCAGAAGAGAATAATGCTGCATCTTCGATTTCAGCGGTTTCTGAAAGAAATGCGGATAAAAAAAGTTCTCAGCCTTTGTTTGCCGTGCTTTCCGCGCATCTTGGCGAAAAGGAATTTTTAAACAGCGATGCGGCTTCGTTTGTCCGTTTTGTGGAGACAATGCGAAAACAATGCCAGACAAAGCGCATTTCAGAAATTATAAATGAAGTGACAAGAGATTCTGGTTATGAGGCTTATATTCGAGAGCTTGGGGATGAGGAACGGCTGGATAACTTAGCCGAGTTTAAGCGGATAGCCAATGAATTTGAGCGCGAATTTGGCGAGAATCTAAGTTTGGAAGAATTTTTACAGCAGATTGCTTTGCAGTCCGGGGAAGACACAGGCGAAGCAAAAGATACTGTAAAATTGATGACGATACATTCTTCAAAAGGGTTGGAGTTTCCGGTTGTGTTTATTCTTGGTTTTACAGAGGGGATATTTCCATCTGCAAAAACAATTGGAGAGCGCAAAAAACTGGGGTTGGAGGAAGAGCGCAGGCTGTGCTATGTGGCGATCACAAGGGCGGAAAAATATCTTTTTCTTATGGATTCCGAGGGAGTTTCCCAAAATGGAATTAAGAAATTGGTTTCGCGTTTTTTGGAGGAAATCGGAGAACAAAATTATATTCGTATCGGACAGATTTCAGATGATTTAAAACAGGAGAGCAAAAACTATACAGCAAAATTAAACAGAGAGCTTTATACAGATAATCAGACAACGGATGTTAGAAATACAGGCGATTTCGTAGAACATCATATTTTTGGAAAAGGAAGAATTGAAGCAGTTGATGAAAAACGAAAAACTTATTTAGTCCGGTTTGAAGGGCTGAAACAGGCGAGAAATATTTCAATCAGCTATTTTGCAAAAGAACATGAAAATGGAAAACAATTGAATCGCACAGAGCAAAAACAGGAGCAAATAACAGAAAAAGCAAAATTGCCGGAAAAAACGCAGACAGATAAAGCTGACAAAAAAGAAAACACAAAAATAATATACGAAAATCTGGGTAAGAACAGCAACAGTACAGATACAAAAACAGTACAAGAAAAAGACTGGGTAAAAATAATAAAAGAACGTTTAAAGAAAAAAAGAGAAAAAGAGAACGATAATTTTACAGGGACAAAATCAGAACAAAAACAGGATTTGATAGAAAATACAGGCGAATACTTGCAGGAAAAGGATAAAAGGAAAACATTAGAGATAAAGGAAGGCTCAACGGCAGCGGATGCGGCAGTTTCAAAAAAAACATTGAGAAATAACAGTTTATCTCAGTATTTTTCAGTTCCGAACGATGCTCAGAAAGAAAATGACGTTGACCGTTTTCGTCCTTCAAAAAAGGAGAACAACAAGAAAAAGAGAGTTCCTGAAAAAAGCGAGAATCTCTGGAAGAGGGAGGATGTTCCGAAAACAGGATGGTTTTGCACCAATGTGGCAGATTTAGGCGCGCCGACTGGAATATGTGAAATGTGCGGATATCAGATTATCCGCTATGTTCACTGTATGGAACATCGGCGGTATCGACCCTTATTTGTAGGCTGTGTATGCGCAGGAAAAATGGAAGGCAATATTGCAGGTGCGAAAAAGCGGGAGGCAGATTTTAAAAACCGTCAGACCAGGCGTGCAAAATTTTTAAAGCGTCCGTGGAAACAATCAAAAAAAGGCAACGAATATTTGAAAATTGACGAGCATGTAATTGTGCTTTACCACAATACAAACGCGGGCAATATATGGAAATACTCGATCGATAATGAATTTTGTAAAACTGCATACGCAACAAGAGAAAAAGCTGTTGCAGCGGTGTTTGATGCATTGGAACTGATCCGAACAAAAGGGTAAAAATTTATATAAACTGCGTATCGCCAAAGATAAATTAAACGATAATTGTATATAAAACTGCCGCAAAAAATAATCACCCATAAGATATGTATATTATTCTATTATATCTTATGGATGATTATTATATTTTTAACAGCTTTTTTTATATCACAGGCAACCATAATATTTTTTGTTTTTCCGCTTTCTGTAAAGCCAAAACGCTGATAGAATGGGACTGCACGTTTTTCAGGAAGAAGCGAGATCGTCAAAGAACCCTGGTTTCGAATATGTTCCTCGGCTTTTGCGTAAGTGATGGCTCCCAATCCCTGATTTCTGTACAGGGAAGTAATGTAAAAATTATTGATAAAACATTGCTGATTGCTTTGGTAAATGATATAAGAAATAAAACCAATGCAATTTTTATTATTTTCAATTCCCATAATATAATATGGATCTTTTTTGCGCTTTGTTTGTTCGATCAGTTCCGCATTTAATTCATCATCGTATAAATCAGCGATTTCCTGCGAAAGCTCATCAGGAGTGCATACATCCGTATAATATTCTTCTGACATTGCATTAAATAAATCCATATCCTTTTTTTCTTCTAAATTTAGTTTTCTTAGTTCAATCATTATAATTTCCTTTTTGATATTATTGTAAACAATTTTTGTATTTTATTGTCAAGAAATTAAAAGTCAAACTTCATAATACATTCCCCGTTTTCTATTTCGCCGGTGCTGCGGAATCCTGTCTTTTCGTATACATGCCATGCGCGTTTATTATCCGGGTGACAGTCCAAGATAATACAATTATATTTTCCACTTTCTTTTGCCAATTCTTTCAATAATTATAATTACGTGAATTGATTTTGTCAATCTTTATTGCCAAACTTGACTGTCTGCAGCGAGTATAACAAGGTGAAAAGAGAGAAAAATAAGCAGCTTTATATCATCATTTTGCTGTGATTCAGATTCGGATGAAAAATACCGTGTTTTTGGCGCAAGGTTAAAAATATTCTCACACAATTTCATTGGAAATAAATTGATTTTCACTGGCAAAATGAGATATAATAGATATAAAAATAAACGGAAGGTGAATTTATGGAAACGATTGTGCGAAGCAAAGAACAGACGGAAATTATGTTTCTTCCTGTCCGTCACCACAGTCCGGCCTGCTCGTTTCAGATACAGAAAATAATAGAGGAGTGGAAACCGTCCGCGGTTTTGGTAGAAGGGCCAACCAATGCGAATGAGCTTCTTTCGGTTATGGTGCATAAAGATACAAAGGCGCCGTTTGCTATTTATTACTCGTATCATGATAAAGCGGGAAAAATTTCGGAGGAAAAGGAACACTATAAATGCTATTACCCGTTTTTGGAGTATTCGCCGGAGCTTGCTGCGGTGCGCGAAGCAATGGAAAGAGAAATTCCGGCAGTGTTTATCGATCTTTCTTACGGGGATATTTTAGCAGCTTCAGCCAGAGGGAAAGGACTGCGCAAGGAAGAGGAAAAAAATAATTATAATGACGATTACTTATTATCCAGAAATGAATATATCAATCAGCTGTGTGAAAAAACAGGGCTTCGAAATTTTGACGAATTCTGGGAAAAATATTTTGAGATCAATGGTCTTAAGGAAGAGAGCAGCACTTGGTTTTCGCATTTGCTTACTTATTGTACGCTTGCGAGAGAAAATACGCCGAAAGAAGCTTTGCAGGAGGAAGGATGCCTTGCAAGGGAGGCGTATATGGCAGCGCGGATTGTGCAGTGGGCAGAAGAACATAAAGATCAATCAACCGATCGCGAACCGCAGAAGATTCTTGTTGTTACAGGCGGTTTTCACACGCCGGGACTGATGAAACTGCTCTCAAACGAGCAGTGGGAGAAAACAAAGCTTGCCGCAGAAAAACTTGCCGCTGGAAAAGGCAGTAAGATTTCAGAAAAAGATCAGGGAGTGTATTTGATGCCATATTCTATGGAAGCAGCGGACTCTTTGAATGGTTATGCAAGCGGAATGCCGTACACAGGATTCTATCAGAAGGTATGGGAAGGATTGCAGGAGTCGGAAGAATTCCCTTATGAAAAAGCGGTGCTTGATTTTTTGGTTGCTTCTGGAAAAGCGGTGCGGGGCAAGGAGGGGTCTCTTTCCACCTACGATGAAATATGTGCGTGGCAGATGGCAAAAGCACTTGGAGAACTGCGGAGAAAGCTGCAGCCAGGCGCCTATGAATTGCAGGATGCCGTGCTGTCGTCTTATGTTAAGGGAGAATACAATATTGCTTCTGATCTTCCAGTTCGAACTCTGCGCGGTTTTATGACAGGAAAAGGGATTGGAAAGCTTTGCACCGAGGCGGATGTGCCGCCGATTGTAAAAGATTTCGAGGCTCAGTGCTCGGCGTTCCGTCTGAAAATACATTCCACTTTGGAAACAGAATTGGTATTATCTATTTTTTCCGAAAAAAAACATCGGGCAATCAGCAGCTTTTTTCACCGGATGCTATTTTTAAAAACCGAGTTTGCAAGGCGGTTAAAAGGCCCAAATCTTCAGCTGAAAAAAAATAAAAATTTAATTCGGGAAATCTGGAAATACAAATGGAACACGCAGGTGTTGTCCGCGCTGATCGATGTATCGGTTCACGGGGCGACGATTGGCGAGGCGGCGGAGAGCCTTGTGCGCGAAGAATTAAAAAAAGATTTAAATGCGGGGGACGCGGCAATTCTTTTGACCAAAGTATTTGAGATGGGATTGTCCGGGCAGTTTTCTGCGGTTTATGAGCGCGTGCAGGAGCTGATGGCTGCGGACGCGGATTTTTATTCGATTGCAGATGCGCTGAAATCGTTGATGATGATGGACGAGCTTGGCAGTCTTTACGGCTCAGAACTTGAATTTTCAGGGCTTTTGCACAATGCAGTTCAAAAGTTGATTACGCTGCTTCCGGCGATGGCTCACGTCAAGGAAGAACGGTTTGCAGAATGTATGGATATCTTAAAGCTTTTGTATCAGGTTACCGGCAGAGGGGATATGATGTCTATGGAGCGGGAGGCATATTATGACGCGCTGGAGCGGCTGCTTGAAGTGCAGGATATTCATGCAGGTCTGAATGGATGCATTCACGGGATTTTATACGGCAGTAAAAAAGAAGATGCGGCAGCAGTAGAACATATCTGTTTAGGATATCTGACAGGAACAAGAGAACAGCTTTTGCAGACTGCTGTTTTTTTCCGAGGGCTTTTTTATACGGCGAAAGATTTGATCTTTATTGGGGAACGCCTGCTTCAGATTTTGGATTCTTTTTTTGGACAGGTGGGCGATTTGGAATTTATGGAACTGCTGCCGCAGCTTCGCATGGCATTTACCTATTTTACTCCCGCCGAGGTTGATCAGATTGCAAAACAGGCAGCAGGGCTTCACGGGAAGAATAAAAAGGATCTTATGGAGCGTGCCGAAGTGCTGCCTCAGTGGTATACTTACGGCAGAGAACTGGATCAGTACGCAAAAGAAAATATAACAGAAATATAATATAAAAAATATAGAGTGAGGAAAATTATGACGGAAGAACAGGAAATATTGAACCGCTGGCGGCTTGTGCTGGGGCGGTATGCGTCGGAGCAGCTTTCTTTTTCCAGCGAGGAAGCCAGACTGATGGAGATGGAGGAAGCTTTGGATTATCTGTATGCAAGAGAATATGGCGAGGACCAGGACATCAGGCAGGAGAGAAAAGGCGGAGATGGCAGTTCCAAGCTTACAGTTCCAAAATGGCTTCAGCAGGTAAAAAAGCTTTTTCCAAAACAGACTGTGGAAATTATGGAACGACATGCATTGGATAAGTATGGGATGACAGAACTTCTGACTGATCCAGATGTGATGCGCAAGCTGGAACCAAACAGGGAGTTATTAAAAACCATTCTTACATTAAAACATATGATGAAAGGCGAGGTGCTTGCGCTTGCGCGGGAGATTGTGCGCAAAGTCGCGGATGAATTGATAAAAAAGTTGGAGCAGGAAGTCCGCCAGTCCTTTTTTGGGAAACTGAACCGCAGCATCAGCAGTCCCATTCGCTCTATGCGCAATCTGGATATAAAAAAGACAATCCGCCGCAACTTAAAAAATTATGATACGGATCGAGATGAACTTGTATTAAAGCAGGTTTATTTCAGTGCGCGCATGAAGCGTTATAATTCATGGAGAGTGATTGTCTGCGTGGATGAAAGCGGTTCTATGCTGGATTCTGTAATTCACAGTGCAGTTATGGCAGGAATTTTTGCAAAGCTGCCGATGCTGGATACAAAGCTGGTAATTTTTGATACGAATGTTGTGGATTTAAGCGGCTATGCGGAAGATCCGGTGGAAATTTTAATGAGCGTGCAGCTTGGAGGCGGCACAAATATCAACGGTGCGCTTTCCTACTGTGAAAGTTTGATTGATTTTCCGTATCGAACTATGGTGGTACTTGTTTCGGATCTCTATGAAGGCGGCGGTTATGACAATATGTACCGGGTGAGCAAAGGAATTATTGAGAGCGGAGCGAAGCTTGTTGTACTGACGGCGCTTGATATGGAAGCGAATCCAGATTATGACCGGAATGCCGCCAAAAAACTTGCCAGTATGGGAGCATTTGTCGGGGCGATGACGCCGGAAGAACTGGTTGGTTTTGTCAGTCAGGTAGTAATTTAAATTTATGTTTTTATAAGAAGGATAATCAGTATGGATGAATGGAAAATATTGCTGGCGGATCTGGATGATGATTATCTTGTCGGCATGGCGAATAAAGGGATTGTAAAGCGCGCTTACAAAGATATGGAAGCAGGAGATTACAAAGTACTTTCCGCAGATAAGACAGCAGAAGTTGTTGTGGGAGAAGAAAATGTAACAATCAAGCAGCCTCTTGGAGAAAGTTCCTGCTCATGTCCATCCAGAACAATCTGCCGTCATGTTGTGCTTGGAATATTGGCTTTAAAACAATATATAGCAGATCATAATGGCGGGGGAACCGATCAATCGCAGAAGGAAACAGAAAAAGCAGACGAAACTTTGTCAGAACAAGAAACAACAAATCAAAAACAGACCGATGATTTCGAAAAAGCTGTGGAGAAACCAGCAGCAGAGAAACAAAATCTGTCGGAAAAAGCTAACGGTGATCAAGAGAAAGAAAAATCAGAACAACAAAAAGCCGATAACGAAGAAGAGCAAAGCGATAATGCTGTCAAAATAAAATCAGCAACAGAGAACAAAAAGTCAGAAGCAAAAACGAAAAAATCTGCGGACAGCGCTGCCAAAAAGAAAACGGAAGTTTTATCAGAAAAATCGGGGGAAAAGCAAGATTTGAAATCGAGGCTTGTTGCAGAAATTGCGGCATACCCGCTCGATTCTCTGAAAAAGACTCTGGGTGTGAAACGGCTTTCCTCTGTAATCAACCAGATTAAGTCAGAACAAAAACCGGAGATTACTTATTCCAGCATAGTTACCGTAAAACTAAAGGAAGGTTATACTGTAAAACTGCTGTCCCCTTTGGATTATTCCACATGCACCTGCCATAAAAAAGAATTCTGCGTACACAAAGCGGAGGCGGTGCTTTGGTGTAAAATTACAACAGAAAATGTATCGGAAGACGAAATCAATATCGCCGAGGAAGCACAGCAGTATGAGATGGATCAGGTGAAAGAAGCGGCCGGTCAAATGAAAGTTTTTTTGAGAGAACTGCTTGGCACAGGGCTTGCGCGCGTTTCGCCGGATGTTCTGGGGTATCTTGACCGGCTTGCAATTATCAGCCATAACGCAAAACTTGCAAATTTTGAAGGATATTGGCGCGCCCTGCACGACTCCTATGAAAATTATCTTGGAAGAAAAGCATCGTTTCGAACGAACGTATTGATGGAACAATTTGCAAGGCTTTACAAAAGAGTAGAATTGTTGGAAAAATCAACGAGTATTGTTCAGGTGGCAAAGCTTGCGGGAGAATTCCGGTCGGAGTATGCACCCGCAGGAACTCTTGATTTAACAGGAATTGCGATGGAACATTTTGAGAGCCAGACAGGATACGAGGGAGAAACCGTTTATTTTTTAGAAAAAAATACAAAAAAGTGGTATACGTATACATCAGCGCGCCCGGTATTTTATGAAAATTCAGGGCGGGGGCGTCAGGAAAAGGCGGCGGCTCCATGGGGATTGCCAGTTTCCATAAAAGAGCTTGTCGGACTGCGCATTCATTTATACGGCGTGCGCTGCGACGAGAGGGGAAGGCTTTCTGCAAGCAGTGAGACGAAAGGTGAAGTGACTGGAAACTGCAAAAAAGAAAACTGTCTGCATACAAAAGAATTTGGAACTTGGTATTACAGGGATTTTGGAAAATTATTTGTGGAGCAGATCGGAAGAACGCAGGTTCCGTGGCTAAAAGAAAACAGAGAAGAACGCAGAGATGGGGAGCTTGTGCTTTTGCGTCCCTATTCCTTTACAAAGGCTGAATTTTCAGAAACAGAACAAAAACTTGAAATGTGGCTGTATGACGCATCAGGGCGCGAAGTGCTTTTAGAACTTGCATATTCCAAAAAAGAAGAATGGGGAATCAGTTATCTGGAGCGTTTAACCGAGGATAAAAAACCATATTTTCTGGGGAAATTATATTTTCGTGACGGAAGAATAAGGCTGTATCCAGTAACCGTGTTCGAAGGACAGGCAGAAGAAATTTTTGAGGATCCAGAAGAAAATGAAAATGAAGGGAAAGCGAAAAAGGAAGCAGCAAAAGAAAATATACAAAAAACGGACTGTGAAACAATAGAGGAAGAAAACAGAGAAGAGACAGTAAAAGCCGTCGGACAGGTGTTGTCGGACGCGGGAGAACGGATGGAGGAGCTGTACCAGAGTGGTCTTAATACAGTACATGACAGCACGTTAGAGGGGCTTCAAAATATGACAAAGATCGCAGAGCAGTACGGGCTTGAACGATTGTCAGAGTTATTTGGAGAATTGGCGGACAAAGCAGAAAGGCGGCGGCATCAGATCAAACAGGAAGAGGATCATCTTGCAGCAGTTTATGCACAGGTGTGCGAGTATCTGTATCTGTGCAGGCAGAAGGTAATGTATGATGAGGGAGCGTGGTATTATAGAGAAGTACTTTAATTTAAATTAGAATATCTTACGCAGTCAAATAAGTAGAAATAAAAATTATTTTACAATATTTTTGAAAAATATAATAAATAATATTGATATTAAGCATAATAACACCTATAATATAAATGGATTTTGCAAATATTATGCAAAATGGAGGTAATTATATGCTATTAGAATTTCGAGTATCAAATTACAAATCGTTTAAAGAAGAACTCATTTTTTCTCTTGTTCCTGCGCCGAAACAAAAAGGATTGGACTATAGTATTTTGGAAGAGACAATTGATAAAAAAACTTACAAGGGATTATGTGCGTCTGTGATTTATGGTTCAAATGCTTCCGGGAAAACAAATATTATCGGAGCGATGGATACATTTAAATCGATTGTTTTGCGCGGTCATTTGCGCAATAAGGAAAATAAGAACAATCCCAATGCAGCTGCTTGTGAATTAGAGTTAATTCCAAATAATTCGTTAGAAGAAAAAGAACCAGTATGCTTTGCTATTAAATTTATTACTGATGGAATTTTGATAGAGTATACTTTTTCAGCAGATCTTGGAAAGTTTTTGGAGGGAGAGTATCCACGAAAAGTTTTATCAGAAACCCTTATAGTAAATCAAAACTTGATTTTTTCCCGAAGAGAGAACTTGGAATTTGGATCACTCGATATAATTGAAAAATTTCTAGTAAATGCGTTTGCACAGAATAAAGAAGGAGCAATTTCTCTGGCAAAAAGTAATTTAAATAACGAAGAGCTGTTTTTGATGAATGGATTTAAAAATATGTTCAGCGCAAAACTGGTTTCGTTAATCAGCGAATGGCTGGATTATAAATTTATGGTTGTCTATCGCGCAGACAATATACAGTTAATTCGAAAAGTCAGTGATCCTCAAAAGAAATCTGTTTATATTGAGAAAACATTAAATGAAGCTGCTGTTTATTTTGGGATTAATTCGAATGCGCTCGGATATGTTGTAGAAGGAGAAAATAACGAAACAAAATTATGTTCCGTTTTTAAAAGACCTTCACAAAAAACAATGGCAATTCCGGCAGAGCTGTTTGAATCTTATGGAACAATTCGTTTTGTTAATATATTTCCATTGGTAGTAGATGTACTGCTAAATGGAGGAACCTTGGTGGTAGATGAGTTTGATGCGTCCATTCATCCAATGGCTTTGATGAATATTATCAATATTTTTCATAATGATGAGATTAATATACATCATGCGCAGTTGATTTTTAATACTCATAATCCTATTTTTTTAAATTCAAATCTCTATCGGAGGGATGAAATTAAATTTGTAGAACGAGATGATGATTTACACTTTAGTACTCATTATTCTCTCTCTGATTTTGGAACAGCAGGAAAAAACGGTGTGCGAAAAAATGAAGATTATATGAAAAATTATTTTGTAGACCGTTACGGCGCTGTTAAAAATATTGATTTTACTCCTATTTTTGAAAAACTGATATTTCAGGGAAAAGAGGTGTAAATTTGTGTTCTGCGCTTTAAAACTTTCGCGGGTTAAAATGACATTTACACGATAGAATAGGAGGAAAGATGAGGAAGGAAAACAGGACATATTATTTTTCAGTGGAAGGGGAAACAGAACAGTGGTATTTGGAGTGGTTACAATTTGCAATCAATGCGGAAACATCTGCGAAATATACTGTAAAACTGGACAGTAAAGTTCAAAAAGATCCTCTGGCGCGTGTAAAGCGAATGACAATGATTGGGAAAACGGAAATCACACATATTTTTGATTATGAAAGTGAAGAAGAAATCCATGTAAAACAATTTCAAACTACAATAGAAAGAATGAAAAAAGCTGAAAATCTGGGGAAAAATATTAAATATTATCTTGGATATAGCAATTTCACGTTTGAACTTTGGATGATTTTACATATAACAGAGTGTAATGGAACAATAGCACATCGCCGTCAATATCTTAAATCTTTAAATTATGCGTACAAAGAAAATTTTGAGAATTTGGATCAGTACAAGCATGAAAATAATTTTAAAAGGATTCTTAAAAAATTGACACTTGAAAATGTACGGCAGGCTATTGATAGATCAAAATTGATTATACATAGAAATAAGGAATCGGGTTATTGCCAACAGCAATATAAGGGATATAAGTATTATAAAGAAAATCCGTCTCTTGCGATTTGGGAATCGATTGAACGTATTTTAAAAGAATGTGAGATACTGTGACAGAAAATTTTATTAAGAAAATATTTATGTAAAAAGTAGCGCAGAAGTGAGAATTTTTATGTCAAATAATAATATAAAATCATCACAAAACAAAGAGAAAAGCACACAAAAAACAGAGATTTATTTGGATCGTATCCGGGGCTGTCTGTTTGGCGGAGCGGTCGGAGATGCTTTGGGGTATCCAGTTGAATTTTTGGGGGAAGATAAAATTTTTTCGCGGTATGGAAACGGTGGTATTCAAAATTATGAACTGGATAAAGAGAGTAAAAAAGCACTGATTTCCGATGATACTCAGCTGACTTTATTTACAGCGAACGGGCTTCTTTTTGGAGATACAAGGGGATGTATGCGCGGGATTAGAGGATGGCCGAGAAGTTATGTATCGATGGCGTACCAAGATTGGCTGCGCACGCAGGAAGCACCATTTTCGAAAGACAGAACACAATCTTATAAAGATAACAATAAATGTATTTCATGGCTGCTCGATGTGCCGGAGCTGTATTCCAAAAGAGAGCCTGAAAACACTTGTTTATCCGCGCTTACCTGGCAGAAAAACGTCTCGGAATATATTGATGATTATATAGAAAAACCACAGAACGACAGCAAAGGATGCGGCGGTATAATAAGAGCTGCACCTTTGGCATTGAATGCCTGCCGCCTTGAAATTGAAAAACTTGATAAGGAAGGGGCAGAACTTGCCGCGATTACTCACGGGCATTCGCTGGGATATACACCGGCTGCGGTTCTTACTCATATCATTCGGAGAATTGTATTTCCAGAGCATGAAATGTCGTTAAAGGAAATTGTTCTTGAAGCAAAAGAGACAACAGCCAAAATATTTCAGGGCGATAAACATCAAAAAGAATTGAAAAATATTATTGATCTTGCGGTCAAGCTTTCGGAAAACAGCGATAAAGATCTTGATAATATCCATAGAATCGGGGAAGGCTGGGCTGCAAAAGAAACTTTGGGAATTGCAATTTACTGCGCGCTCCGCCACCAAAATAATTTTTCTGACGGGATAATAGCGGCGGTCAATCACAAAGGGAACAGCGATTCAACAGGGGCGGTTACAGGAAGTATTTTAGGCGCGTTGTTAGGGTATGATGCGATCGGGGAAAAATGGAAAAAAGATCTTGAACTTGCGGATGTTATTCTTGAAATGGCAGAGGATCTCTGCTGCGGCTGCCAGATGAATGAATATAATTTTGATAACGGTTCCGACTGGTTTAGAAAGTATATTTATAGACAGTGGAAAAAAGAGCAGATTCCTGTTTGTAAAACAAAATTTCTTGCTGTAAAAGGCGATATTACAAAAAATCAGGAAGTTCAGGCGATTGTAAATGCGGCAAATACCAGTTTGCTTGGCGGAGGCGGAGTGGACGGAGCGATTCACCGCGCCGCAGGTGCGGAACTTTTAGCGGAGTGCCGTCTGTTAAACGGCTGCAAAACAGGAAGTGCAAAGATTACAAAAGCCTATCGTCTGCCTTGTGAGTATGTAATACATACGCCGGGTCCATGTTGGAATGGAGGAAAGTCAAGAGAGCGCGAACTGCTTGCATCATGTTATGAATCCTGCCTTATGCTTGCAGTAAAAAGGGGAATACGAAGCATTGCATTTCCGTCGATTTCTACAGGGATTTATCGCTTTCCGGTCGATGAAGCGGCAAAGATTGCTGTTAAGACAGCGAAGGAATTTATAACAAGTCACAGTGCTGAAATAGATATTATAAAATGGGTGCTTTTTGATGATAAAACTTATGAGATTTATGCAAAAGAGATCGAATGTCAATGTACAGAGTAACAGCTGGTTTGCTCGGTAATATTTTGATTGGAAAAGAACAGACAACAGGCAAGTATCAGAATCTTTGAAAAACCGATGGAGCGGTAAATTTCGACAATAATTTCAGAAAGGAAAGGGTAATAAAACGATGAATGCGCCAGATGTATTGGAAGAAAAATTTTTTGAACTTTTCAACAGACTTCGCTTATCTGAAGCGGAGCAGCAGGCAGCAAAAGGATACATATCAGGAAAAGCAGAACATAATGTTTTGGATTCTTTTATATTTGAAGATTTATCTGTGATTCCTGCGGATCCTGCGATTCGTTTGTTCCGGGAGCTGGTAAAAACAAATCAGCGCGATATTGCAGGAAGACTATTTTCTGTATTGCTCGCCAAAGGGGAATCTACTTGTTTTCGAATGATTCCAATGGAAGTGATCGACCCGCAGAAAGGTGCGACCCATTTGGAAATTGACACAGAGAAAAAGACAGCGTTGTATGCGGCGATTCTTGGGGCGGATATGTATCCGCTCGGCGCGTACTCCAGAGATTGTCTGCTTGATATTGCGTGCAGGAAAACGGAAATATTAAAACAGGCAGTCTCTTTTGAAAAAAGCAAATCAGGGCATGGAAAACTTGTGCTTTATGCCATCTATTTTATGCAAAAATATAAATGCGAGGACAAAGAAAAAACAGTTGAACCAGAAGATCATTTGCTGCTTGCACAGTATGAAGAGCTTGCAATTGAAAGTTTGGATGAATTATTTTCCTGCTATCATCCGTCTATTTTACATACCGATTTTTCTGTCTCGGAAATTAAGGATGCGGTAAGAAAAGGCGAGGTGACAGAACGTATATTGGAAATGTCGAAGCTGAACCGCGGAATTTCCAGCCAAGTACTGCGGGTGCTGGCAGGTATGGCGTATTTAAATTATCTGCTTTCTGCAAAGTTAAAAGATATTGTAAAAATTTGTCTGGCAACGAAAACAGAGGATACTCTGAATGCAATATCATTGATTTCTATGGCTACGCCGATCGATATTTATACCAGGGGCGGGAATTATGATAAAGAATTTGATATCTCAAGCGAAAAATATATTGCCTGGGCAGCAAAAATGGGGCATACGCTTATTCTTGAAAGGCAGCAGGAAAGTAATTTTGAAACTTATATTAAAGTGATGGACGACTTCGAGTATGAAATCTCAAATAAAATGTTTGATGTGATTAAAACAAAAAATAAGCCGGTGTACGATGAACTTTTAAAGAAAAGAAAGCAGTATGGCTACAGCAAAGAGACAGAAAAGCTTGTAAACAATCTGGTTCACAGCAACTATGCGGACGGGAGTGTGATCAAAGCGTATCTGCTCGGAAAAACGGGAGTGGATACACTGTATCCGATTGTGGACAAGCAGGGAAAAAATTATTATTACAGCGGCAACGGGCATATTGTTATGAATCGTAAAGATGAACTGGATCCGGCATTTTACCGCAGATTTCAGACTTATCTGTGGCTCTGGAAGGGGACGTGGCTTCTGCGTCACAGTATAATGAAGACTCCAAATTATTATAGCTCGCCTGAAGTCAGCACAGCGAAAGTAGCGGAACTGTTCCAAAGTTTTGCTTATGAAGGGCTTGATATCGCTCGTCAGCTCGACGGTATCAGCAGAATGGAACTATATATATACGGCAAAGAAAAAGATTGGTTCCACAATACGGTGCTGGAAGTTTTTGAAAGATACCTAGAGAGCAGGCGGGAAGAAACCATACAGGCGTTTGCCACAAGCGATGCGGACGGGCGAATGTTTGGTCTGGAGGTGTTCTCAAAAAATGCAGAGGAAAACAAGAAAGAAATTCTTGCATACACAGAGGACAGCGCAAAAAAAGTAAAACAGGCGTTGCTTGATATTTTGCGCAGCCAAACAGGATGGACAGAGGAAATAAAAGCACTGCTCACCTCCAAAAAGGCGGCTGCCCGCGAACTTGCGGTTCGGGTACTTGCGTCCTGGCAGGAGACAGGAGCAGATTATAAAGAATTGCTTGCGCAGGCGGCAGAGAAAGAGAAAAATGCAAAAGTAAAAGAGCTTTTAAACAGCGTAGCAGGCTTGAAAAACGGCGGATCCGGTGCAGGAAAGACTCTTTCCCATCAACAGCTTGTGGAGGAACTGCACAAAAATAATAAAAAACGCACGATTTTATGGGCTTATGAAACGCCGTTTTCCACTGTGCATACTCTGGTGGGGGAACCTGCAGAAGAGAAGTATTTGCAGGCGGTTCTTTTGTGTTACTCCGCGATGAATTCCTGCGGATGCAGTAAAGATGCTGAATTTTTAGCAAAAGAACTGAATCAAAAAGAATTTGCAGTTTATGTAAATGAGCTATTTGATAAATGGCTGTCGGCAGGTGCCGAGTCGAAAAAGAAATGGGTGCTTTTTGCATCTGCGATTCACGGAGGAAGTGAGATTATTGTAAGATTGCAGCGTCAGATAAAAGAGTGGCCGAAAAATTTGCGGGGCGCAATCGCATGTGATGCTGTGCAGGCGTTAAGTTTGAATCCTCTTCCGCAGGCGCTGCTTGTCGTGGATGGAATTGCGAGAAAGTTTAAGTATAAGCAGGTTCGGGCAGCAGCGGAACATGCGCTTACCTTTGCGGCAGAGCAGTTAGGTATTACTATGGAAGAACTGGCAGACCGGATTGTTCCAGATCTCGGATTTGACGAGGAAATGGGGCGCAGCTTTGATTACGGCGCGCGGAAATTCCGGGTAATGATTACGACAGCGCTTGAAATCGAAGTATTTGAAGAATTGGAGAACAAAAAAGCGGATTGCTGTAAGCAGGTGGAACGTGAACAGAACAAAGAACAAGAGCAGAAAAAAGCTTCTGATAAACCAGAAGATAAATCCGGGCAGGCAGTTCAAAAACATATGTTAGGCAAAAAACTAAAAAGCCTTCCAGCACCAGGGAAAAAAGACGACGAAAAGAAAGCGGCAGAAGCTTACGAGGAATTTAAACAGATGAAAAAGCAGATAAAGACGGTAATCAGCAGTCAGAAAATGCGTCTGGAGCAGGCTTTGTCCTCCGCGCGCTTGTGGAGTACCAGGTCGTGGAAGCGTCTTTTTGTAAAAAATCCAATTATGCATCAATTTGCAATCGGTCTGATCTGGGGCATTTATAAAGATGGAACATTGGTTCAGAGCTTTCGCTATATGGAGGACGGTTCTTTTAACACGCCGGAGGAAGAAGAATATTTTCTGCCGGAAAGCGATCATATTGCAGAGAAAGAAGAACAGACTGAGGCGGAGGACAAAAAAATCGGGCTGGTGCATCCGGTGGAATTGACAAAAGAGGATTTGGAAGCGTGGAGACAGCAGCTGGAAGATTATGAGATAAAACAGCCGTTTATGCAGCTGGAAAGACCTGTTTTTTTGGTGGATGAAGGGGAACTTACACAGAGGAAGTTTTCGCGTTTTTCAGGGCGGAAAATCAATGCTATGTCGCTTAGCGGAAGATTTTCTGAATTTGGATGGTATCATGGTCCAGTGTTGGACGCAGGGTGTTTTAATACTTATTACCGCGAAGATAAAGAGATAGGATTGAGCGCAGAACTGCATTTTTCTGGAAATTCGGTCGGATTTTATGACGAGGAAGTGCAGATTCACAGCGTGCGTTTTTACAAGATTGGCGACTTTGAACCTGGTTATTGTGTATATGATGAGAACAGTAAAAACAAACCATATTTATTAAAAGATGTTCCGGCAAGATATTTTAGCGAAATTATAATGCAGACAGAAAGAGCGACGGCAACGGTCGAAATGCAGAGTAAAGTCTGATCTCTAACCGATCAGGAAAGTTTTCTGCTTCTAAGCCGCAAAGACGAAAAATTTTCAATAGGGGAGATGGAAGCAAATGACATCAGAAGTATTAAACGTTCGAATTGCAGAAGAAAAGGATATGGAATGGATCGATTCTCTTATTTATAAACTGGCGTGTTATGAAAAGCGTCCAGAAGATCGGACGGGGAGCAAAGAGGAGTTACATTACTGGCTGTTTGAGCGAAAAATTGCCACAGTGCAAATTGCCGAATGCTGTGGAGAAGTTGTCGGCTACGCGCTTTATTATCCGATTTTTGGATCGTTTGCCGCTGTGGGAAAAGTGCATTTGGAGGATTTTTTTATCCGGCAGGACATGCGTGGAAAAGGATTTGGCGCGCAGTTTCTTGCAAAAATATCTGCGGATGTACTTTCGGAGGGCTATGCGGGGATGGAGTGGAGCTGTCTTGACTGGAACAAACAGGCGATCGGTTTTTACAAAAAACTTGGTGCCAAAGAAGATACCGGAAGGGAATATTTTGAGTTTGACAAGAAAAAGCTTACAGCAATGGCAGAACAATATCAAAAAACTAAAGTTTTGTAATTGCCGGGCGATAATTTTCAAGGAAAAGAGTCAAAATTTATCCAGTCTCGATTTGGATGCCGTCTGTGCGGCAGAAAGTGAGGAGCTATGATAAAACAAGGGGGAAAACCAGGAGATAAATTAAACCGCGTACTTGATTTATTGGAGCTGTCAGAAGACGAAAAATTTGCGGCAAAAGCGTTTTACACCAAAGAAGCAGGGGAGGAAGTGCTGGATTCGATTTCGTTTAAGGATCTGTCTGCAGTTGCTCCTGATGCGGTGGAAAATCTGGCGAAGGAATTGATAAAAAAGAAACAGCAGGCTGAGTTTGCCAGACTGTTTCTGCTGGTATTTGCAAGAGGAAAGTCCACCTGCTATCTGATGTTTACAGCAGATCAGCTGAAACTGCTGTCGAAGATGCAGGGAATGGATGTGGCAAAACTTGCCGCGGTGTACAGTATGAAAGCGGGAACAGAGTCTTATCCAAGTTTTACAGATATGAATGAGGTATTTGCTGTTTCAAAATATAGTACCGATGCTATTCGAAGAGCGATTGATTATGAGAAAAGCAACATAGAAAATGGAAGACTTATTCTGTATGCTATATATTTCCGCGTGGAATATCAGCATCGAAAGCCTCTTGCTCTGGGGCAAAGAGGAAAGGACGGATCGCCGCTTCCGGTTACCGAGGTGGAAGAAGAGGATATTCCTCTGCTTTTCAAGTATGAAGCGATTGTGATTGAAAATTTTGCCAGATTGTATTTTGGATGTGTAAATAAGCCAGTAACGGAAGAAAGTTTACAAAAACTTACACAAGATGTAGAAAATAGTACGATGCCACAGGAACTTTTACCATTAGCAGGTACAATGCCAAAGTTAAGCGACAGCGGTCTGCTCCATAAGCTGACTGTGGGGCTTTCTTACTGGAATTATATGCTTTCGGACAAGCTGAAAAATACGGTAAAATTTTTTATTGCCATGGACAGCACTATGGCACTGGGAGCAATGCATACCATGAGCAGAGGATATTGGATCGATATTGCAGAAAGAGGCGGAGATTACGACGAGGTATTTGGAATCGACCCAGAAGTCTATCTGCGCTGGGTAACCGCATGGAATTTTAAAAAGGTTCTGAGAGCGCAGCTTGCAAGGCATCCTGAACTTTATATATCCTTGCTCAACCGCGTGGAATTAAAAGACAGCAGCAAAATGCTCACAGTGCTGAAAGAGGAGGATGAGGCGCTGTATCAGAAGGTTATGCAGGAAAGAAAGCAGAGCATGACGGATCAGAACAACGAGGAGAAAGAAAAGATTATTGATCTGATTGTAAAGAGAGATCCGAATAAAGAGATCTCCAGAGCTTATCTGCGCGGGGAGAGCAAAGCAGATACGATTTATCCGCAAAAAAAAATCGAAGATATTTGGCTTTGTGATATTAAAGTGGAAGAAGAGTATCTTATTGATAATTATGCAAAATCTTATGGGGACAAAGAATTTTACCGCCGCTGTGAAGTTTATCTTTTTTTCACCAATGATATATTTTTTTTCTGGCATAATATTGTTATCTTTAATGAAAAAGAGAAAAAAGAGGAAATTCATCTGGAAAAAGTTGCGGAAATCCTGTCGGATTTTTCGGCGGAAAACCTTGAGCTTTACTGGCAGGTTTACTGGGTTTGCATTATGTACGATCGCTTTTATACACAAAAATTAAAAGAGGGATTTTTTTGCGCGGCAGCTCAGGTTTTTGCAGATTATTTAAAAGAGCGCAGAAAAGAGACACTGGAGGCGTTTGCGGCAAAAGCAGATTCCTTGGGGCGCAGTTTTGCCGTGAAGGTATTAAGCTGTAATGCACAGGAAAATAAAAAAGAAATTCTTGCTTATTCTAACGATTCGGCAAAAATGGTGCAACAGGAGCTGCTCAAAGTTTTGTGTGAGAATAAGAGTTGGGAAAAAGAAATAAAGGAGCTTCTCTTTTCAAAGAAAGCATCGGAAAGGGAACTTGCTGTGAAAACGCTTCTTTTCTGGCAGGAGTCCGGCGCGGATTACAAAGAAATTTTAGCGCAGATATTAGAAAAAGAAAAGAATACAAAAGTAAAAGAGCTTTTAAGCAATGCGCTTGGAATTCCATTAGAATCAGATCACACAAAAAATTTATCCGGCGAAAAAATATTGCCGCGGGCGGAACTGGTAAAACAATTACACAAAGGCGGAAAAAAGCGCGCGCTTTTATGGGCTTATGAAACGCCGTTTTCAGCGGTTCATTTTACAGATTCAAAAGATTGTGTACATATTGTATCTGATGTTAAGGTGCAGGAAAAGCAGAAAACTCAGATTGTTTTTTCTGAAACAGTTCCCTGTGCTGCGGACGAAGAATATTTACAGGCGGTTCTTTTGTGTTATTCATCAAAAAGGATTCCAGACGATGAAAAAGAAAAACTTAATTCTGGAAGCGAAACAGATGCTTTAAGAAAAGAATTCCATTCTGAAAATGGTTATGGAATCAGTAAAAATGCGGTATTTTTGGCAGAAGTATTAAATCAGGCAGAGCTTTCTGTGTATGTAAACGAACTTTTTGATAAATGGATAGCGGCGGGCGCTGAAGCGAAAAAACGGTGGGTGCTTTATGCGGCGGCGATTCACGGCGGCAGCGCGATTGTTGAAAAGCTGTATCATCAGATAAAAGAATGGCCGAAACAGTCCAGAGGGGCGATTGCGTGTGATGCTGTAAGAGCGTTAAGTTTAAATCCAACCTCTCAGGCATTGCCCATTGTGGACGGGATCGCGCGGAAATTTAAATTCCGGCAGATAAGAACAGCAGCAGGCGAAGCGTTAGAATTTGCGGCAGATCAGCTTGGTATTACGCGCGAACAGCTGGCTGACCGGATTGTACCGGATTTGGGATTTGATGAAAAGATGGAGCGGCTTTTTGATTACGGGGAGAGAAAATTTCTTGTAACCATCACAACAGCGCTGGAAATAGAAGTATTTGAGGCGGCAGAAGCAGCAAAAAATAATACAGACCAAAGAGCTGATACAAAAAATAATATTCCGGCAGATAAAGCAGATCTTGACAAAGGCACAGCCGATGAAAAAATAAAAGCGGATCTTGGTCGCAGCAAAAAATTAAAGACATTTCCAAAGCCGGGGAAAAAAGATGATGAAACAAAAGCGCAGGCGGCTTATAAAGAATTTACGCAGATAAAAAAACAGTTGAAAGCGATTGCAGACAGTCAGAGGCAGCGGCTTGAAACGGCGCTTTCTACGGCGCGTGAATGGGATGGAAAGGCGTGGAAGCAGCTGTTTGTAAAAAATCCGATTATGCATCCGTTTGCGATTGGGCTGATTTGGGGAATTTACAAAAACGGCGTGCTGACAAAAAGTTTCCGCTATATGGAGGACGGTTCTTTTAACACGGAGGAAGAAGAGGAATTTATTCTTCCAGAACAAGAAAAGATTGGTCTTGTACATCCGGTGGAATTAACAGAAGAACAAAAAACAGCTTGGAAGCAGCAGCTTGAAGATTACGAAATTGTTCAGCCGTTTGCACAGCTGGACAGGGAAGTTTACACGGTGACAAAAGAAGAAGCGGACAAGCAGGAACTTTTGCGTTTTAAAGATAGAACTGTAAATGACCTATCGCTTGGAAGCAGGCTTTCAGGCTTTGGATGGGATCGGGGTACCGTAAAAGATGCGGGCTGTTTTGACACGTATTACCGTGAGGACAGAGAGATTGTGCTTGGTGTAGAGCTGCATTTTTCAGGAAGTATTGTGGGCGGCATAAATGAGGAAGTTACGATATGCGGCGCAAAGTTTTATAAAACCCGAACGATGCAGTACGCGAGTGATCTGTACTTTTTGCGGGATGTTCCAGCAAGGTATTTCAGCGAGATTGTATGGCAGCTGACAAAGAGTATTGGTTGAATTCAGACAAAAACATATAAAAACGGAACGAATGGGGGACATTATAATTATGGCTTTTGATTTTAAAAAGGAATATAAAGAATTTTATATGCCAAAGAGTAAACCAAGTATTGTTGAAGTACCTAGAATAAATTATATTGCCGTGAAAGGGAAAGGGAATCCGAATGATGAAATGGGAGAGTACAAACAGACAATCGGGCTGTTATACGGAATTGCTTTTACAATTAAAATGAGTTACAAAAGTGCTTATAAAATAGAGGGATTTTTTGAGTATGTTGTTCCGCCTTTGGAGGGATTTTGGTGGCAGAATGGTATTGATGGCAGTATTGATTACAACAAGAAAGATCAGATGAATTTTATTTCTGTTATCAGGCTCCCAGACTTTGTGACAAAAGAAGATTTTGATTGGGCTGTCGGCGAGGCGGAAAGAAAAAAGAAGCAAGATTTTTCAAAGGCAGAGTTTTTCACGTATCATGAGGGGATCTGTGTTCAATGTATGCATATTGGAAGCTACGATAATGAGCCGACAACCGTTTCTTTGATGCATGAGTATGCAAAAGAAAATGGATATGAATTGGATATAACAGATACAAGATTGCATCATGAAATATATTTAAGTGATCCGAGAAAATGCGATGTCAGTAAATTAAAAACGGTAATAAGACACCCAATTAAGAAAATAAAATAACACACAATTTTTTGTCTGTTGAAGTAATTCAAAAAAGATGAAAAATAATTTCAATAAACTCTATAAATCCCCTCTTTCAAAGAATTTATTATAACGATAGAGGGGATTGCAATAAAATAAAAAATTTCTGTCTATTAGAAAAATACGTATTTTATATTATAATAGAGTGCATAAATGCTCCAAAATAGGGATAAAAATGAGAGATTCGTTATTAAAAGTTTATGTGGACAGAGCAAATTTTGAGATTGCAAATACTTATGGAAGCAGGGAAATCACTTATTTGTCAAAAAGCGATGAGTTTGAGATCGCGCCGTTTGATTTTATTGTGATTGAAGATGTAGGCAGAAGGCGAAGTATAAAAGAGCGGGAAGAAGCTTTTGATTGTAACGCTGAAAATGCATCCGGGCAGATTTTAAGAAATTGCTGTAAAATAAGCGGAAACCATCTTTCTTATACTTCTATACTGCCCTCATTTACAGCAGAAGATATTGCGCTCCATGCAGTTGCTGCGAATTTATATGAAAGTATACAGCATATTCGGCTTGGTGTTCCAGAAAAAGGTACAAGATTTGGTGAAAAATTTCCTTTTGATCTGGTAGAACGGGAACTTGAAATAATAAAACTTTGTGTTTGTCTGCTGGAAGGAAACATTGATGTAAAAGCATTTCAAAAAGCGATGGAGAAATCGTCAAAATTGACGGATAATTATTTTTTAGAATCAACAAATGCCATACTTACAGAGTATCTGTGGAAATTTAAAGGCAGCGAAGTATCTGAAACGGCGTTGAATCATATAAAATCCTCAGTAACACAGATGGAGAATATTATAAAAAATAAAACTGGGTTGGAACAGATCTGGAAATTGGCGTACAAGATACATAATGAGCCGAAAAACGTATGGATTGATGGTTTGTAAATATAAAATATAATTTTATGTAATAAGAATATTGATGGTATTATTGAATTTGTGGGTTGTATTTATGCCGAAATTTGTGTATACTATTCGATAATGGAAAAGAAGATTTCTATAGAGGCGAAAATGTTCTATATAAATTGGGGGAATAGGGGTTATGCTCAATCCAAGGGAAGAAAATAAGAGCAAGTTACTGCAGGTATTTGAGCAATTTCAATTGTCAAAAGAAGAACAAAAAATAACGGAAGATTTCTTTTTTAAAGGAGCGGATGCTCAAGTACTAGAGCAGCTTTTGTTTCGAGATTTGTCTGAGGTTTCTGACAGCACGGCAAAAGAGTTTGAGGAATTGTTTCAAAGGCAAAAAAAACAGCGGAAAAAAGAGGAAGAGAAGCGTTTGTTTGAATTTTTATTTGCGCTAAGCAAAGCTTCCTGCTATCGGCTGGTGCCAAAAGAACTGGTAAATGGGGAGAGAAATATCGGGATTGATGCGGCAAAAAAAGCGGCAATCTACGCTTTACAAACTGGCACAAATCCATATTTTAATGGCAGATATCAACTGAAATTGCTGCTTCAGATTGCAGAGCAAAATCCAGAAATATTAAAGAGCGCGTTTTATTGTGATAAAACTCCGGCAGCGAATGGAAGAATTCTTCTTCTTGCTCTTTATTTTTTAAAAAAGTACGGCGGCAGGGTGAAAGCAAAAGGCAGCAAAGTGTGCATAGAAGCGGACGATATACCGCTGCTGCGGCAGTATGAACAGATTGTCACAATAAATTTTGATATAGAGAATACAGAAGCGGCAATAAGTGAAACGTCATCCAATTTGTTTTTAAAAACATTTGGTCAGAAACAGCATCTGCTGCGGCTGACCGGCGGTCTGGCATATTTAAATTATCCGCTTTCTGATATTTTAAAAGGGGTCGTGAGAAAACAGTTATTGTATAATATGGTGGAAACGCTGAATGTCTTGCAGGACGTTAGCAGCGGGCTTTCTATGGATATTTGTTTTCAGGGCGGAACTTACGACAAAGAGTTTGGAATTGACACGGAGGTTTATATTTATTGGGCGGCGCGCAATGGGCTGACGGAGGTTTTGGAAGCGCAGTTTCAAAACAGCCGAGAACATTATTTTCATGTTTTGGCGCGGGTAGAGAGCGAATATGTCCAGGCTCAGCTTGACAACGATCATCGAAGCTGGCGGGTGGTTCAAAATGCGATGGAAGCGCAGGAAGCGGAAAAATCTATTTTTGAAGTGTTAAAGAAACATGATTTTACATTGTACAAAAATGTTTTAGATAAAAGAAAACATACAGGCGGAAAACAGGAAATAGATCAGATTATCGCCGCTGTTGTACCAGATTTTGAATATGCGGAAGTAGTCGCCGCATACTTGCGCGGGCAGGCGGAAGTTTCGCTTTTATATCCCTGTCTTGAACGGTTGAGAGAGCAGGAAGCGGAAGGAAGGTGGATGGGAAATCTCTTAAAAGAATTTAAAGAGAAATACCAGCGCGAAGATTTTCCCCGCCGCTGTCGGACACTGATGTTTCTGTGGTATTCTAGCTATTCTTGTTTTTTTCTGATCGATGAAATTACAGAAAAAGTAGGAGAGAAACAAAAAATACAGCCACGGATGGTAGAAAAGTTATTGGAGGATTTAAAAGAAGAAGGGGTCGCGCTTTTTTATCAGCTTGCAGGAACCGTGTATTTGTATGAAAATTTATACGATAAAGAATATCAAAAGGATTTTCTTTCTGGCGTTGTGGAAGGCTTTTCAAAATATTTAGAAGAGCGGCGGGAAGAGATGCTCCAGGTATTTGCAAAGTCGGAATCGTTTGGACGGTTTCTTGGTCTGCGCGTGCTAAGACAAAAAGTGCAGAAAAATAAAGCAGAAATTTTAGGATACTCGCAGGACAACGCAAAAATAGTAAAACAGGAACTGTTGGATATTTTATATCAGAACAAAAGCTGGGAAAAAGAAATCAAGGGATTATTGGCTTCCAAAAAAGCGTCGGAGCGGGAGATTGCAGTGCGCGTATTATCCGTCTGGCAGCAGGAGGGAAACGATTATAGTAAATTGTTTCAGGAAGCTGCCGCAAAAGAAAAAAATGGGAAGGTAAGGGAACTTTTAGGGAATGCGATTGTTACAGATACGGCAGAACAAAAACTTTGTGATATAATTTCCAGAGATCAGCTTGTAAAAGAACTGCACAAAGGGAACAGAAAACGAAGCCTTTCCTGGGCTTATAAAGTTCCGTTTTCCGCGGTACATAAGGCAGACAGTATATTAAAATCGGGTGAGAGAAACTGTAATGCGGATATAAATTCTTTGTTTGCCGGAAGTCAATATAAAAAGAACTTAGAGAAAGAAAAAAGCACAGATTGCACTGTGGCGGAGGAAGAATATCTTCAGGCAATTCTTCTTTGTTATGCATTCAGTGAAAATACGGCAAAAAATTTTATAATCAGCAGAAATGCGGAGTTTTTGGCAGAAGAGCTGGATGCGAAAGAACTTGCTGTCTATATGGACGAACTGTTTGAAAAATGGATTTTGGACGGAGCGGATTTAAGAAAACGATGGGTGCTCTACGCTGCGGCAATTCACGGCGGCAGCACGATAATTGAAAAGATGGTGCGTTGTATTAAGGAATGGCCAAAATGTTCGCGCGGCGCCGCTGCATGCGAAGCGGTGCAGGCGTTGAGTTTTAGCCCGCTTTCGCAGGCGCTTTGTGCCGTGGGTGAAATTGCAAGAAAATTTCGATATCGACAGGTAAAAGCAGCGGCGGAAAAAGCGATGGAGTTTGCGGCAAAGCGGTTTAAAGTTACAAAAGAGGAACTCGAAGATAAGATTGTGCCGGATTTTGGTTTTGGAGAGAGAATGGAGCGGCGTTTTGATTATGGAGAGCGCAGTTTTTTTGTAACAATAACACCAGAGCTGGAAATGGAAGTGTTTGAGGCGGTAAAAGTGCCACGATCCGCAAAAGAGATACAAGAGTCGAAAGAAAATACGGAATCTATAGAAAGCAATCAAAATAATATAAAACAAAACAGTGAAAAAAGTATTTCGGTGAGTGATACAGAAGATTTTGTACGTGGAAAGAAATTAAAAGATTTTCCAGCACCAGGAAAAAGAGATGATGGAAAAAAAGCTGCCGTGGCTTATCAGGAATTTAAACAGATAAAAAGACAGCGAAAGATTGTGGCAGAGTGTCAAAAGGAGCGGATGCAGCAGGCTTTGATTTCAGCGCGGGAATGGAATGCGGCAGCATGGGAGCAGCTTTTTATAAAACATCCGATTATGCGCCAATTTGCCGTTGGTTTGATCTGGGGAACTTATCAGGAAGGCGTGTTAAAGCAAAGTTTCCGCTATGTCGGCGACGGCTCGTTTCACAAGGCGGACGATGAAGCGTTTGAGATTCCAGCTGGCGCGAAAATCCGGCTTGTACATCCAATCGAGCTTACAGAAGGAAAGATTAGAGCATGGCGTCAGCTATTGCAGGATTATGAGATAGTTCAACCGGTCAGACAGCTGGAAAAAGAGATCTACAAAGTGACAGAGTCGGAGGCAGAGCAGATAGAACTTGCGCGTTTCTGCGATTGGATTACGGACGGTTTGTCTT
Organism: uncultured Lachnospiraceae bacterium; assembly: GCA_947086895.1. Classification (GTDB taxonomy): domain Bacteria; phylum Bacillota; class Clostridia; order Lachnospirales; family Lachnospiraceae; genus RGIG4057. The sequence continues at coordinate 14,474 of CAMUAR010000011.1, read as the reverse complement.
TTGAACACAAACTTTTAAAAGATGGCTGGTATCGTGGTTCGGTTGAGGATGCAGGGATTTTTTATACTTGGCATCACGAAAATTCAGAGCTTGGGATTGGCGTGGAACTTGATTTTTCAGGAAGTTATATTGATATAACAAAGCAGGAAGATATCACAATCTACTGTGCAAGATTTTATAAAATACAAAAAAATATCCAAGAGCAATCGCAGGACAGCAAAATCAATCAGAATTCCGTATGTTTTTTGCAGGATGTGCCGCCAAGATATTTCAGCGAGATAGTGGAACAGCTGGTGGAAGCGGTAAGAAAACAAAATATCACCGCAGACCAGATGCCAAATAATTATATAAGGAGGAATACAAAAAATGATGAATCGAAGAGAAGAAAGAGAAGATAATTGGGATGCTGTATGCGAACTGCTTGGGCTGTCTGACGAAGAAAAAGAAGCTGTGATGGCGTTTCTTTCGGATCAGGCAGGCGAGGAAGCACTTTTAAAACTTTCCTTTCGGGATATTTCTGAAATCCCTTCAGACACGCTGGATGAGCTGTCAAAAGAGTTTTTAAAGAAAAGAGAAAAAAAAGTGCTTTCCAATTCAAAATTGTTTTTGTTATTGTTCGCTATAGGACAATCTACCTGTTACAAACTGTTTGATAGAATGTATACTCGAATCGGATTGATTCAGGATATAGATCCGGCAAAACGGACGGCAGTGTACGGAGCAAGCACGGGAATGTATTCGTATTATATAAATAATTATTTAATTTCCGATTTGATTAAGTCGGCGGAAGGTAATCCAAAAATTATCAGACAGGCGCTGGATTATGAGAAGAGCAAAAAGGAAACTGGAAGAGCTGTTTTGTACACAATCTATTTTTATCAAAAGTACAGGAAGTATAGCGGGCAGACGAAAACGATAAAAGAAGAAGACCGCGCGCTTATGGAACAGTATGAAAAAAGTATAACCGAGTGTTTTTGCAGTCTTTATTCCGCTGTCGCACAGCCTCTTCTGGATGAGCTGAGAAACTGTATCGCAAGCGGGGAGATGCCGCAGCAGTTTTTAAATCATCCTGGAATCAGTAATGTAGAAAGAGGGAAATTTCGACAGGTTGCAGCGCTGGCTTATCTAAATTATCCTCTCTCGGATAAATTGAAAAATATTGTCAGAGTATGTATGGCTGTAAACTGGTCTGAAACGTTGGAGGCTATGCGTTCGATCGGCTTCAATAACGAGATGGATCTGCGTGAAAGAGGCGGAAATTACGATAAGATTTTTGGAATTGACAGCGAGAAATATATTGAGTGGGCGGTAAGAGCAGGTTATCATAATATTTTGCAGGTTCAGATTTCCCAAAATAAGGAGTGTTATCTGCGTGTGATGGATCGGATTGATCTGGATTTCGCCAATAAAATGCTTTTTGCCATAGAAAAGCAAGAACCAACTTTATATAGAAAACTGATCGAAGAAAAAAGATTAAACGGAAAAGACAAAGAGCGGCTGATTGACAGTTTTGCAAAAATGGCTTCGGATGCTGATATATCAAAAGCTTATCTGAACGGCGAGTGTTCGCTGGAAGAATTTCACTCATATTTTGGAAAAGACATTTCAAAAGCTTATTATTCCGGCGGACGCGAGTACACGCTTTTGGATAATTTTCACAAAATTTATAACGACGAAGGATTTTACCGCCGCTGTGAAGTGTACATGCTTTCAAGGCGCGCTTCCTATTTTTTCCGCAATGTGATAGCAAACGATAAAAACGGAAAAAAGGTAAAAGAAAATACCAAAAAGCTTTTTGAGGATTTTGAGACCGAAGGGGTTGCGCTTGCCGATCAGGTTTCTGTGATTGGATTGATCCATGATTCGTTGTATAGCGAAAACAATACAAACGATTTTCTTGGCAGCTTGACCGAATATTTTTTGGACTGTTTAAAAGAAAGGCGCGAGGAAACGATAAGCGCGTTTGCGGGGGCAGATGCATTTGGGCGGCTTGTCGGATTGAGACTGCTTAGACAGGATGCAGAGAAAAATAAAAAAGAGATTCTCAGATATATGTCGGATGGCTCTAAAGCAGTGAAACAGGAATTATTTGATTTTCTTTGCAGACAGAAAGGCTGGGAGGAAGAGATCAAGAGTTTTCTTGGCTCCAAAAAAGCGTCGGAGCGCGAATTTGCTGTTCGCATCATGTCCGATTGGCAGAAAGATGGATCGGATTATAAAGAATTATTTGCGCAGGCGATGGAGAAGGAAAAAAATGCAAAAGTCAGAGAACTTTTGGGAAATATTCTTGGAGTTTCCTCCGGTGAAGAAGATTCCGACAAAAGCGTACTTTCCAGAGAAGAGATGGTAAAAGGGCTTCATAAGGGAGGAAGAAAGCGCAGTCTTTCCTGGGCTTATCAAACTCCGTTTTCCGAGGTGCATTATACTGACGGCAGCACGGCGTCGGAGGAATATTTGCAGGCATTGCTTTTGTGCTATGCTTCCAGCGATCAATGCGGGGTCAGCAAAAATGCTGAATTTTTGGCAGAGACGCTTCAGGCGGGAGAACTTGCGGTTTATGTCAGTGAATTGTATGAGAAATGGCTTGCCGCGGGCGCGGAGTCAAAAAGAAAATGGGTGTTGTATGCGGCGTGTGTTCACGGCGGCAGCGAAATGATTCAAAAGCTCAAACAGCAGATAAAGGACTGGCCAAAGAATGCAAGAGGTGCGATTGCGTGCGAGGCGGTGAAGGCGATGAGCATAAGCCCGCAGCCGCAGGCGCTCTTAACTGTGGACGAAATTTCAAGAAAATTCAAATACCGTCAGGTCAGAGCAGCCGCAGGCGCAGCTTTGGAATTTGCAGCGTCACAGCTTGGCATTACGCGCGAGGAATTGGCGGACCGCATTATCCCGAATTTCGGTTTTGACGATCGTATGGAGAGACGTTTTGACTATGGAGAGCGCAGTTTTAAGATTTTGATTACTCCATCGCTGGAATTTGAAGTGTTCGATGAAAGCGGAAAAAAATTAAAAAATCTTCCGGCGCCTGGCAAGAGGGATGATGAGGCGAAAGCAAAAGCGGCTTACGAAGAATTTAAATTTATGAAGAAGCAGTTAAAGACGACGGCTGCCAGCCAGAAAGAAAGATTGGAACTGGCATTGTCCACAGCGAGAATGTGGAATGCAGATGCATGGAAAACTCTTTTTGTGAAAAATCCGGTGATGCATCAGTTTGCAATCGGTCTTGTCTGGGGATTTTACAAAGAAGGAAAATTAGTGCAGAGTTTCCGCTATATGGAGGACGGTTCTTTTAATACGGAAGATGAGGAGGAATATAGCTTGCCGGAGGACGGAAAGATTGGGCTTGTCCATCCGATGGAACTGACGGACGAATCCAGAGGGGTGTGGATTGAGCAGATGGAAGATTATGAGATTGTTCAGCCGATCGATCAGCTAAACAGAACAGTTTATAAAATAACAGAAGAAGAGGCGAACCAGAAAGAACTAAAACGATTTAACGGTCGCACGGTAAATGATTTATCTTTAAACAACAAAATTATGGGGAGTGGCTGGTATCGCGGACCAGTTCTTATTGACGGGGGAGGATTTGAGACATACTACCGTGAGGATGCGGAGCTTGGACTGGGTGCGGAACTGAATTTTTCCGGCACTTATGTCTGCGGTCTGAATGAGGATGTCACAATCTGTGACGTGCGGTTTTATAAACTTGGCGAGGTAGAATCCGGCTGCTGTCTGTATGCAGAGAAAGAGAAGAACAAAGCACTTTTGTTAAAAGATATCCCAGAGAGATATTTTAGTGAAATAGTCTGGCAGCTGAACAAAGTAACCGTATAAAAAATTGACAATGATCTTTTGATTTATTGTTTGTGCCGCTGGGCAGCAAAGATTTGGAATGCTGTCCAGCGGCGGAATGCGAGGTTGTATGAGAAAAGGTTTTAAAATGAAATTGTATCCAGGTATGGCGAAAGAGTACGAGTGCAGACATAATCTTTTATGGGACGAAATGAAAGATATGATTCATGAGTATGGCGGAAGCAATTATTCGATTTTTCTGGATGAGGAAACAAATATTTTATTTGGATATCTTGAAATTGAAGATGAAGCACTTTGGAATAAAAGTGCAGATACCGAAATTTGCAGAAAATGGTGGGATTATATGGCGGATATTATGGAGACAAATCCAGATAACAGCCCGGTCAGCGAAGATTTAAAAATGGTATTTCATTTGGATTAAGATAATAGCGGTCAAATTTCCCATCGCGAAAAGATATTGATTTTTTGCCGATTTCTTGTGATTAAGTTTGTTTATTGACAGCGGAATATAAGGAAATTATGGAGAATACAAAAATACATAATACAAAAGAAAAAGATTATGTTGCATTATTGCGAAATAAAATTTTGGAGCAGCGCGAGATATATTATGCTTTTAAAACAGGAAAAAACGAAACGGTCTGTTACAAAGAGTATATCGACGATATTTATGGAACGCAGGATGCAAATTATATCAATCGTTTAAGAATGGCTTGTTTTCTTTTTTATGAAAAAATCGACGATGAAGAGATGATTGTTTCTTTATTTCAGGAGGAGTTAAAAGACCGGACAACAAACTCTTTTCAGGGGATTGGACTGAGTCTTGAAGTTTTGACTTGCCTGTTAAAAAAATATAACAGCGCACCAGAAAAAGAGCAAATTTTTAAGAAAAATGCAGATTTTTCGCCAAATAACAACAAAAAAAGGAAGTCGAAAAAAGCGGCGTCAGAATATAATGAGAAAAGCGGGAAGTATGACGATTTGTTTTTGCAGGCGAAAAATGCAAACTTTGATTGCGCATGTGGATATAGTACAGATATTTTCATCAACAATGATCTAAATGCGAGTGATCTGCTGGATTGCATTTTTTTAAGTCAGGATCTGGACTATAAAGATGTTATGGATTTGCTTGTCGCACAGTGGAGGGATTCTGTTACAGAATGGGATTTTGATAAAAGAGAAACCTTGATTCGCTTTTACTCGTTTCTTGAAAAAGAAACAAAAAATATTGAACTTTATCAAAAACAGCTGGAATCTGTGCTGTCCGGCGGGAAAGTGTTTGATATTGTCAGCGCATATTGTAAAATAATACGTTGCTTTACGGATATTGGCGAGTATAAAAATGCTTGCTGTTATTTGAATGAAGTATTAAAGACCGTGGATTATAGACAGGTTTGTAAATTTCGTTTGTTTGGCGATTTGCTGGAAGCTGCTTTCGAGCTGATTCAAAAAAATCCTGAAGAAAAAGAGGAGTTGTGGAACTGGGCAAAAAATGAATTTGAACAGTACAAGCAGCGCTATGGAAATTTGTATAAAAAGGCAATTGCAGCCGCAGAAAGCGAGAACGATCTTTTGTATGCCGAGAAGCTGCAGAAAGAGTATAAGGATTGGTGGGAAAGCACAAGAATCGTTTCCGTTTGTAAACGATAACGTTATTGCAATTTCAGGGGAGATATTATGCTGGCAATTTTAGCAATTCGAATAAAATGGTATAAAAAAGAACGAAATCTAAAATGTGCTGCTGCAAGGCAGCAGTACAGTAAGCCAATTTCTATTGAGGAAGGAGTAAATCTTTCCGGAAGCGGAGTTTTTCTTGTAAAATGCAATTACTGTCAGCAGAAAGATTCCATTCAATCCGACTGGGAAGCATCCGAAAAACGAAATTGGGAATTAGACAAAGAAAGCCGCGGCAGAGCATTTACCGGCAGCGATGAGCGGGAACAAAGACACGCGGCGAGACGAGTTCAGAGTATACAGAAAGCAAAGGGGGCTTTTTACAAACCAGAAGAGATCGATATTCCTTGTATTGCAATTATTGCAGAAGAGAATGAGAGTTATCGTATTCAGTGGTATGACGGCGGGATTGGAATGCCGGTGCGAAAAGGCGGCAATGCGGACTGTTATAAAGAAGGAGCAAAACTTGCAGGAAAACCGAATCTATTAAATGAAACCGCATTTGTTTTACAGGAGAACGAAGCGGGAATTCTGAGATATAATTACCGATGTATTTCTTTTGATGACCCATGGTATGAATCTTATTATGTGTATATAGTAAATGAAAAAGAATTAAAGAGAGATATTTTTTTAAGAAATTACCAGTATCAATATAAACAAATTGCAGATTTATTTTAGTGTTATATGAAAGAGGAACGCTTGATATAATTTTGATTGTCGGTGGACAAAAGAACTTTTTAAAAGACAAAGATCGTTTCGACAACCAAAAAAAATCTTTTTGATCCTTGTAAATTTATAAATTGTAGAAACTGCAAATTCTGTAAGATAAGTTATATAAACAGTATGCGCAGAAAAAATTGATTTTGTCTGCGGCAGAATTTTTTGACGGCTGTAGAAATGGAGGATCTATGCAAAATGACAGAAGAAATAATAAGTTTTTCAGAATATAAAAAAGAAAATCCAAACAGATTGACAAAAGATCAATTTACAGCTTTACAGCAGGAAATTATAGAACCCCAAAAAGAAACCATTTCAGATGAATATTTGGATTTTAAGTTTTGGCGTCAGGGGATACCTTGCAGACAGGAATGGTTTGCAGCCTATCTGCAAAATGAAGTTTTGCCAGAAAAACAACTTCATATTTTGGAAGTAGGATGCGGAAGATACGCAAAACTTTCCGTGCTGCTTGCAAAGATGGGATATAAATTGACTTGTATGGATCCAAAAGCAGAACCCATAGAAGTAGCAAAGATCAAGGTGCGGAAAGAAGAATTTCATTATAAAAAAACAGATTTAACAACATACGATTTTGTTGTGGCACAGGAGCCTTGTGAAGCTACAGAACATATTGTCAGAGCATGTTCCTTGCAGAAAGTTCCGTTTCTTATTGTTCTTTGCGGCGTTCCGCATAAACTGATTTCTGGTAAAATGCCAGCAGACGTTTATCAATGGTACAATTATCTCGCGGATATTGATGCAGAACATACAAAACTTTTTGTACAAAAGTTATATCCTCGCATAAATACAGCAATAATAAAAGGCGTATTTTAAAATTTTTGTCTAAATATAGAAAAGAAAAAGTCTTAGCGGATGGGAAGGAGACTTTCACTTTGCAGTTATCGGGCGAACAACAACTATTTATAGAGAAGGCGCTGCAGGGGGAGAATATTCTTGTGGACGCCTGTATTGGCAGCGGAAAAACCACGGCAATTCAGAATTTATGCAACAAACTGCCAAGTACAAAAAAGATTTTGTATTTGACCTACAACAAACTTTTAAAATTGGATGCAAAGTCGAAAATAAAAAAGAAAAATGTAACAGTGACAAATTATCACGGGTTTGCGTATATGATTTTAAACAGAAACGGCGTGTCGGTGGGCGTTTCGGATTTGATACAGACCGTGATTCAAAATAAACTGCCGATTGGACGGTACGATGTACTGATTATCGACGAATATCAGGATATTGAACAGGAATTGGCAGATTTATTGCAGCTGATTAAAAATTCGAATCCTCTTATGCAGATTATTGCAGTCGGTGATATGGAACAGAAAATATATGATAAAACAACGTTAAAAGTTGAAATGTTTATAAAAGAATTTCTGGAAGATCATCTTACGCTGCGGTTTACTAAGTGTTTTCGTCTGTCTGATCATCTGGCTGCCATGCTTGGAAGAGTGTGGAAAAAACAGATCAAAGGAGTAAACGCCGATTGCAAAGTTGAAGAAATGGCGAAGAAAGATATTGTGTCGTTTCTGGCAGAACAAAATCCAGAAGATATTTTATGTCTGGGTTCAAGAACAGGGGTAATGTCGGATACGCTAAATACTTTGGAAGAACGGTATCCTTATAAATTTAATAAAAAAACAGTGTACGCGACAATCTCAGATAACGAATCGATAGGAAAGGCAGAGCCAAAAGAAGATTCTGCAATTTTTACCACCTACGACAGCAGCAAAGGACTGGAGCGGAGAATCTGCGTTGTTTTTGATTTTACGGAGAGTTATTGGCGTATAAGAATATCAAAATCGCAGCAATCGTACACAATCTTAAGAAATATTTTTTGTGTTGCTGCAAGCAGAGGAAAAAATCATATTATTTTTGTAAAACCCGATGACGCTATGCTGTCTGAAAAAACACTTTCGACATTTGTTAAGACAAATCACAAGTTTGATGATTTAAATATAAGCGAAATGTTTGAATTTAAATATAAAGAGGATGTGGAACGGTGTTTTTCCCAGCTAAAAATACATAAGCTTGTGCAAAAGGATAATTCGCCAATCCATGTAAAAAGTACGGATGATTTTATTGATCTGTCGCCCTGTATCGGAATTTATCAGGAAGCTGCTTTTTTTGAACAATATCAAATTGATGCGGAGATAAGATTAAGGCTTCTTTTAAATCCTGAATTAAATCGATTGTACACAAAAAAGCTGCAAAACAGTTCGCTGGATCAAAAGATATTATTTTTGGTTTCGCTTGATACAAAACAGAACCGATATCGAACACAGGTAATTCCGCCGCTGGTAAATGAAGAACAGAGCAGATTGATAAAAGATCGCTTAAAAACGCGGTTAAATACAAAGGAAAACGCACAGGTAGAATGCCGGATCGATTTTTCAAATTGTGAAAATGGAACAGTTCTATTTTCAGTCAGAGGATTTGCCGATGCAGTAAAAGATAATATTGTGTATGAGCTGAAATTCGTGTCGGAATTAACACACGAACATTTTTTGCAGTGCGCTGTCTACATGATGGCAATGAATCTTCCAAAAGGAATTTTGTGGAATGTAAGGGATAATACATTGTACGAGATCGAAGTGCCTGATAAAAAAGTTTTTTTAAACACAGTAGCAAAAGCAATTACAAAAGGAATGATTGAAAATTATTATAAGCCTTTTGAAAGTTCTGGGCAGTTATATAAAAATATAAAAAATTTAGCTAAGAAACAAGGAGAACAAGATACAGTGGATAAATTTGCGGTAATTGATACGGAAACAAATTGGAACGATGCAGTAATGTCGATTGGCATAGTGATTGCCGATGCAAGGACGAAAAAGAAAGTTGATTCGATATATTATATTCTTGACCCGGAATACAAAGTGGGCGGAATGTATTTTAACGAGCTTCGTCCTAATGAAAAAAATGTGCGTATCGCAAGCAGAAAGCAGGCCTTGAAAGAGATTAAGGAATGGATGGATTCCTATAAAATACAGAAACTTTTTGCATACAATGCAGCATTTGATAAAAATCATTTGCCGGAATATTCGAAATATCAATGGTATGATATTATGCGTTTGGCGGCATACCGTCAGTATAATCATGCGATACCAAGCACCGCAGATTGTTATAAAACTGGAAAATTAAAGCGGGGATACGGCGTTGAGGAAGTGCTGAAAATGCTTCGAAAAAATAAAAATTACAGCGAGACGCATAATGCCGTTTTCGATGCGTTGGATGAACTGGAAATTATTCGATTGTTAGGGCATAAGCTGGATGTTTATGATATCGCGCTTATCTCAGAAAAAAAGCCTTCCGTCTCCGAGAAGCAGAAGAAAACAAAACCTGCACAAGAGACGAAGATGAAAAAAAGTGAAAATTCCAATACATTGCCAAAGCAGCATAGCAAGCAGAATTCAGCGCGGAAAGAAAAGGAGGATTCCAGCAAAAAAAAAGGCATGGTATCTAAGAGTTTCGGAAAGAAAAGAGGTTAAAGCTCTCCATGTTCCCTGTAGGATTTTGTGTTGTTTGGCAGTACAAAGTTTTTTTTGATTAAAATGCCCTATGCACGGTGAAATAAAGGAAGTGATGTACGATGGTTTGCGCTGAAGTTAAAAAAAAAGTTTATTGTGGATAATAAGTAGCGAATCTGCAATAAAGACAGCGATAAAGGAACGTGAACTTTCAAGGGGGAGCTTATATGGTGAAAAGATTTTTTGATTCTCCATACTATACTTTTTCTTTTTGGTCTGATATCATTGTTGCTTGTCCAAAATGTGAAAAAGCAGGAGTTGTTCGTTTTGATAAGGAGCATAATATTGCAGTTTTTCAATGTAAGTCCTGTTATATAAAAAAAGAGACAATACTAGGTCAAAACGATGCTGCTGAAGTAACGGCACAATGTACATCAACAGGAGAATATTTTCGGACTTGGGTGGCGAACAGTAAAATTCACGGGCAGAAAGTACGAGTGAAATGTTCCTGTTGCAGAGAATCTGTAATAGGAAGTATTTCATACGACGAGAAACCACAGTATCTTGTATTTCAGGATATACGAAATGCCAAAGATCCATATTTTCATTATCCGTTATATTTTCAGGCAAGTTATCGAAGGAAAATAATATGGGCGTTAAACAGGGAATATCTGCAATATTTGATTGACTATTTGACAGCGGATATACGCGCAGTTTCCTTTGATTTTTATGATACTTATAAAACAGTGCGCACACAGTCGGATGTACTTCCCACTTTTATAAAAACGGCAAAAAATAGAGATGGGATTGTGAAATTGCTTAGCAAATTACAAAAAAAATAATAAGATCAAACAGCTTTGCTTATCTCGAAATCCGTCTGGAGGTGAGTTTTCGTGACTGGTAGATTATATAAGGTACAGCGTGTCCATTGTTTTTTGACAGATAAAACTTAGCTGTTCTGGAAAATGCAAAAATTTCTGGAACAGAACTGAAAAATAATGCACAGTTTTATGAAAATATAAAGAAGACAAGAGGGCAAAAAATGAAGTTTTTAGAGAAGCATGCAGAAAAATATATGATTGCGTTTGCTCTTAGCGATGAGGTACGGGAGCTTTTGCGCCATCTAGAAAATTCAGCATTGCTTGAGCGGGCGCAGGAATACACAGAGGATTTTGCCGCAGTCAGGGGATCTTTTGAGGGATTCTCGGCTGGAGCTGAAACTTTAAGGGATGCCTGACAGCGAGTATGTATTTGTCAATGTGGAAACCGGGGTTTATCTTTACCACGAAGACGAAAAGCTTCTCAATTACAACGGAAGGAAAGTATAACTCAATATTTGGTGTAATTGATTGCAAAATTATCAAATGGAGGTGCTGTTATGGATTTTTGGAGCAAAATGTTATCGAATATTGCAGATGCAATGCTTCAAAAAGATTTGGAGGATGACACGCTTCTTGTACAGATCAAAGAAGCTCTTCAGGAAGAAAAATCTTTTTGGGAATCACGCGAAGATTTTGTCGATCCTTGTGTGATCCAATCTTTTCAAAAGAAGTGGTACCCCGCATATTGTGCTGTAAAAAGTGGTGTACTATTTTCAATCGGTCTATCTGGGCGCAAAATTCGCAATTTAGCACCGAAGTTCATTGAAGCTTATGAATATCTTCCTTCTAAACTGCAAGCGTACAATGATTGGTTGGCAAGTCAAAAGATTGCGGATGCAGCAAAACTTATTCTTCCTGTAGAGGGGAAAATGCTTGACAAGCAGCAAATGCGATGTATTACAAAGAAAGTCCGAAATCACCTTGTTCTTGCGGGTGCTGGAACTGGAAAAACTACTACCATTGTTGGTTATGTCAAGTATCTGCTGGGAAAGAAACTTTGTACACCAGAGGATATCCTTGTATTGTCCTTTACAAATGCGTCTGCCCTTGAAATGAGCGAGCGGTTAAATAAAGAAATCGGAAAACAAGTTACTGCACAGACGTTTCATAAACTCGGATTGGATATTATCACGTCTGTGCAGGGCAAGAAACCGAAAATCTATACTTCGGACATCCGACAATTTGTCCGAAAGCAGCTGGACAAGTTGACGCAAGATGCCGCGTATTTGAGAAAGCTGTGCGTTTATCTGACTTACAATGGAACAGGACAAAAGTCAGAGTTTGATTTTCAAACAGAAGAAGCATACTGCTCATATTTGAAATACAATCCACCGGTTACACTTAAAAAAGAGACAGTAAAAAGCTATGGTGAGTTGGACATTGCAAATTTTTTAATTCAAAATGGAATTGCCTATATGTATGAACAGGAGTATCCAGTTGACACAAGAACATCCGAATTCGGGCAATATCATCCTGATTTTTACCTTCCTGACTTTGAATTGTATATAGAATATTTTGGTATCAACCGCAAAGGAGAAGTTCCATCTTATTTCTCCAGCAAAAATGGAATGTCGGCAACACAAACCTATCAGAAGGGAATCAGATGGAAGCGTGAACTGCACCGTCAAAATGGAACTCGTATGATTGAAGTTTATGCCTATGAAAAATTTGAAGAGCAACTTTTGCCCAGATTAGAAGAACGCCTCAAAAAAGCAGGCGTAGTGTTTACACCGATGTTGCCAAAAGAAATGTGGGCTGAAATCAGCGGTGCAAAGAACCAAAAACTTGATCGCGTTGCAGAGCTGTTTGCAACAGTTATTACCTTGGCAAAAAGCAATAATTGCACGCTGGATGATGTACGTAACAGAAATTATATTTTTTTAAACTTGCCAAGCATTGACGCTGTAATAGATCTGATTGAGCCGGTTTATAACAGCTACCAAGCTATGCTTCATTCATGCGGTGAGATTGATTTTAATGATATGATCAATCTGGCTTCTGCGTATGTTAAGTCTGGAAAGATTGTTCATTCATACCGTTATGTTATCGTGGATGAGTATCAGGACATTTCACAGGCACGCTATCGGCTGCTTGATGCAATGCGCCACCAAAAAGACTTTCGTTTATTTTGTGTAGGTGATGATTGGCAAAGCATCTATCGGTTCAGTGGCAGTGATATCGGTTTTATTCTCAATTTTGAGAAATATTGGGGAGCTTCAGAAATTAGTCGTATTGAAACAACATATCGTTTTCCACAAAGCCTGATTGATATCAGCAGCAATTTCATTATGAAAAATCCTGAGCAGAAGCGAAAGCAGCTACACAGTTCCATTGCAGACCACGGTTTTTCTATGGAGAAAATTACAGGATATACAGATACATATTGTGTTGAGTTTCTTACGGAAAGGTTGAAGGAGCTGCCAAGGGAAAGTTCGGTTCTGTTCCTTGGAAGATATCGATTTGATATAAGGGTTTTGGACGGACAGCAGCAATTTTTTTATCAGTACAATGCTGCCACTGGACGAGTAGAAGTAACCTTTACGAAACGTTCTGATCTGCAAATATCATTTATGACAGCACACGGCTCAAAGGGACTGCAAGCAGATTATGTATTTTTGCTGAACAACAAAGCTTATGGAATGGGTTTTCCAAGTCAGATCGCGGATGCACCGATTTTGCAGCTTCTGCTTGATAATTGTGATCATTATCCTTTTGCCGAGGAGCGCCGCTTGTTCTATGTGGCGATTACAAGAGCAAAGAAAAAAGTTTGGCTTATCACACAGAAAGGAAATGAATCGGTCTTTGTAAAAGAGATTGACAAGGTTCACGGAGAGAACATGCGCAAAGAACAATATACCTGTCCTTTGTGTGGTGGACATCTTGTGCGCAGAAGCGGTTCTTACGGTGATTTTTTTGGATGTTCAAATTACAAAACCAATGGCTGTCGTTATACAAGAAATATCAGCAAAAGCAAGGCGCAGCGTACAGATGGAGAAAGCTCTTGATAACCGCACGTCTAATTTCTTACCGCTTTTTTGAAAATCGAAGAAGTATATTGACATTTTTCTATGTGAAGCATATAATGATATATAGACAATTATCTATGAGAGGCGGCTTTGATTGATGGATGAACGAAAAATTGCAGCAATCTTTAAGGCTTTTTGTGATGAAAACCGTATTAAAATTATAAAGTTGTTGCGTTCTGGTGAAAAATGTGCCTGCAAATTGCTGGATGAAATCAATGTAACACAACCCACTCTTTCCCACCACATGAAAATACTTTGTGACGCTGGAATTGTAGTTGGGCGTAAAGAGGGGAAATGGACATACTATTCTATTTCAGAAAAAGGTGCAGAACAGGCAAAAGAATGCTTGACCCATTTGACAGCGCTTGATGTCGAGTGTGAAAACAAGTCGTGCTGTGAAAAGTAAGAAAGTTTATATTGCTTTTTGGCGCGGCTTATATTCAAAATATTAAATAGACATATTTCAATATGACTATATGAAAGGGGCTTTTTATGGAAGTACTAGAAAATGTGTGGGACTTTTTTCAGAATGAAGTCCTTGGTATGGGCTGGCTAAACAGGCTTATATCAACAATATTGAACGCTTGTGGTTTAGACACTATTGGCAGAAAATAATTTTGATTTGCAGATGTTGATTGATACCTATGATTTCATGAAGTTGTCTTATCTGCAGGAAGCTGCGAACGCTGTTTGTGGAACAATTGAAGATAAAAAAACTTTTACTACCTATGCATCAGAACTGAATCGGCTTATGAAATATATTGATCGTGATAATATTACGAATCATACTCGCAAGGAATATGAAGCAATAGCAGCTATTTATGCAGAACTACAAAAAAAGCGTAAGCATGTTAACACAACAGATTTGATGGTGCAGATCAATGCAATTA
>CAMUAR010000010.1 GCA_947086895.1 uncultured Lachnospiraceae bacterium | reverse complement strand
CAATTCATCCCCCACTTTAGAAGTGGGGGACTTCTTGCTGGAAAAGGTTAAAATAACTCGTCCAGCAACATATAATATCTTAACTTATCCTGGTCAGGATGCTTTATCCCAAGCTTTTCATAAAAAAGAGGTATCGCTTCCGGGCAGTATTCCATGAATTCCCTAATACAAAGTGCAATGTCCTGATAACCGTCCCCAGCGCCGCCTCTTCCAAAATCAATAAATGCTGTAATCTGTTTCCCATCTGTAAAGAAATTGTTCAGGCAATAGTCTCCGTGTGTAAAAACAAGTTCTTCTTTGGGCTGATTTTTTACAAGAAAATCAAACAGCTGTGTATGGTTTGCAAAGTCTTTTGTATAAGGAATATCTGGATCCAAACTTTCAAAATTGCCAGCGCGAAGATTTTGTTCCACAAGCTTTAACTGCCATTCCAGCTTTCCTGATGTTGGGCAATCGGTAAGATCTACCTGCCGTAACAATTGGATTCCTTCTGCTGCCAGCTCTGCAAGTTTCTGAGGATTTTTATAATATTTTTCATTCCGCAATATTTCTCCTTTTGCGCATTCAAGCAAAAGGTAACCAGTATCGATTGCTTTTTCGTGCTTGTCTTTATCAAAAGTATATTGCTGCAAACTATGTTTTTCATTTTCACGTATACAAAAAAACGGCTTTGGAACCGGAAGTTTTCCTTTCTCATACAGCCATTGGTATAGCTTATGTTCGTTTTCCACTTCGCTGTTCCACGGTTCGACTTTTAAATAATAATATTGCTTTTGTCCATCGCGCGAAATCTGACAGCGGTAAACATCCGCTGCTGACATTCCTTCATAAACTTGTTTCATTTCTGCCGAATGCAAAAAATCATCTATAGGTTTTGGAAGATACATTGATATTATCCTTTCTATCTTTTATAGTTCTTTTATTGATTTCTTATTAGTACTACAGCGAACTACTCACACACAATCTCAAAACTATAGAGGTAATCGTTTTAAAAATATAAAATACACAAGATGTTTTTATCAAATGCATTTTGTTTTATAAGCGATTTTCAAAAAGTTCGCTGTAGTATTAGGGTATGTCTGAAAATTCTATGTCGTTGACCAATATGCAATGATAAAAAAATGATTCGAATTTGTAAGTTTGTGCAAGATTTCATTTTCAAACACACAGAGCATGTTTAAAAATTCCAATTGATTCATCAACTTGCCAAAACGGGAGAAAAAATAAAGAAAAGGAATGTTATTTGGAATATTAAAGAATCGTTACCACATTCATTAATTGCACAAAAACGAACAAAAACAATACTGCCGCAATACCAACTATCATTTTGATCGTAATCTTTCTATTATAATCTTTTCTATAAATTGGTTCTCTATCTAATCTACATATTAAATAAAGTTTTATAAGAATAATAATAGATATAACAAACCACAAAAAGCCTTTTGGAGATTTTTGGCTTGGTATCGCCAACGTCCAGCTGCCCAGTTCAAGTTTCCATTTATTGTCTTTATATTGCAGAGAAGAATAATGCCCCAAAAACTGATATAACAAATTAACTTGCTTTGTACTGTATTTTGATGCAGTTACTGCTTCTATATTATCGGTATCTTTGACGTTCCACTTTCCCTGCCCTATATCTTTTAATATTGCGATTTTTAATTGCCCAAGTTTTTCTGAAGAAAGAATTACCGGCGAAGAAATTCCCACAAGCTTTGCGCCAATAGTATTGGTGCCTTTTGATACAAAGTAACAACATTCTTCTCCATCTTCTTCTGGTTTATAGTCCGCTGGAAGATCAACATCAATCCGACTGCCGTTAATAATGGTGTGAAACCGCAGATATTGTCTGCCATTTTCACCAGTTCTCCATGTATTTTCGCCTTTTGTAAAAATAATTCCTTCTGAGCCAATATAAAATCGATATCTTCCGATCGCTGTTATTACCCAGACGGCGGTTGCAAGCAGCCCTGTTACTAAAAGCAATGCTCTGCGAAAATACCTCTGAAAT
The DNA here is from genome assembly GCA_947086895.1 of uncultured Lachnospiraceae bacterium. GTDB lineage: Bacteria > Bacillota > Clostridia > Lachnospirales > Lachnospiraceae > RGIG4057. The sequence continues at coordinate 84,980 of CAMUAR010000010.1, read as the reverse complement.
TTTGTAACAACCACTTCTTCTTGCATCTTACTTTTTCTTCTTTCCACATAAAATTTTTTCAAACATACAGCTCTGCTTATTCTATTACCTGCTTACCAACTTTCCTTAATACTTTGGCTTTGAAAATAAACTTTATTTTTCTATTAAAAATAAAATTTACTTTGATTTTTCTGATTAAACACTTTCTTTCCCGATTACTTTTAATACCTGCAACGATTTCATTTCATGATTCATATGCTTTTTTATATATTGCCCTACAAGCATACCAAATTCCTCCAATGCATGGTCTGTCAGCGTAAATCGATAAAGCTGCGTGCATGGCGAACTTACAACATACTGCATTGCATAGAGCGCTGCTTTTCCGACTGGAACAATTCCAAAAGAATTTTCTTCTGCAAAAGATCTCGGATCTTCTCTTAAATACCCACGATCCGGCAATTTGTTTGTTATCTCTGATTTTAAATTTTCTGTCGATATATCCACTGTCAGGCTTTCTGTTCTTTCCGTTTTTTCACTTTGATCTGATATCGTATCAGATTCTTTTATTTCTAATCTTTCTGTTATTTCTGGTTCTTTGCTTTGCTCTGGTAATCGCTCCGAAGAAACTTCTATAAGTGTTTCTGACTTTAACTGCTTATTTTCTGAAGATAAATTTTTTTCTGTTTCTGCTGCCCTTGCTGTTTCTGTAAAATTTTTCCGAAACAATTTATGTGGCAGTTTTTTTGCACATTCTTTGCACACCATTCCGTTTCTTTGTATGTAAAAGTATGTTAATTTCTCTGATAATTCTTCCTCTTCGCTGTCCTTTTCCCCAGAATGCCCTGTCGCTGACGCAATACGTGTCCTCCCTGCTGCCGTAGCTGCTTTTCTTTTTCCAAGCCCGCAGCACACGCACTCGAACACAAGCGGAGCTTCGCCGTCAATGCACACCGCTTTCAATTCAAAAATATGACGCACAAGCTTTGGCGCAAACTTTTTGCTTTCAAGCGCCCGAAGCGACTGATACAAAAGCCCCAACATCCCCCGCTCGTCGTTGCCTTCGCGCGCAAAATAATCTGCAACTTCACAAAAATATATGCCAAGATAAACTTTTTCTGGTTCTTCTTTCAACCCAGGAAAATAATTGCTGACCTGAGCCGCTGTCACCGTGTAGGAATCGCGCCCGGCATAGACTGTAAATTCCCCGTAGGAAAACGGCTGTGAACATGCGAGAAGGGAGCTGTTTGGCTTCCTCGCTCCCCTCGCAAATGCACTGATTTTCCCGCGTTCCACCGTTAATATTATCAATCTTTTATCGTAATCCCCGATCGGCATAGCCGACAGAACCATCCCATTCACGGTGAGCGTCCCAATCATCGTCCTCTACCTCTTCCTCTTCAGGAAACGACTCTCTGGTGCAGGCGGTGTAATTTAAATAGTCCATCACATCGCCTGTTTTCTCAAATCGTCTCCAATAACCTTCTTGTCTTTCCATAACCTGTGCCTCCCTATTTTTCTTGGCTTTTGTTGTTTGCCTTACGGTAATAGGGTAACCGCACTTTATACATTTTAAACTTCAAATTCCTGCCAGTTTCTTATATCTGTTTTTTCTTATGTCAATTTGCTGGCTCTCTGTTCTTTAAAAAAAATCTTTTTATCAATTCTTTTTTTCTTATACCAGTTTCTTCTGTCGTCTTCTGTTCTTCTCCTAAAAAGCGTTCCGCAAATTCTGCTTTTTTATTATTCCAATTTCTTTTACTGCTCATGATCCCGATATCCAAAATTTTTCAACATTGTATCAGAATCCCGCCAATCTTTTCTCGTTTTGACCCAGAGTTTTAAATTGACTTTTATATCGAGCAGATTTTCCATGGAAAGTCTTGATTTTGTACCAATTTCTTTTAACATTGCGCCCTTCTTGCCGATAATAATGCCTTTGTGAGATTCGCGCTCGCACACAATCGTAGCTTCGATATCGACAATTTTTCCATCAGGTCTTTCTTTCATCCGCTCAACCACAACCGCAATGCCGTGCGGAATCTCATCGTCAAGCAGGCGGAGTGCCTTCTCCCGCACAAGCTCCGCCACAATCTGACGCTCTGGCTGGTCGGTGACGGTATCCTCGTCAAAATACATTGGTCCTTCTGGCATATGAGAAAAAATAACGTCCGTCAGACGATCTGTATTAATCTTTTTTAATGCGGATACAGGTACAATATCTGCAAATTTAAGAATATCCTTGTATGCATCAATAGACTTTAGGATATCTTCTTTTTTTATTGTATCAACTTTATTAATTACAAGTACAACTGGCGTAGATATTTTGGAAAGCTTTTCCGCAATTTGCTTTTCTCCAGCCCCGATAAAATTTCCCGGCTCGACAAGCCACAGAATAAGATCCACCTCATTAAGCGTTCTTTCTGCCACATTCACCATATATTCGCCAAGCTTATTCTTCGCCTTGTGAATTCCCGGCGTATCCAGAAAAATAACCTGCCCGCGCTCTTCCGTGTACACGGTCTGTATACGGTTTCTTGTCGTCTGCGGCTTGCTTGAAGTAATTGCAATCTTCTGCCCGATCAAAAGATTCATCAGTGTTGATTTTCCGACGTTCGGCCTTCCGACTAACGCCGCAAAGCCAGATTTTGCGCCTTCTTTCATCAGTACAATGCCTCCACTGTGTCAAACAGTTCTTTATTTGCTGTAACTTTCGCCTCGCTGCCGACAACACATAGACAGTCTTGCTCCATCAGTTTTTTAAACATAGGCGCATAAGCGCGGATATCTTCTGGAGTCGCGGCAAGTTTCTCATCGCGCATTTTCTGAATACTCTCAAATTCTGCTCCTGCCATATACAAAGTGAAGGAACGGTTTCCCAACGCCTGCGGCATCAAAGGAGCGTCCGTATTGCTTAACGTCCCGATAATCAGCTTTGTCATCTCCCTCTCATCCGCTGTAAAATCGCGCAGATACTCCCATGCATGATCAAAAACATTGATTGTTTCTGACAAGTTCGGGTCGCGGTACGATACAAGAGAATACACGCCATTTATATTGTTAAAATTGCACATACAGCCGTAAGCACCGCCATGCACTCTCACTTTATCCCAGAAATAATTGATGGACAGCGCGTTGTTCATAACGTCCATCGCGCCTGTTGCCGGCTCGTTCGTTTTAAAGTAATTGCCGCACTTCGCCACATACTGTACCTGTCCTGGGCAGGTGAACGCTTCTTTTTTCTTCTCCATAGCAAAGCCATAGTTTGCCGCATGATAACGGAAATCCCCGGATACGCTCTCTCCTGGAAGAATGTCGGCAAGTGCTGCCAGCGCTTCCTCTGTTTTTGCAAGCCCATCCGCCTCGGCGGTAATGCTTACTGTCAAGTTTTCTTTTCGGAATATAATCTCACAGATTTCTTTTAATGTATCAGCAATTTCCTGAGCCTTCTCGTCAAAATGCTCCGCGAGATCGCAGATAAACCGATAATATTCAAGTCCGCCTATCTTGTCCTCAAAACGGTTCTTTTCATACTGACATGCAAGAGAACGTTTTACTGCAATTCCATGAGAAGAAGCATTTAACTCCATCTGCTTTGTCGCTTTCAGTTCCATAATAATCTCTTTCAAACGCGCAGTGTCATGGAATTTTGTAGAACAAATCTCTTCTTTTACAAGTTCGAACGCTTTTTTCATCTTGTCATACAGCGCCTTGATGGTAAAAGAGAACGCCGGTCTATAATACTGTGCATCGCCGTCCTTTAAGAATGATTCCACCATGGTATAAACGCCGCCTGTCTCAATATGCATCTCGTAATCCAGCTCGCGGTAATCGTATTGTTCTGTATCCATATAGCCGATCACAGTAGACAAAAGACCGATATAAGATACTTTTTCGGCTGGTACATTATGCACGTCAAAACATGCCCTTACATAAGAAATTCCGCTTGTAAACACTTCCTGCTCCACAAGATTCAAACCAGCTGCATGTTTTGGCTTTGCGATAATCGGCAGCGCTTCTTTGCGCAGATCCGAGCGCGAAAGCAAAGGCAGCTTTTCGATGTCTTCCTTGGAGTCCGGCGTATCCTGGTATACTTTTAAGCCTTCCTGCTTTTCACGCACTTTATTTAATTCTTCTTCTGTCATTTTTTCTTTGAGCGCAGCGAGCTTTTCTGCAAGCTCCTTCTCGCGGATGCCGGTCAAACCTGGCTCTGGCTTCATAGTAAACACTGTCGCATGTTTGGAGTTTAACATATAGTCGCGGATCACACTCTCATAATAACCTGTTCCAATTTCCTTTTTCAGTTCATCGTACAGATCGTTGCCGTGCAGGTATGCAAACGCCCCATCCTCGTTAAACAGCCATCCGTCAAGCACCATCATTCCAAGCATCAGCCCTTTTGGGAAACTGCCGTAATCCGCCTCACGATAACGGAATTCCGCACTGTTGATCGCAGCCCGAAGCGCGCGCTCCCGCACTCCCTCTTTTACAACTTTTTCTAACTCGTCGTGAATTATTTTAAGAAACTCGTCCTTTTTCTTTTCATCTGTATTCTGTGCAATAATTGTGAGGAACGGCTGCTTCATACCATCTTGGAACGAACTCATAATGTTCGGAGCGATCCCCGCCTTAATCAGTGCCTGATAAACCGAACCAACCGGGGAGAACAAAACATTGTTAAGTATCTGCATTGCTGTACAAAGTTTTATATTACTGTAATCTCCTATAGTCATATTATAACTTAAATATGATTTTCCTGCTATGTCATCTCCCTCGGCGATCGGATAACTGCCGCTGGATTCCCGAACTCCGCCAAAAAGTTCCTGCTTCTTGATATCCGAGTCCACTTCTATCGCATCGTAGGCGGAAAGATATGCGGAATCCAGCCAGGAAAGCCGCTCGTTCACATCCATATTGCCGTACAGGTAAATATAACTGTTGGATGGATGATAGTATTTGCTGTGAAAATTTATAAAATTCTCATAAGTCAATTCTGGAATTACCTGCGGATCGCCGCCAGACTCCACGCCGTAAGCATTATCAGGGTACAGAGAATGCAGAACATTTCTCCAAAGCACCTGATCCGGCGAAGAAAATGCCCCCTTCATCTCGTTGTAGACAACGCCGTTAATACTGAGTACGCCATCTTCCGATACTTCGTAATGCCAGCCTTCCTGCATAAAAATTTCTTCGTGATGGTAAATATTTGGATGAAATACCGCGTCCATATAAACGTCCATCAGATTTTTGAAATCCTGGTCATTGCAGCTTGCCACCGGATATGTTGTATGATCTGGGGATGTAAACGCATTTAAGAATGTGTTGAGCGAACCTTTCATCAGCTCAACAAACGGGTCTTTTACCGGAAATTTATCAGAACCGCACAGCACGGAATGCTCTAAAATATGCGCGACACCGGTACTGTCCTTCGGCGGTGTGCGAAATGCTACGCTGAACACTTTGTTGTCGTCATCGTTTGACAATACGCAGACGCGCGCGCCCGACTTGTTGTGCCGAAGCACCATTCCTTTGCTCTTGCTGTCTTTTAGCTCTTCCTCATACAAAAGCGTATAAGCTGGCGTTATCATTTCCTTTGCTTCCTTCATTGAAAAACCTCCATAAGATGTATTTTTATTAAAACTATTTCCTTTTTAAATTTTTCCTGAAATTAAATTTTTCTTAAAATTAAGCTGTACAATACCAGTTTACAAATTTTTGATTTTAAATTATTTCAGAAAAAATACTATGAAATAAATATATAAATCCGTAATTTCATTTTAAAAATATCTATAAAATTACCGGACAGAAAAACGATATATTGTCGAGGATTCAAATTCTTCTCTCGCTGAAATCCTGCCGCCCGGAAAACTCTCAATATTGGCTGTATTTGGGAAAAACTGCGTCTCAAAGCAAACCGCGTCGCGGCTGTGATACGTTTTGCCGCCCTTGCCTGTCTCTGATCCAATATGGTTTGCGGTATAGAACTGCATTCCCGGCAAATCCGTAAATACCTCCATACAGCGCCCGCTTGTCTCGTCATACAATTCTGCAACTTTCTCTACAGCACCTGGGATTTCATGATTTAAAACATAATTATGATCGTAGCCAAATCCCTGCTTTAATGGTTCATAATCCGCTTCTATATCCTGCCCGATCGGCTTCATTACTCTGAAATCCATCGGTGTTCCTTCTACATCCGTAAATTCCCCGGTTGGAATCAGCCCGGAATCTGTTGTTGTAATCTGGTCTGCGTTAATCCATACTTTTTGATTCAGCACAGTTCCGCTGCCCTCACCCCCTAAATTAAAATAGGAATGATTTGTTAAATTGATAATCGTATCTTTATCAGAAACCGCAAAATATTCAAGAACCAGCTCATTATCATCCGTCAACGTGTAGGATACGGTAAGATCAAGATTTCCCGGAAATCCCTGCTCCATATGCGGGCTGAGCCTGGAAAATTCAACGCTGACACAGCCGTCCTCCTCAATAATCTCCGCCTCATAAGTATATTTATTATAGCTCTTTAAACCGCCGTGCAGGCAATTTTCACCATCATTTTTTGTAAGCTCATAGCGTCTTCCCCCGATGGTAAAGCTTGCTCCTGCAATTCGGTTCGCCACGCGCCCCATAAATGAGCCATAGCCCGGCGGATTGATCTCGTACTTTTCAACAGAATCATATCCAAGATTGACGTCCGCCATACTGCCGTTTCGGTCTGGAACAACAATCTCCACAATATTTGCACCGAAATTGGTCACAGAAACCTTCATACCGTTTTTGTTGGTCATTGTATACAAGGTTGCTTCTTCTCCCGATGTTGTTCTTCCAAAACTTTTTGTGGTAATACCCATAAAAATCCCCCTTTTTACAAAATGTCTTTTCGAATGCATTTTTCTATAGAACAAAAAAAAATGCCGCCATTGGATACAGTATAACATTTTTCCAGACGGTTGTACAGTTATTTCGCGTACAAAAAACTGCGGCAAATCGAAATGTGCCACCCAAGTATTTTTGTATCATTTTTTGATTCAGCATTTTGTATTTTACATACGGACAAAGGAACTGCAAAATCTCAGCTCTGTTGTTGTATGGCGCAATCGAGCAGAGAAGATTCATCGGCGTGCGCAATCGAGCAGGAAAGAGCTATCTTCCTCTGCGCACGCAAAAAGACCGCCCCCTTGTACAAGGGACGGTCCTGCACCATTTCGTTTCGATAGATATAACAATTCCGTATAAATTTTATGCAAATTATATATTAGAAAAGGTACATTACAAAACGCGGTTAAATTATAATTTTGTTACGTTCGTCGCCTGCGGCCCCTTCGCTCCCTGGACTACGTCGAACTCTACTGCCTGACCCTCATCCAAAGACTTAAAGCCTTCCATGTTCAGCCCGGAGTAATGTACGAATACATCATTGCCCTGCTCGTCAGAGATGAAACCGAAGCCCTTCTGGTTATTAAACCACTTCACTGTACCTTTCATGTGTGTTTCCTCCAAAAAATCATTCTAAATTGTCATAGCACTTTGCTTTGACGTTATTATCATATCATTTTTTCTTAACAATGTCAAATCTTTTTTTATAATTTGTTAATATTTTCGTAAATTTTTCAGCATTCGACATTTTTTAACATTTTCCGACTATTCTTGAGGTTCCCCTAAAATTGCAATCTCAAGCTCTTCCAACTGTTTTTTATCCACCACATTAGGAGCGCCTGTCATCAGACAGGAAGCATCTTTGACCTTCGGGAATGCAATTACATCGCGGATCGAATCCTCTTTTGCCATCAGCATCACAAGGCGGTCCAAACCATAAGCAAGCCCTGCGTGCGGCGGAACTCCGTACTTGAACGCATTCAGCAAAAATCCAAACCGCTCATAAGCCTCCTCGCGCGTAAATCCAAGCGCCTCAAACATCTGCTCCTGCACATGATTCTGGAAAATACGGACGGAACCTCCGCCGATCTCCGTTCCATTCAGCACAATATCGTAAGCTTTTGCGCGCACCTTTGCCGGATCGGATTTCAACATCGGCAGATCCTCCTCCATCGGCATTGTAAACGGATGATGCATTGCGACAAAACGCTCTTCCTCCTCCGAGTACTCAAACAGAGGAAACTCTGTCACCCAGAGGAAATTATACTGCCCTTTGTCCAAAAGCCCTAAGTTTTTCGCAAGTTCCAAGCGCAGATTGCCAAGAACATCATAGACGATTTTATTTTTATCTGCGGCAAATAAAAGCAGGTCGCCTGGTTTTCCATCCATCGCGGCAATCAGAGCTTTTACTTCGTCGTCGCTCAAAAACTTTGTAAAGGAAGATTTCACCGTGTTGTCCTGCGCGATCGCAAGATAAGCCAGTCCTTTTGCTCCAAAACCCTTCGCAAACTCCACAAGCGCGTCGATCTTTTTGCGCGGCATCTCGCCCTGCCCTGACGCATTGATCCCCCGGACTGTGCCGCCTGCTGCCGCCGCTCCCGCAAAAACGGAAAAACCGCAGTTCTTTACAAGCTCCGTCACATTTTTTAATTCCATTCCAAAACGAGTATCTGGTTTATCGGATCCAAACCGATCCATCGCTTCCTGCCATGTCATTCTCTGAATCGGCAGCGAAACATTTATGCCAAGCACCTCGCCAAATAACTTTGCAAGCAGCCTTTCATTGACATCAATCACATCATCCACATCAACAAAGGAAAGTTCCATATCGATCTGCGTAAATTCCGGCTGACGGTCCGCGCGCAAATCCTCATCGCGGAAGCACCGCGCAAGCTGAAAATAGCGGTCGCATCCAGAACACATCAAAAGCTGTTTAAACAGCTGCGGCGATTGCGGAAGCGCATAAAAATTTCCCGGATGAACGCGGCTTGGAACAAGATAATCCCGCGCGCCTTCCGGCGTGGATTTGCATAACATCGGCGTCTCAATCTCAAGAAAACCCTCGTCGGAGAGAAATTGGCGCGTCAATGTTGCCACGCGGCTGCGCAGCATTAAATTGCGCTGCAAATCTGGTCTTCTCAGATCAAGATAACGATATTTCAAGCGCAGTTCTTCTTTTGTCTTTGAGCCTTCCTCAATCGGGAAAGGCGGTGTCTCCGCCTCCGAGAGAATGCGCAATTCTTTTGCGCGCAGTTCAATCTCCCCGGTCAAAAGGTTTTCATTCACCGCTCCAGAGCGCGCCTCCACACGCCCTGTCACAGCAATCACAAACTCGCTGCGCAGCTTGTACGCCTTTTCAAACCCTTCTTGGCCAATATCCTCCTGCTCGAAAATAATCTGCAAGATTCCCGAACGATCTCTCAAATCGACAAAAATAATGCCGCCCTTGTTTCTGCTTTTTTGCACCCATCCCATCACGGTTGCCGTCTGCCCTATATCAGCGGTAGAAAGCTCTGTGCAGCGATGAGTCCGGTGCATTCCCTTCATTGATTCTGCCATAACTTTGTCCTCTCGTTTTTATTATAGTCTAAAGAAAAAATTCTTCCAGCTGATCCAGCGCAACTTCCGTCTGTTCTCCACTTTCCATATGTTTCACGAAAACCGTATTTTTATCCAGCTCATCCGCCCCGATAATCACTGTGTTCTGCGCTCCGATTTTGTTTGCATACTTCATCTGCGCTTTCACACTGCGATCCATATAGTCCGTCTCAACAGAAACCCCCGCATCCCGAAGTTTCGTCACAATTTTAAACGCACGCTCTCTGGCTTCTTTTCCCAAAATGCCAACATACAATTTTACCGGCTCCTCCGGCGAAAGCTCCACTCCCTCTTTGTCGAGAAAATATAAAATTCTCTCGATTCCCATGCCAAAACCGACCGATGGAATATCCTGTTTTTCATCAATCTCATGTACAAGACCATCATATCTTCCGCCGCCGCAAAGAGTAAAACCGTTTGAATCCACAAACTCAAACACGGTCTTTGTATAGTAATCCAAACCTCTTACAATTCCAGTATCAACTTCATAAGGAATATTAAGCCCAGTAAGCAATTCTTTTAATTCCTCAAAGTGTGCAAGACATTCCTCGTCAAGATATTCAATTGTGCGCGGCGCATCCTTGACAATTTCTTTGCAGCCAGGGACTTTGCAGTCCAGAACGCGAAGCGGATTTTTCTGCATTCTTTCTTTACAGGTTCCGCATAAACATTGCTCATGCTGTTTTAAATAAGATAAAAGTGCTTCATTATATATTTTGCGGCAATTTTTGCAGCCAATGCTGTTGATGTGCAGCTTTACATCCTTTAATCCAATTCTTTCTATAAACTTTGTGAGCAGTGTAATCAGCTCCGCCTCAACAAGCGGGCTTTTGGAACCGACAAACTCCACGCCAAACTGGTGATGCTCGCGCAGCCTGCCGCTCTGAGGATTCTCATAGCGAAACGCCTGCGTAAAATAAAAAAGTTTTGTCGGCTGACTTTCCGCATACAGACTGTTCTCCAAGTATGCGCGGATCGCCCCTGCCGTACCCTCCGGCTTCAGCGTAATACTGCGGTTTCCTTTATCCGTAAACGTATACATCTCCTTCTGCACAACGTCCGTTGTCTCACCGACGCCGCGCGAAAACAATACGGTATGTTCAAATACCGGCGTGCTGATTTCTTTTATATTGTAAGCTCTGCAAAGTTTTTTTGCCTCCGCTTCAATCACTGCACGCCGGTACATATCTTTGCCGTACCAATCCTGTGTGCCTTTCGGTCTTTGTGTAATCATGACAATCCTCATTTCCGCGGTATAAAGTGGACTTTATACCAGCTTTTTGTTTTCTTCTCTCTCTTTACTCTATATCTCAAACACACTCCAATATAGCCATAAGCGGTTCACTTTTTTGCTTTGACCTATCGTTTTGCGATTGCTGTCTTAACTGTGCGATCTGCGCTGCAAGCTGCTTTGAATTTAACTGCACATCATAATCTTCTTTGTTGTTTCCGCGATCGCGGATTTTTTTGTTGGCACATTCCGCAAACTGCCAGATCTCTTCAATCTGCTCCGAATGAACAATCTTTAGAAATGCAAGAAACATTTTCATATCAAAATGATGAACCTCGTCAATCATCATCTCCACCGCGGCGTCGCTGTCAAATGCCGCCCGGTACGGACGTTCAGAAATCATCGCTGCATACACGTCGCATATTCTTAAAATCCGCGCCGCAAGCGGTATTTTCTCCCCTCTTAAATTGCGTGGATAGCCTGTGCCGTCAAAATTTTCATGGTGATGATATACCGCCTCAAGAACCAAATCGGAAAATCCTCCGATCCGCACAAGTCTCTCATGACCGAGCGTTGGGTGCATCCGAACATATTTCAACTCTTCTATTTCAAGCCCGCCGTCATTCCGACCGTACAAAAATCTTCCCAGCTGCAGCTTCCCGATATCGTGAACCAGCCCCGCGCGCATAATTTCCGTGCAAAATTCCTCGTTGCAGCCATGCTCTGCCGCGAGCAGACCAGCGAGATTGCTCACCAGCATTCCGTGATTCAAAGCGTCCACCAGATCATTTCCAACAATATTTTCCTGCTCAAAAACTGACCATATCCGTTCGTCCAAATTTTGAATCATAACTAATCCTACACTTTCCAACAAACCATACTGCCAAACATACGGCATTTTATCCCCGGCGCACCCTTAAAGCTCTCTTCCAAAACGCGCGAGAAAATTCTGCTTTCTCGCAATCATTTCATCAATCCGTCCGATATAATCTTTTAAGTTCTTTACATTTTCAACCCGTTCTAATTGATTTTTGTTGTGAAAAACAAACTTTGTCGTCGCACCGGCTCCAAGCGCCAAAATAGTCTGTTTCTCCTCCATAATCAAAATATTGTACAATCCCTCTCTGCCAGGTCTGGCATACCCTATATTCTCCAGATTTTCTGTTATATTTTTCTGGCGATACAGATAGTATGGATAATAGTTATTTGCAGCGGCAAATTCACTGCTGAAACGCTGCATTTTCTGCACGTCCTTCGCCTCAAGCCCTTCATACTCCTCCTTGTTTGTCGTAAGCCTTGCTGCTCGCTTTACTGCAAGTGTATGTACTGTAAGGTTATCCGGCGATAATTTTCCAATTTTTTCCAGAGTCTTTGCCACATCCTGCGGTGTTTCCTTTGCAAGCCCCAAAATCAAATCCATATTGATATTGTCAAAACCAAGTTCCCGCGCAAGATAGAAGGTTTCCTCAATCTGCTCTACTGTGTGTCTGCGCCCGATCAGATTCAGCGTTTCCTGTTTCATCGTCTGCGGGTTAATGGAAATTCTGCCAGCTTTATGCGAGCGGATCACAGCAAGTTTTTCTTTTGTAATACTGTCTGGGCGTCCCGCCTCCACAGTGAATTCTTTTAAATGCGAGAGGTCAAAATTTTCTTCTATGCAGGTAAGAAGGCGATCCAACTGCTTTTCTGACAATGTGGTCGGAGTTCCTCCGCCTATATAGAGCGTATGAAGCTGCTTTTCTGGCAGCGCATCACCGGCATACCGGATTTCTTTTTCCAGCGCCGCCAAATAATCGTCCATCAGCCCACCGTACACGCCGACGGGAAAAGAAGTAAAAGAACAATAATAACAGGTGCTTGGGCAGAATGGAATCCCGATATAAACGCTGTAGCCTGCCGCGCAGTCGATCGAGGAAAGTATCTTGTGTTCCCGCTTCGCAACTTCTATGCCCACATCTATTTTTTCCTTCGAACACAGATATTCTTCCTCCATATAAGCGCGGACTTCACTCTCGCTCTCCCCTGCCTCAATATGTTCAAGCATAAGTTTTGTCGGGCGAATTCCCGTTAGAATGCCCCACGGAAGCACACGTTCTGACCGTTCTTGAAGCATCCGGTAAAAACCTCGCATCATCACATTGCGGTAATCCCGTCTCTGTGCATTTGCCGGAATGTGATGAAACTCACCTGCCTGCCAGCCTTCTTTTCCTCTTGCCGCAAAATATCCCTCCTGCGGATACAGCAAAAACGCATAATCCCATGGCGCATCTTGTTCTTTTAGTATTCTAAGGAAAGACGCCGCATCTTTTACCGGACAGCCGTCCCAGGTTTCTTTTGTCACCTGAAACTGTGCGCCCGGGTAAAATGCTTTGATCAGCGGGCGCAGCTCCTGTTCAAAATCCTCCCCCCACACCATCAATGTAATTATTTCTGTTGACATCTGCTGTTGAAAAACTCCTTACTCTTATTTCATTACAAATCTTCCAAAAGTGTTACAGATATGGGTTATTTTCTTTCTCATAACCTACGCTTGTGTAAGATCCATGACCTGGATATATTTTTGTCGAATCTGGCAGCGTAAAAATTTTCTCTGCAATTGTCGCAAGAAGAATTCTTTCGTTTCCTGTTGGCATATCCGTGCGCCCCACCGATTCAAAAAATAGAGTATCGCCCGAAAAAAGAATTTCTTCCTCTTCAAAATAGAAACCTGCGCCGCCGGATGTATGACCTGGAAGCGCAATCACACGGCAGGAAACCGCGCCAAACTCCAACTTCTCTCCATCCGCAAACGTTTTATCAGGAATAAGTGCGCAAGGCGAACCAAAGGTATGTCCGACATTCATAACCGGATCTGCCATCAATTCCTGCTCCCCTTCAAGACAATACACTTTTGCAGAAAATTCCGAGCGCAGCTTTTCCGCCGCTATTATATGATCAAAATGTCCATGAGTCAGCAAAATAGCCTGCAAGGTAAAATGTTTATCGCGAAGATACGCAGAAATTTTTTCTGCACCTCCGCCTGGGTCAATAACAACAGCGTCTCCTTTTTCTTCGTCCGAAACAACATAACAGTTTGTCAGAACTGGTCCGACCACAATTTTCTCAATTATCATCCCATTGTCCTCTCCACATCCAACACACCATCAATCGCACACAGCTTTGCAATCAGCTGCCGAAGCTGTTCCTTGCCGTAAATTCCAAATCCGACGTTGATCGTCGCCGTCCCCTGCTTGTTCGTGCGAACTGACATTGAGTCGATATTGATATTTGCCTCCGTAAATAATTTTGAAATCTGGAACATAATTCCGCTGTGATTCTGGGTGTAAATATTGATCTCCGCATTGTACAGCTCGTCGTTTTTTTCAGAGATGCTCCACTCGGCATTGATCATGCGCCCCCGCTCGGTATCCGTTAAATTCATCACATTAATACAGTCTGTGCGGTGAATCGAAACCCCGCGTCCTCTTGTGACAAAACCGACAATCTCATCCCCTGGAACCGGCGAACAGCACTTGGAAAAACGAACGGCAATATCATGGACGCCCTGAACCATAATTCCTCCCTTTGCTTTTACCTGCGCGGGGCGGGCTTTCTTTGTCTCGGCAATCACCTCAAGAACTTTTTCATCCGTGATTTCCTTTTTATGTTTTTTCTCATACTCGCCCACAAGCTTGCCGACAATCTGACCTTCCGTCAGACCGCCATGCCCGACTGCGGCATAGACAGAATCCCAGTCTTTAAAACCGTATTTGCTCATACACGATTCCATAAAATCGTTCTTTAAGAGGTCGCTGAGCACAATATTTTTTGCCTTGCAGTAGGAGGCGATCAGCTCCTTGCCTCGCAGAATATTGTCTTCTTTCAATTCTGCCCGGAACCACTGGTTAATTTTATTTTTTGCCTGCGTGCTTTTGACAAGATTCAGCCAGTCGCGGCTTGGTCCTCTGGAATTTTGTGAAGTCAAAACCTCAATCCGATCCCCGTTCTGAATCACATAGTCAAATGTTACAAGCTTGCCGTTCACTTTGGCTCCTACCATCTTATTGCCGACCGCACTGTGAATACTGTACGCAAAATCAACAGGAGTTGAACCCGCCGGAAGATTTTTGACATCGCCGCTCGGCGTAAAACAATAGACATGATCGGAAAACAGATCAAGATCACTTTTGATCAAATTTAAAAATTCCCGGTTGTCGGAAGTTTCCCGCTGCCACTCCAAAATCTGGCGCAGCCAAGTCAGCTTTTCCTCCTCGGTGCGCTCCGGCGTTTTTCCGTTCTGTGCATCCTTATATTTCCAGTGCGCGGCAATTCCATACTCTGCGGTGCGGTGCATCTCAAATGTCCGTATCTGAATTTCAAACGGCTGACCTTTTGGTCCGATCAGTGTTGTGTGCAGCGATTGATACATATTGGCTTTTGGCATCGCAATGTAATCTTTGAGCCTGCCCGGAATCGGCTTATACATCTCATGGATAACGCCAAGCGCCGTGTAGCAGTCTTTCACGGTGTCAACAATAATACGGATTGCAAAAATATCATAGATCTGCTCCAGCGTCTTATGCTGATTTACCATCTTTTTGTAGATGCTGAAAAAGTGTTTCACCCGCCCGTCTATTTTTGCGTCAATGCCTGCTTCCTTAATCTGCTCGTCAACTTCCTCAATAATATCCGAAATAAACGCTTCCCGCTCCTCCTTTTTTGAGGCAAGTTTTTCCTCAAGATCGCTGTATACCTGTGGTTCCAGATATTTTAGCGACAGATCGTCAAGCTCAATCTTAATCTTGGAAATACCAAGCCTTTGAGCAATCGGAGCGTAAATATCCATTGTCTCCCGCGATTTTTCAATCTGCTTTTCCGGGCTTTGGTACTGCATCGTTCTCATATTGTGCAGCCGGTCGGCAAGCTTAATCAAGATTACACGGATATCCTTTGCCATTGCAAGAAACATTTTTCTTAAGTTTTCCGCCTGAATCTCCACCTTATCTTTGGAATAATTCAGTTGAGTCAGCTTTGTAACACCATCCACGAGAAGCGCAACCTCATTTCCAAACTGTTGTTCAATCTCGTCGGTCGTCATCACCGTATCTTCAACGACATCATGCAGAATACCAGCGACAATCGTTTCTTTGTCAAGCTCTAGTCCAGCAAGAATAATCGCAACGCAGACTGGATGAATAATATATGGTTCCCCGGATTTGCGCTTTTGGTCCTTGTGCGCTGCCAGCGCGACCTGATAAGCCTTTCTAACCATGGATAAGTCCGTAGACGGGCGGTAGTTTCTGAT
Source organism: uncultured Lachnospiraceae bacterium (assembly GCA_947086895.1). Classification (GTDB taxonomy): domain Bacteria; phylum Bacillota; class Clostridia; order Lachnospirales; family Lachnospiraceae; genus RGIG4057. Next base: position 69,012 of record CAMUAR010000010.1, on the reverse strand, counting down.
TGTTTTTACCAATATACTATAAAGTTCTTCTACATCTGTAAAGTCTTTTGGCACGATAATATCTGATTTTTTTATCGTGCCAGACTCTTCCCGCGCCGGCGGTATATCCTTTTCCCCCTGTTTCTCTTTTTTTCTGTTTCCGTCCATGATTCACCTCCAAAGAAGCCTTGTCGTCCCTGTTTTTCTCCAAACTGCGCTCTGCCAAATCAATTTGAAATCGATTCTTCTGTCATTACAATCAATCAAAAAACCCTTGGTTTTTTATGACAAAATATCCGATATGTGAAGTTTGCACATTCTCGCTCGTGTATATTCCAAAAAATACCAAAGATAAAATAAAATGAAGCTCGTCTCAGATCACTTGCCGTCATAACATATTACAGAAGAAACATCCTGTTCCTTTAAGCGTTCTCTCCCTTTCAGACCTGCAAGTTCCATTAAAAAAACGATCTTGACAACCTTGCCCCCAAGCCGCTCAATCAGCCGTACAATCGCCTCCGTCGTCCCTCCGGTCGCAATCAGATCATCGACAATAACCACTTTCTGCCCTGGACAAATTGCATCCTTGTGAATCTCAACCACCGCGGTGCCATACTCAAGCGCATACTCCTCAAAGATCGTCTCACACGGAAGTTTTCCTTTTTTGCGGATCGGCACAAATGGTTTCCCCATATTATATGCAATTGGGACGCCAAAGATAAATCCCCTGGATTCGGGTCCTGCCACGACATCAAAGTCAACGTCGTTTAAACATTCCTGCATTTTGTCAATCGCTAAGCGCAGCCCGTCCTTATCCCCAAGCACGGTTGTTATATCCCGAAAAATAATACCTTCCTCCGGGAAATTCGGAATACTTCTTACATAATCCTTCAGTTCCTTCATAAAAAATACCGCCTCCCTTGTAAAATATCATACAAAGCATTTTACTATTTTAACACTGCTTCGTCAATCGTCAAAATAATATTAACGTAAAAAAATGCGCGCAATCTGATAAACCGCTGTGGACATCAGCCATGCTATAAACAACTGGTAAACAATCATTGCCGCCGTCCACCTCGCCGACTTCAGCTCTCTTTTTATCACGCCGACCGCCGCTACACATGGGGTGTAGAGCAGTACAAACACCATAAGCGCATAAGCGTTGGCAGCGCCAAACCCATAATCAGCTAAAACATTGGAAAGCTCCGACATTCCTGATGCAGAGCTGATGTTTGCAATGCCAAAAAGCACAGAAAAGCTCGATACAACTACTTCCTTTGCCGCAAGCCCGGAAAGCAGCGCAAGCGCGATCTGCCATAGTCCAAGACCAGCTGTGGCAAGCACTGGCGCCAATGCCTTTCCAAACACTGCTCCAAAGCTTTCCTGCATATCCACAGTAAAACCAGACGGACCGAAATTTAAGGCAAACCAGACAATGATCGAGGCGATAAAAATTGTTGTGCCAGCCTTCGCCAGATAATCTTTCACTTTCTCCCAAACATAAATTGCGATTGTGCGCGCGTTGGGAGATTTGTACTCCGGCAGCTCAATCAACAGTGGGTTTGTAACCTCTTCTTTTCCTTTTAATAAAAATGCTGTTAAAATTCCAATAATAAGACCTAACAAATACATTGAAAAAGCGGCTAGAATTGCAAATTTCCCAAAAAACATTTCCGAGAACAACACATAGACCGGCAGCTTTGCACTGCATGACATAAACGGTGTTACAAAGATTGTTCTGCGGCGGTCAGCGGGATTTTCCAACGCTCTTGACGCCATCACCGCCGGCACGCTGCACCCGAAACCAAGCACCATCGGAATAAACGCCCGCCCGGAAAGTCCAAGCTTTCCCATCAGTCCATCCATCACATAAGCGACGCGCGACATATAACCGCTGTCCTCCAAAAACGCAAGTGCAAGAAACAAAATAAAAATATTTGGAAGAAATGTTAAAATCCCGCCCACACCGGCGATAATTCCATCAATCATCAGCGAGACCAGCATCTTATGCACTCCCGCCGTCAAAAGCAGAGTTTCGGCTCCTTCGGAAAACCATTCAAGAAATGTTTCAAAAAATCCTTTCAGCCAGTCCCCCACAAAAAATGTAAGAAAAAACACGGCTGCCATAATGGAAAGAAATACAGGAAGCCCCAAATAACGGTGCGTAAAAAGACGGTCGGCTTTATCGGTCAGTGCAGCTTTCGCCTGTTTATTTACCAGACATTCTTCAATAATCTCCTCGATAAAATCATATTTTTCATTGATAATATCCGCCTCATAGCTGCGGTCGATCAGATCGGAAAAATCCATTCCGACCCGCTCTATAATTTCCTCGTCCTGCTCAAGCAGTTTCAGCGCGTACCACCGATAATTCTGACATTCAAATCCCCGCTCCTTCAAACGGTCTGCAATCTCATCAATCTTATCTTCAATGGTATCGTCATACACCATAGCATACTCTGCATGGTGATCGTGACGGTGCCTGCTCTCCCTTCCTTCCGGGTGCTGATGTTCCAAAATCGCCTTGCGCTTCTCTTTATGGTGCGCTACTGTATGCACTAAAATTTGCAGACCTGTGCGTTTTCTCGCTGATACAGGAATGCATGGAACACCCAACATTTCCGGCAGCCGGTGCAAGTCGATCTCCATCCCCCGCTCTTTCACAATATCCATCATATTAAGCGCGAGTACAACGGGTTTGCCAAGCTCAATCAGCTGTAATGTCAAGTATAAATTCCTCTCAAGCGCCGACGCATCCGCCACATCGACAATAACATCCACCTCGCTGTCAAGAATAAATTTTCTTGTCAGTTTCTCCTCCATTGTGTATGAAGTTAAACTGTAAATTCCAGGCAGATCCACAAGTTTAAAGTGGTGATTATGGTATTTCATTGCTCCTTCTTTTTTCTCCACCGTAACACCCGGCCAGTTCGCCACCTTTAACTTCGCGCCGGTATAAGCGTTAAACAATGTTGTTTTCCCACAATTCGGATTGCCGACAAAGCCCACTTTAAGCTCTTTTTCTTCCTTCATGTATAAAACCACGCCCTTCCTAATTTTTATTTATATTATAAATTTTCGATTTACGTGATAAATCCTTTTTGTATATCGTTTAAATCAGGATATTTTTCTGATGCTGATTTTCTCTGCGATCTTTTTTCCAACAGCAAGTCTTGTACCCCGGACATGAAAAATCACGGCTCCGCCTCGCTTTTTATTCAGCACTTCAAGTTGCGTTCCCTCCGTCAGCCCAAGTGCAATCAGGCGCATCTGCGCAGCCCGCGGCAGATCCATCCCGACAACTTGATAAGTTTTGCCAAGATCCGCTCCGCATAGATCGATTTGTTCCATAAAATTCCTCCCACATATTTTTTTTGATTCCTTTTGCGAGCATGCACATAGAAAAAAATGCAACAGGAACCAGTATATCTCTACCAATTACAGTTGCATTTTAGAACGCTTTGCCGTCCCTGTCAATCCCTTCTTTCGACAGCTTGTCTCGAATATACGCACCCGCAAAAATCCTGCCGGTATAAGTGATACTCCTGCGACAGCTCAACAGAGCGTTTATAGCCATTTTTCTTTTTAAAGTCCGAATACAAGTATGGCATGCCATATTGTTCGGATAATTCCTTCCCAATGCAGTTTAGTTTTTCTGCATTTTTTAGCGGGCTAATACTCAACGTTGTTGTAAAGTAATCAAATCCCCCCGCTTTTGCTTGACAAACCGCCTCCAAAAGTCTCAGCCGATAGCAGCGAAAGCATCGCTCTCCTCCTTCTGGTACCGTTTCAAATCCTCTGGCGATCTCATAAAAGCGCTCTGGCTCGTACCGTCCTTCCAGAAATGTTATTTTATTTTTTGCAGGCAGCTCACGGACAAAACGCCGCAATTCTTCCACGCGCTTTTCATATTCTTCTCTCGGAGAAATATTGGGATTATAATAAAATACCGTAATATAAAAATAATTCGATAAATATTCAAGCACATAGCTGCTGCAAGGCGCACAGCAGGCATGCAGCAGCAATGTTGGAACACTTTTTTGCTCTGTAAGATAAGCAAGCGTTTCGTCCAATATTTTCTGATAATTTTGTTTTGCCTGATTCATCTTTATAAAATCCCCCGATAGCGGTTTACACACGCATAGATTTCCTGCTTGCGCACAGCAGCCAGCGAAACAGGAATATAGCTGCCTGTAAAAAAACTTTTCAGCCCCTTTGTCTGAAGCTGCTGCCATAATTTTTCCACCAGCTGTTCTAAATTCTGCGGGCGATTCTCCATCTGTTCCACAAGCGTTTTCAGGCAATAAGAAAGCGTCGCTGTCTGTTCTATATCAAGAAGCTGTTCGACATAGCCAAGTTCGACATCTGTTTTGCCGATAGAAAAACTGTTTTTCCCGTGCAGTTTTACCTTTATATCATCATGCTTTTTTTCAATCAATCGGACTTTTACCATAGGCTTTGTGCCTGCGCCAAAAACCACATCAACCGACACCCGTCCCGCTGCGCCATCCGGTTTTGGAAGCCCTTTGATACACTCTCTCACCCGCGCTGTAATATCAAACGTCCTATAGTTTTCCATCTGCAGCACACGGTCTGCAATAGGAAAGTACGCGCCGGAACTGCCCGCAACCAAAACCACAGAAATCCCATGTTTTTCATACATTGCGCGCGCCTGTAAAACAAACGGGGTAATTGGTTCCGCATCCGGCGACACAACCTGCTGCATTAAATCGTCACGCACCATAAAATTGGTCGCGCAGGTATCTTCGTCAATCAGAAGCGTCTGCGCGCCCGCGCGGAGCGCTTCCACAACATTTGCCGCCTGAGAAGTTGAACCGCTCGCATCCTCCGTCGAAAAATCCACTGTATTTTTGCGGTTTGGCAGATCACTGATAAACGGCGAAATATTAACGTGAGAAACCGCCCTTCCATCCTCTGCCCGAATTTTCACCGCGGTGTCCTCCATAATGACAAGTTCCCTGCCATCCCCTGCAATATGATTGTACACACCCTGTTCCAGCGCTTTTAAAAGCGTTGATTTTCCGTGATATCCACCTCCGACAATCAGTGTGATTCCCGCTGGGATTCCCATACCTTTTACTTTGCCGCGGTGCGGAAGCACAAGTTCTATCTCCATTGTTTCCGGTGATACAAATGGAACAGCATCGTTCATTGGCTTTTGCGAAACACCGCTGCAACGCGGTAAAACAGAGCCATTTGCAACAAATGCAACAAGCTCTTTTTCCTTTAATATATTGCGGACTGCCTGCTGGTCATCCGAAAGTTCTAAAACTTTCTTTACTTCATCTGCGCGAAGATTTTTATAATACAATGACTTTTTTACCATTTCTGGCAGATAATCAAACAAGATTTTTTTCAGTTCCGGCGCGTTGATTGTTCGCCCGTTCGCCGGGAACCCAACTTCCAGCCGAACCGTCAAATTTCCATTTTCAATCTCGCACGCCGTGCGCTCAAGAACCTCCTGCCCGCATCGACTCACACAAATCAGCCCGCTTTTTCCTGAACCCTGCGCTTTCAATGAGTATGCATTTAATGTCCCTGCAAATTTTCTTAACAAAAAGTCTGACAATGCAATACGCCTGTGCGCCTCTTCGTACATCTCCGGCGCAAAACCCGCCTGCGCCCTGCCTACATAAATACTCAACCGGGACGGCGCGGCGAACGGGTCGCCCTGCACATGATCGATTCCAAGCACATAGCCGGAAAACTGATATTCTCCGCGCAGATCTTTATAAGCAGGATAACTTCTGTGATGGATATTATCAAGCATCCGATCCAATTCTGCTGCCGATTTCATTCTAATTACTTCGGCGGTTCTTTTTTCATTTCAGGCGGAAGCATTTATCTATATTGCTTCTGAATTGTAAAAATACCGCCGTTCCCCTTTCTTTGTTTCTAACTGTTTTTTTTACGTTTTGCAGCAAAAAATCCCCGCTTCTAAACGTAGAATAAATTGTGTTTTTTTGCTGATTTCTTTTTGCCGTTTCTCTCTATAATATACTTATCATAAACGAAAACCAAAGCAATCACCTGTTTCCAACGATTTGCGACAACGCATTCATCAATATTTTCATATGTGAATCTGTGCCTATTGTAATGCGAAGATAATTGTCTATGCGCGGTTTTTTAAAATAGCGTACAAAAATATTTTTTTCCCGCAGCAATTTAAAAATCGATTCTGCGGGTATCGTTTGATGTGATGCAAACAAAAAATTGGCCGAGGAATCAAGACATGTAAAACCAAGTGCCGCAAGTTCCTTTCTCGTCCATTCGCGCGTCGCAATTACTTTTTGGCAGCAGTCCTTAAAATATGCGTCGTCCTCCACCGCACAGACGCCGCACAGAATCGATGGAGCGTTCATTGTGTAGGAATTCACAGAATATTTTACATGATTCATCGCTTTTATCAACGTTTTATTTCCCATTGCGTAGCCAATGCGCATTCCTGCCATCGCCCTTGATTTTGAGAATGTCTGCACAACAAGAAGATTGTCGTACTTCTTAATAAGCGGCAGCGCAGACACCGCGCCAAAGTCAATGTAAGCTTCATCTACAATCACCACAGAATCTGGATTATTGTGTAAAATATCTTCTATAAAATCCGTTCCTTCTGCAATGGAAGTCGGCGCATTTGGATTCGCAATCACAATACCGCCATTTTCTCTGTCATAATCTTCTCTGCAAATTCGGAATTCCTCGTCAAGCGCAATTCTCTGATAAGGAATCCGATACATTTCTGCCCATACATCATAAAATGAATATGTGATATCTGGAAATAAAATTGGTTTCTCTGAATTAAAAAATGTCTGAAATGCGACCGAGAGAACATCGTCCGACCCAACCCCGACAAACACCTGTTCCGGTTCAAGTTTGTAATAAGCTGCAAGGCTTTCCACCAGTGGTTTCGCTGCAAAATCTGGGTACAGCCTCAGCTCCTCCGACCGTTCTGTAAGCTGCTCTAATGCCTTTTTTACGCGCGGTGTCGGCGGGTATGGACACTCGTTTGTATTTAACTTAATCATCCCTGCAAGATTTGGCTGTTCCCCCGGCGTATAAGGCTCTACTTTTCTAATATATTTTTCCCATCCACTCATAAGTTCCCCCGTTCTGAGAAGCTTTTGCATCCTGTTAAATTCTTTTTTCTTTTTCTGCGGCAAAGCCAAGAAAATCATACATTACTGTTTTCTTATTGTCAACTGTTTTCGTTTTATTTGAGATCCAAAGTACAAATCCATCACCATTCGCGTATTTCTTTTGGCAGATCAATTTAACTCCCCGCCGCATTTATCACAAAAATCAAGCCCTTCCAGCGTAATACCGCCGCAGTCCGGGCAGATAATCTTTTCTGGCAAAATCTCACGTTCCAGAATTTCATACTCTCCATCTGCGCCAAGTCCCTCATCTTCCTCATTTTCGTCCCACGCCGCAGTAAGTGTTTTTTCCGTTTTATGTTCATACAGTTCCTCTGTCTGCCCGCGCGGATTTTTTCGCGTCTGCTGTCCAAGCTCTTCCGGCGTAATCTGTTTTTTTGGCAGCTTTCTCATAATCTTATTGATCCACGGCATAATTTCCTCCAATCTATTGAAAAAATGCTTTCAGCAATAAATAATTTGCACTATAAATTTTTACGTTTGATGGATATTTTATTTTTCCTTTATTTTGCTGTACCAATCATGATACAAAATCATCCGCCGCACAGCATAATGTATTGTCAGGAAATATTACTGTGCGCTCTGCTTATATAGAAAAAAGAACCATCCAAGCGGATAGTTCTTTTTCACAATGGACCTGGTGGGATTCGAACCCATGACCTCTGCGTTGCGAACGCAGCGCTCTCCCATCTGAGCTACAAGCCCATTTATACTTGTTTAACTTTTTATAGTCTATCACAATCCAGCTAGGAATACAAGCCCTAATTTTAACTCATTTCAACAAAATATCTTATTATATTTAATTGATATATAAAAAGTAGACAATCCGCTTTATTTTTACGCTACTTTCTTCCAACAAGACTTATGTCTCGTTTTTTTATATCTTATAATAATTAAAAAAATTCAAGGGAGGAAAAGAAAATATGACATCTGTTTTCGAAGAAAAAAATATTTCCAAAGCAATTATGCAGGTGAATCGTCTGCCTCACCAAATATTTTATCAAAAATACTTTGATCTTATTCTTATATAAAATATACTCCCTTTTAAGTATACAAACAAAATAATAAGGACTTGTTACTTAGAAAGGAGTATATTAAAACACTTTAATACATAAGCACTGATATTGGAATATCAAGCTGCCAGCGGTTTACTGATTTAATATTTTTTCAATGGAAACCAATTTTACACAAAGAACAAACATCTTTGTTGCCTGCTTCATCTCCTCCGGCGTTGGGAAGGAAGGTGCAATACGAATATTGGAATCCTTTGGATCTTTTCCATAAGGGTACGTAGCCCCCGCGCCAGTTAAAACAAGCCCCAATTCTTTACACTTTGCAACGATCGCTTTCGCACAGCCTGGCATTGCTTCAAAAGAAATAAAATATCCGCCTCTTGGCCGAATCCAGCTTCCAATATTAAGCCCTGTAAGTTCGGACTCCAAAATATCAAGCACCGCCTCAAACTTCGGGCGCATCAGCGCAGCATGTTTTTTCATATGAGCATTTAACCCATCGATATTTTTAAAGAATCTAGCATGGCGCAGCTGATTGATTTTATCGTGTCCGATAATCTGAGTTGTCATAAATTTTTTAATATATTCCATATTTTCCAGGGAAGTAGCAATCGCAGACACACCAGAACCCGGAAAACTGATTTTTGATGTAGAAGCAAAGACATAAACCATATTTGGGTTGCCCGCCTTCTCGCACTCTTCAAGAATATTTAAAATCTTATCCTGAATATTATCATAAAGATGATGAATGCAATACGCATTATCCCAGAAAATTCGAAAATCCTCTGCCTTTGGCTTTAAGTTTGCAAACCGTCTTACCACCTCGTCCGAGTACGTAATCCCGGTAGGATTGGAATACTTCGGCACACACCAAATTCCTTTTACTGCATCATCATGATTTACATACTGTTCTACCAAATCCATATCTGGTCCATACTCGCCAAGCGGAATTGGAATCATCTCGATTCCAAACAGCTCTGTAATTTTAAAATGCCTGTCATATCCTGGAACTGGGCATAAAAATTTTACCTTGTCCAATTTGCACCAAGGCGTAGAACCATTGACCCCCATCACCATAGAGCGGACAACCGTATCGTACATAATATTTAAGCTGGAATTGCCGCAGACAATCACATTGGCTTTTTTTACTTCCATCATATCTGCCAAAAGCTGTCTGCACTCTCCAATGCCATCCCAATCCCCATAATTTCTTGTATCATTTCCCAGCAGAGTTGTCATATCGGAACTAGAATTGATTTCATCCAGCATTGGCATAGAAATCGCCAGCTGGGAAGCACCTGGTTTTCCCCTCGCCATATTAAAGGAAAGACCCTTTGCTTCTTCCGTTTTAAATTCCTCTTCCAAGCTTGCCTTTAACGCCAAAAGCTCATCCCGGTTCATTTCTGTGTACGATTTCATAATACAACTGCTCCCTTCTGCGCTTTCTTTCTGCTTTTTTATTGGCATATTTTTCTGCCGTTATATGATTTGTACCAGCAGTTTATTTCGTTTTCGTATCCATGTATACATCTTTTAAGAAAATTACTGGCACAACACCCGCTTTAGGGTAACATAACTTTCGAATTCTTTCAAGAGGTAATTTTATTTTTTCGATATTTTCTTATCTTCTTATAGATATTTTATTCAGCACAAGGGATTATGCTACATTCCAAAATAAAAATTCGCATCATTGTTTTTTTGTAATATTTATTAGGAAAATTCAAAGAGTTCTTTATATAAAAAATAAAAGTTTTAAAATTGAATTCTTTGTTTAAAAAGCAGAACCAGAACTGTTATAAAATAATTTTTCAAAATATACAAAATCAGCAACCGATCAAATTCTATTATATTTTGTCTAATTATTATCTTTATAACAGTTCCAGCTCTATTTTTATAAAATCATTGTCTTAATGGGTTCTTAAAAAGTTTAAAAATACTCTAGTTATATGTGTTTTGTTTAAAAAACTTATACAATGATACAAAATTCTTAAACAGAAAATCAAGGATTTTCCATCTGTTCATCCTCTTTTTTCGCTGAAATCGCTTCCGTTTGATCCACCAAAGTATCTGTTCTTTCTGAATCATGATCCTCCGAACCCGCAGAATCGTCCGAATTGTCTGAATTACTTGGGGTTTCCGGTTCTTCTGGCACGCTTGGCTCCTCCGGCGTTGGCGTTTCCTCGCTTCCATTATCCCCTTCGTCTGGATTGCCTGGGTTTTCCGGTTCTTCTGGCACGCTTGGCTCCTCCGGCGTTGGCGTTTCCTCGCTTCCATTATCCCCTTCGTCTGGATTACTTGGGTTTTCCGGTTCTTCTGGCACGCTTGGCTCCTCTGGAACAGTCGGATTGTCTGCCTCTGGTTCGCTTGGTGCTATAGAATCCTCTGTCCCGTTATCTGGATCTGACATGCTTGGAGGCGTTGTTATTGTTGTGGATTCTGTTTTGCTGACTGTGCCGTACATCTTGACTTCAGCCATATTGCCGCCCTGCCCGCCAGTTATCTGAATGTAGCGGTAACTGTCGGTTATGACCGCTGTTACAGCAAGTTCATACCACTTATCTGCACCTTCTGCCTTTACAATACCTGCCAATTCATCTGTAATATCTGTCCAAGTACTTCCATCGTTTGAACCCTGGAACTTCACTCCATTCAAACGGTCTACAAATTCATAAAGCGGTTTACTGCCAGTCCCTTTTCTTGGATATACTTCAAATTTCGTTGGTATTATTGTTGTTCCTTCACCAAAATCGATCGTATAAGTATTTCCTGTTTTTAAATCTCCATAAGTATCTAGGTTTCCGTCAAACAACTGCTGCGCACACTGTTCTGCTGTCATTGTATTATTCCAGTCACCGCTGCTTGCTGTCATACTTACTGCTTCTGTTGCAACATCAATTGTTTCTTTTGGCACTTCTGGCGTTTCTTCTCTATTGACTGTCCCGTACATCTTGACTTCAGCCATATTTCCGCCAGTACCGCCGATGATCTGAATATATCGGTAACTGTCGGTTATGGCTGCTGTTACAGCAAGTTCATACCACTTATCTGCACCTTCTGCCTTTACAATACCTGCCAATTCATCTGTAATATCTGTCCAAGTACTTCCATCGTTTGAACCCTGGAACTTCACTCCATTCAAACGGTCTACAAATTCATAAAGCGGTTTACTGCCAGTCCCTTTTCTTGGATATACTTCAAATTTCGTTGGTATTATTGTTGTTCCTTCACCAAAATCGATCGTATAAGTATTTCCTGTTTTTAAATCTCCATAAGTATCTAGGTTTCCGTCAAACAACTGCTGCGCACATTGTTCTGCTGTCATTGTATTATTCCAGTCACCGCTGCTTGCTGTCATACTCGCTGCTTCTGCCATAACATCAATCGCTTCTTCTGGAATTTCTGGTATTTCAGCTTGATCTATCATACCATAAAATTCTGCTTCTGCAATATTTCCACTTGACGCTCCTGTAATTTTAAAATAACGAAAACTTCCACAGTTTAAGAACTGCTCCGCTGTAACATCATAATACTTAATTTCTGATACGCCTTCTAATGGTGCCGTAATATTTACCCAAGTCTTTCCATCCATGGAGCCCTGGATATAAGCTCCATTCATTCTTGGCACATACTCTGTGTTATTTCTTCCCCCAACACGAGGATGAAAACGGAACTTTGTCGGCATTACTGCAACCCCTGCTCCAAAATCAATTGTGTAGGTATTTCCCGACTTCAGATCTCCAAATGTATCAATGCTGCCATCAAACAGCTGCTGCGCACACTGTTCTGGATTCAATTTACCATCCCAGGAACCGCTGCTTGCTTCCATTGTTTCTGCCAATGTCAAAACATCCAGTTTTGATGATTCGGTCGCTCCGTAAATCATCACTGCGTATTCTTCGGATTCTACAGATACTCCATCGCTCTCACGCACAAGTTCTAACTTTACTTTTACTAAGCTGTCTCTTTCTGGAGTTGTAATTTTGCCGTCGCCCAAAGCTACAATCTGTTCATTGCTGGACGAAATTACGCTTATGCGAAAACCTTCCGGCACTTCCGGCATGGTAAGTGCCTGTGCGCCTTTTTCCGGCACTGGAATTCCGGTGATAATGCTGTTTAATCCTCTGACAGTCACTGGGATCTCTGCCGTTTCTGCCGTCTCTCCATTCGCCGCTGCAACCAAAAGTTTTACTGTGACAATCGTATCTTCTGCTGCCGCGCGCACACTTCCATCTTTGCCAATAACTGCTTCATTGCTGCTCGATGCTACAGAAAGCGTAAATCCTGCTGGAACCGCCGGATATACCAGTGTACTTTGCGCCGCTTCTTGTACCGGCAGCTCAGTAATCTGCCCTGCAATTTTCCCTACTTCAGCATGATAGCTTCCATAGAACTCGACTTCTGAAATATCCCCGTTCTCTGCTCCGAGAATTTTAAAGAATCGATAGGATTCCTTGCTTAACAATGCATTCTCTGCCGTGTGCGACCAGACGTTCGTCGCTGCGCCGGACACGGCAGGAGTAAGCGCCGTCCATTCCTTGTCGCTGTAAGCTTCATGTTCGGTATCGTTGGAACCATAAATTACTGTTCCATTCATTCTGGCTGGATGGTCTGGTCTTGGCATCATCATTACATCTGTAAGAGAAATTGTCACTCCCTCGCCAAAATCTACAACATAGTAATCGCCAAACTGGTTTTTCAGATCGCCGAATGTTGCTAAATTTCCATCGAACAATAATGCTGCGCACTGTTCTGGATTTAATTTACCATCCCAGGAACCGCTGCTTGCACTTAATTCTGCCGCCAGAAGATTTGTGTTGATAAAACTGTCGGAATTTATCAAAAACAGCGATGTACCATCGGTTGTATTGTAGAATGTCTCGCCTAGCGTGCCGTCGGTTTTTGTATAATTCAGCGCAAATCCAACCTGCCCTGTCTTACAATCGGTCGAATTCATCACTGCTTCCGCGGTATATACATGATCCGCGCGCTCTGTAATTACAGCGTCCACGCCATGAATATTTACCGCCAAATCGCGCAAAACATCCCGTCCTTGAATTGTCAAAGTGACCGTATCACCCATCTTAATTCTTCCGTTTTCTACCGCATCGCACGCTATGGAAATGCTTTCAATCAGGTTTCCTGTCTCAACGCGGGTACCCCACATACGCACTTCTCCAAACTCAAGCAAATTTTGCACTGAGCCGGACAATACATCTGCATATTCATGTGTCTTTTTAAACATCAGATAACGATACTGACTGTTGTGATATTCTTCCGCCACATCCACGGTCTGGTAACCCTGCTGGTAAGCTGCTTCTTTTACGGTAAGTTTCTCCCAGTTTGTGCGGTCGTTGGAGCCAAACACCTGCACGCCTGCCAGACGGTCAGAGAATCCAGCGCGCGCCTGAAATCCAAATTTATTGACGGAAATCTTATAATCTGCGCCAAAATCCATAATGCAGCCTTTATCCTCAACAAGCCAAAACCCGACAAAGGTACCTGGTTCGGCATCCAGCCAAGGCGCAGGAGAATCAAAGGTAGAACGATTGCCCACATTCATTTTACTAAAGTCCAATGAAGTTCCGTCGGTCAGCGGGTCATTCTTTAACAGAGGAGATACCAGCTCCAACTCAGACACAGCCGCACTTAATTCGTTTAATTTTATCGTAAATTCCTCATCGGTCACCGCGGTGTTTCCCGCCATTTCCCTCGCTTCGCGAAGTACTTTTTGAACAGCAGTCAGACTTGCCGTGGTATAGATCTCATTTTCCTGATAAGGAAGGATTGCATTTTCTACTGCTTCGGCGCGGGTGCCGCTGACGGTAATGTTAATTCGTTTCAGCGTTGTCGTATCTCCCGCCTCCGCGGCGATATAAAATATATATTGCCCGGCAGTCTGAGGCGTCCAGCTGACTGCCCCCGTGTTTGCATCTACCACTGCGCCGTCCGGCAGCTGAATTCCTCTGTAGTGAACCGTATTTGCAGGAACCGTCGTATTTACCGCACCAAATTCACTCTGGAACGACGCCCCAATATAAGTCGCTAAAGAAACTTCCTTTCTTCCGCTCTCAAATTTCACCGCATCCAAATTGGAAGCAGACGGATTTATATAAATACCGTCGATATCTACATAGCTGCCTTCGATCTGGGATATTGCAAAATAATAAATATCTCCTAACCCTTCATCGCTGTTTCTGCTGTAAGTTACATACTCCCATTGTCCCTTTGTATCCGGCAGATAAATCGTTCCGTAAGGTCCTCCGCTCATCGTCAGCTTTGCAATGCCGTCCGTGCGCACGCGGAACAAAAACTCATTGCTGCCAATACCAGCACTGTTCATTGCCACACGGCTTTCTCCATCGTATTTTTCAAAATGAAAATAGGTTGTTCCATCTCCATCTGTCTTGATACTGGAGCTGCTGTCAGCGGTAACCAGCGTCCCTCGATTTTCCACCGGAATTACATTTGCCGGAGCTGACGCTGGAAGAAATGAAGTATCTCCTGCTGCTTCCTTTGGAAGAAATACCCAGAAATCGCCGCCGCCATCATTATTGTCCCAGTTTGTGTAAATTTTTTTTGTATATCCATCATAGAAATAAGGATATAATGCTTTGATTTCTTCTTTTGTCATACCTTTGTTATAGGCATAATAAGTATAAAAATCCCAGAAATTAATTGTGCTGTAGCGTCCGCGATAGCTGGCTGCAAACGCTGCATAAGAGTCTTTTATCGTCCCGTCGGAAGCAATTGCAAACGGCACTGGAACCCACTCGGCATCATAACCTAACATATACTGGAAGAAAAAATCCGCAGCATTTACCAGACGGTCATTTAAAAATGTATAGCAGTCCACAGCATTTGCATCTGTCGATACTGTCCCGTACTCTGGATCTACTTTTGTTCCCTGACTCTGCATTAAGCGGGACAGAATGGCAGAGTTTGTCAAATCGCCGCAGCCATGTGCCTGGTCGCGCCCCATCTCCACATGCTGTATAACAGGCTCAGCTAAAGGAGTACCGCTTCCTTCTTTCTGACCTACTTCATCCAATGTGGTAATCTCCCGGAACAACCGTTTGATGGAACCGTTAAATCCCTGGTCGCGCCCGTTTTGATTTACGGTAAACCATTCTACCGCCTTTTCATAACTTTCCGCATCATCCATAAACAAGTATGCGGACATCGCGCCAATGGTTGTATAAAGATGCTGGTTCATAAAACGGTCTGGACTATACTGAAACACTTCCACTTCAGGGCTTAAGAAATTCGAGATAAACTTTTCGGTATCTTCATCCGTCCACGCAAGTTCCGCATCGGTATAACCCTCTGTCACTTCGTAGGTCGAATACCGAAGGATCTCCGCTGCAATACAAATACGATTTGTTGGAATGCCTGTATGGATACATGCATCATTAAAATAAGTTAATGTTTCTGGATCAATCGTTTCATATACGCGGATAATGTTCATTGCATTTCTGCGGTAAGCATTATTTCCGGTAATAAAATACATCAATGCCTGAGCATAAGCGCGGCTTCCATCGCTGATAAAACGGCTGTTATTAAAAGAACCTACCTGCTGGGCAGGACCCATGCTGCTGTCAGAATACCAAGTGTCTAACAGCATAGTTCTAAAATAACTGTTCCATGGCTCTGCACCAGCAAGTACCTGCGTCCGCACGGTTTCCAGTAAGTCTTTTGTAACTCCCACGCCTGGATGCGTAAATCCGCTGTAAGGATCTGTAAATTCAATTACTTGCGGCACATAACTTGTCATCATGGATTCCAGTTTATCGGAACCTTCCGCTGCAACAATTCCTGTATCTGTTTCCGCAGCTTGATGCAGTGTACCAGGCGCATACATGTTCTGCAATACCAGCGCAGCTGTTGTAATTGACGCAGTGAAATATTTTGCCAGCTTTTTATTTTTTCGTTTCATTCTTTTGCTCCCTCCTTACTTTTTATTTCTTTCCGCCGGACTTACGGCGCACCAATACAATACCAAACGCAGCTGCGCATACTGCCGCCACGCCGACTGGTATCATCCAGTGAAATCCGTTGTCCTCTTCGTTTTTTGGCGTGCTTGATGTCGGCTCTCCATCTGTCGGCTGCGGCGCTGTGGTTGATGTAGGTGTTTCTGGCTCTTTTGTCGCTGCCGGAGGTTCTTCTGTAACAGAAGGTTCTTTTGTCGGTGCTGGCTCTGGAGTTAATATAACTTCCGGCGTTGGCTCTGTCGAAATCTCAGGAGCTGAAGTCGGTTCAGAATCTTCTATATTCGTGGAAGTTGGAGTCGGTTCTGCTTCTGAAACAGGAGTTGGCTGAACAGAACCCGTTGGTTTTTGCTCCTGCGCCGGAGCTGTACTTGGTGTAATTTCCGGATCTGATTCGCCGCCTTTTGTCGGTTCTGGAGTCGGTGTAACAACTTTTGTCGGAACTGGACTTGGTTCATCAGGCGTTGGTTCTGGTTCGGATGCCTTGCTTAATACAATCACATAATCGGAAGCATGTGTAAAAGAAAATGTAGTCCATCCCTCGGATTCTACACGGTCTTCGCCCTGCCATTCCATCTTTTTGCTGTCCTTATTATAATAGTACAAATCAGCATTGCGTCCTTCGTTTTCTTTTCCTATATTTATAGAAAGATTTGCAGTAAAACCAAAATCACCATTATAAAAAAGGCTTAATTGCGTGATATCTCCTTTTTTCTCCACCTTATCAATGATATTGTCAGGAATATTTTCTGTATTAAGCTCAACTCTTAAATCAATGTCTTTTGCAGCATTTTTTGTAACACTTGTTCCACGGATACTCCAAATAATATTATCACTCATATAAAAAATAACAGTAATGTCCTTGCCCTTCATAACATCAAGAACACTGCTTTCCAGCACAGCAGCGCCATTCATTTCCACGGTTACTGTATTTTTCTTTTTTGCTTTCTGTATTTCTTCTTTAATAATATCCCAGCCTTTTTTTCCTGACTCACCTTTAATATTTGGTATGCCGGGGTCTGGTTCTGGCGTTGCCTCACCAGTTGGCTCTGGGCTTGGCGTTGCTTCTGGTGTTGGTGTTGCCGCACTGGTCGGCTCCGGGCTTGGCGTTGTCTCTGGCGTCGGCGTTGCCTCACTGGTCGGCTCCGGGCTTGGTGTTGTTTCCGGCGTCGGCGTTGCCTCACTGGTCGGCTCCGGGCTTGGCGTTGTTTCTGGTGTCGGTGTTGCCGCACTGGTCGGCTCCGGGCTTGGCGTTGCTTCCGGTGCTGGCGTTGCCGCACTGGTCGGCTCCGGGCTTGGCGTTGTTTCTGGTGTTGGTGTTGCCGCGCTGGTCGGCTCTGGGCTTGGTGTTGCTTCCGGTGTTGGTGTTACAATTGTTTCAGCCCATTTTGCATAATAGATATGGTTAATATTAACCGCAGTTCTTCCTCTGCTGTCCTCTAAACATCTCTGACCAGCAAAATCTGCACTTTGATACCATCCTTCAAAAGTAAAGCCCTCTTTTTTTGGCGCAATTAAACCATAAGAAAGATTTGCAAGATCGTCGTCTGTTTCACCGTAAATCCCACCGTTAAGTACAATAATAGCAAGCACATCTGTCTGTGGGTTCAGTGCTTCTGCCACAGCTTGATCCGCCACAGAAACTAAGGAAGTGGAAAAAGCATGATTATTTACTGTGGAAGGACTGCCAAGCACTTCATAGTATGTTGTCGGATTGGCAATCATCCTGCCAATTGTATTGACAGACGCTGGTATTACCAGCCGTTTCACTCTGGTAGAATGAAATGCATAAGTACCAATTTCCGTCAGACTTTCCGGCAGGGAAACACTGGTTAAACCTCTGCAAAAGTTAAATGCATAGGCTCCTACATTTGTTACACCCTCGCCAATTTTTACCGCAATGATATTGCTTTTTACTGATTTCCACGGCGGGTCTATTGTGCGGAACGTATCCGTCATACGACCTTCTCCTTCAATATAGAGGGTATATCCTTCTTGCTCACTGCCCTCCAACCATGCTTTCACATGATCGATTTCCGCAACTGCGGAAATATCCCAAGGGGCGTCTTTTGTTCCTGGTTCTGCCGCCTGTGCTGATACAACAGGAAAAATGAACGCCATACATTGCACCAGCAAAAGTGAGAGCATACATTTGACTCTTCGTTTCATACTTAATCCCCCGTTTCTGCGCTGCTTTCCCTGTACAGGCAATTTGTGTCAAGCCGTAGGCTTTGCAGCGCGCAGACACAATTGCCGGCAACTCAATAAAGTTCTTTTGTTTGTCACGATCTTTCCGTGATAATGAATAAGGATAATAACAAACTACCCTGTTCCCTGCCCTGCTTCAAGACCAAAATCCCGCTTCTTTTCCATTTCACGGAAATTATACCCGTTTATGAAAAATTGCCTGATTTTCGTGCAATGCCCCCTTTTGTACCGTCAATATAACCAATAACCGAATTTTAAACTTCCTTCTGCCCCAAAATCTCACTCTAAATTCAGAAAAATGCACGAATTTTATATAATTGGAAGTTATTCCTTTGATCTTGCTTGTAAAAACTTATGATCGAGTCACTTTTTAGAACGGTATCAACTTCCTTATCCCGCGCTTTCTGCAAAAAAAAGACTCCGCCGTCATAATGACAGCGAAGTCTCTCAAACAAAAATCAACTATTCTTTTCCAGTAATACTTCCCTTAGCAGCATCCATTTCAATTTCTGGATACCACTCCAAAGACAATTCCCCTTTTTGATGATTTTTCAGAGGTAAAAAGATATAACTTGACTCATGGTAAGCCTCTCCGCCCCAGCGGTCGCCTACATACAAATACTGTGTTTCCGTTTGTCCCGTGATAGGAAGAATAAACGCTGGCTGGGAATTGTACGTTGTTTTATCCCCAATTTTATAAAGCATACTCCACTCTCCTTCCATGGAATCCGCATAAGCATACTTTCCCTGATTTGGCGCCCAGCCTGTGCAGAACGATGTCATCATATAATAAACACCGTCCTTTTTCATAACCGCAGGCGCTTCTCTGTATTCCCCCTGCCATAAACGATTTACCAGCCGGGCAATATTTAAATAATCCTCCTGCAGCTTATAAATATGAATATCTGCATTCTCTCTGGCTGCCGAGATAAAATACGCGCTTCCATCCTCATCCTGGAACAAAGTGCAGTCCCTTGACATATAACCGTAAGGGCGGAAACTTCCATGATATACAAAATCTCCGTCTGGAGTATCACAGGTAGCAACCGCAGCGGCGGCACAATGATAATTGATGCCATTTTCATAGTGAATCCAAAGCACATATTTCTTTGTCTTTTTATTATAGATTACTTTTGGACGTTCCAGATTGACTTTTCCGCCCTTTTCATTTTTCAGACTTAAATCCGCTCTTACTCTTGTTCCCTGTACAGCAGAATCTGTAGTAAGAATATGATTGCGAAATTCCCAGTGAACAAGATCTGTTGAAGCATAGCAGCTTACATAAATATTGTTTAAACGGTTCTCGCCATACCAGTAATAAACACCGTCCTGAAATAAGATATATCCGCCGTGAGCATGAAGGACATTTCCTTCGGTATCAAACCATTTTTCCCCGTTTTTTAAAATATCGCTCATTGTTACCTCCCATTCTGCCATCTTTCAATGGTTTTTTATTAACATGTTTAAAAGATACTTTTCAGATATATTCTTAATGAAAAATATCTGATTTATCTGGTAAATTAGAATATTTCTTTTACCATAGATTGTTTTTTTACTGCTATCCTGATATTAACATAAAACTTTTTTGGATTCCATAGACATTCTTTCCTTTGTCTGGATAATCTTAACCAAATCATAAAACTGTCCATTTGCAAAAAGATTTTTTCGATTTATTTTTTGAAAAATAAAAAAAGCTGTTACAAATTTTCTACAATATACAGTAAAATTTAATACTATATTTTGTAAAAACATCATTCTGCAGCAGCTTTTTTACATTTTGCGGATACAAAGAAATCAAAATACAACTACCATGTAAATTTATACTCGCCTGTCTCAAGTTCTCTCTCGGATTCTCCTGGAAGCGCAAGAACCGCGCTGCATCCAAACGGCACAACACAGCGATAATTTTTCTTGCCGTTTTCTAAAATTTCCCATGACACATACCATGTTCCCGCGGCAGAATTGTATGTAAACTCCACTTTTTTCAGCTCCTCGCAAAAATGCGGACGAAGCTCTGCCCTGCGAAAACCCGGTGCAAGAGCAGACAATCCTGCTACATCCTGACAGATCCATTCTGCAATTGAACCATAAGCGTAATGATTTAAACTGTTCATTCCAGTATCGGAGATTGAACCGTCGGCAAGCAGACTGTTCCACCGCTCCCAGATTGTGGTAGCCCCAAGCTTTACCTCGTAGAGCCAGCCCGGATACTCTTCATTTAAAAGCAAAGAAAATGCAAGGTCTTCCCGCCCTGCTGCGGTCAGTGTCGGGCAGAGCATCGGTGTTCCTACAAACCCGGTTTTTAAGCGTTTCTCATCTGCTTCCATACGCTGTATCAAAGCTTCCTCCGACCTCTTTTGGTTTTCGCCAAGATGTAATGCTGCTGCCAGCACAAGCCCTGTCTGCGTCGGCACGGCACACCGACCTAACGGGGTAAAATATTCCTGCCGGATTCCGTCAAGCACCTGTTCCGCCAATATCTGATACTGTTTTTCATCCTGCTTCTTTCCAAGAACATTTGCCGCTTTCACAAGCAGCAACACACAGCGGTAATACATTGCGTCAGCGACATAGCCTACATCCGTACCGCCCCGAAGATCATTTTTATTTCCTGCGTCCAGCGCCAGCCAGTCCCCAAAATGAAAATGTCTGCGCCAGCCATGATCCTTCCCGTCCACACGCCGGATAAATTCCACCCAGCCGCGCATACTTTCATACTGATCTTCTAAAATAGAAGTATCGCCGGAAAACTCATAGCAGACCCATGGAATCACGCAGGCAGCGTCCCCCCATGCTGCGGAAGAACCCCAAAAATCTCCAAACCCAGTGCCAAACGATGGAACTACATTTGGCACTTCGCCCGCATGAGTTTCCTGTTCTTTTGCCATATCATAAAGATACTTTGCATAAAAAGCATAACAATCCCTTAAATAACTTGCTGTCCGCGCAAACACCTGAGCGTCGCCCGTCCATCCCATCCGTTCATCTCTCTGCGGGCAGTCGGTCGGAACATCAAGAAAATTTCCCTTCTGCCCCCATTCCACATTTAAAATCAGCCGGTTGACCAAAGCATTTCCTGTTACAAGATTTCCGATTTTCGGAATCTCAGAATATAACACAAGCGCGGTGAAATCTTCTTTTTGAATGTTTGAAATCCCTTCGATCTTTACATAGCGGTAGCCGTAAAATGTAAACCTTGGCAAAAGAATCACTGGTTTTCCGGCAGATTTATAAATATATTCTGCCTTTGCACTGCGCAGATTGTCGCGGTAAAAGTTTTTATTCTGCAAAACCTCGCCAAACAAAAGTCTTACTTCCTGCCCCTTAGGTACATCAACCTTCAAGCGGAAAATTCCGGTTAAGTTCTGCCCTAAATCAAGTACTGTTTCTCCTGCTGGTGTACGAATAATTTCCTGTACTGGTAATTCCTCCCGCACAGTAATCGGAGTGCTGTAACGCTCGGTCAGACGCCCCTTTGGCGGCGTGACAAGGCAGGCTTGAAATATTTTATTACAAGATTCTTCTGTATTATTTAATTCTAAGTCAGTATTTAACTGTATGCTGTTTTTAAATTCTGCAATATCTTTTGTTATAAGCAGTGTATCATCACGATGTTCCCCGTCATAAATATTGGAAAATGTAATTGCAGACCATGTAAGTTTCCAGCTTTCGTCCGTCCCTATTATCTCTTTTGTTCCATCATCATAACAGATACACAATTCTGCCAAAAGTTTTAAACCATCGCCATAGTACGGTTTCCTGTTTTTCTCATCATATCCAAAACGTCCGTTGTACCAGCCGTTTCCAAGCATTACAGAAAGAACGCCTTTTTCCTGTAACTGTTTGGTCACATTGTATGTCTGATATTGCACCCATGCATTATAATTATTGCAGTATGGTGCTAAGTATTCCTCCCCGATTTTCTCCCCGTTCCAGGCTGCCTCATACAGCCCCAGCCCGCACACATACAGGCGCGCCGAAGCTACTTTTTTTTGTGGTAAAATTTCTTTAAAGAAAATTGGATGACGCTCTGGTACACCGTCGCAGCCAATCCATTTCGCCTGCCATTCCTCCCCCATTTTGCCTGTCTCAAACCAATTTTCTGCACTCTCTGCTTCTTCGCCTGCATCGGTGCGAACAGTGATTGTCCAAGTGTAGCGCGTATATGGATACAAAGAAATCTCCACCGGCGCAGCAAGGCTGTCAAGTTCCTTCCAGCCAGTATCAGCAGTAATTTCTTCTCCTGTTTTTACAAGAACCCGCGCCTCCTTCTGTTTTTTTCCTTTCGCCCCTTCTACCGTCCAGGAAAAAACAGTGCGCTTCATCGCATATCCCAGCGGATTTGTCAAATGATTTACCTTACAATTTGTAATATTCATAAAATTTCTGCTCCTTTTTGGAGAACTTCCTGCCGCAAAAATCTAAAATTATTTTGCTGTTTTATCAATCTACCTTCTATTCAGAATTTATGCTTGTTTTCCCAAAAATTTTTGTCTTTTACTCCCTTTCCCTCACTCTCATCCCATCTTCCAGTTCTGCTCCTTTGGAAATTACTTTCGTGCTTGAATCAAATTCCTCGGAAACTGCAACTGCCACCGCATTTGCTGCCACAATATGAATCTGCGTTTTTACGGCGATTGTAATATTTCCGGTAATACTGTCACGCTCCTGCAAAAGATAAATATAAGTATTTCCGTCCTCCTCATAGACCAGTTCTCTTGCCATTGTGCAGGGATAGGTTACTTTTGCTTTTTCCGCTGCAAATTCCACTTCTTCCCCGGCTGTGTATGTACTTCCCTCCGGCAGCAAAATCAGAACATCTGTTGTATCCTCGCGATAATTATACATTTTCGCGGCAAGAATTCCCCTTAATTCATTCCCGCCAACCGAGAGCAAAATCTCGCTGCCCGTCTGGACGTTCGCCACATAATCTTTTTCAAAAAAGTATCCTTCAACATAATATAAATCCTGATTTGGCATTTCCTCCAAAATCCCTTGATTCGAGATCATCCCAAATTTGACAACACCTCTTCCGAGAGCTTCCAGCTCCAACTTTCCTCTTCTTGGTGTCTGCGTGTCCACCACTGGAATATGGGACTTATTGATAATTCGTGACACCTCTGTCATCACTGCCATCGCAATGAAAAAGACTGCCAGCAATATATAAATCGGCTTTTTTGTTTTCTTTTTCATAAAAATCCTCCCTCAAATTTATCCCTTTACCTGAAACGCCTGAAATCCCGTTTCCAAATGTTCATCTCCAAGAACAAATATTAAAACTGCTGGTATCATAATTACAACTGACGCGGCAAATACTGCCCCTGCATTGTAGAGAGAAACTTCCGGGAAAAATAAGGACAGCGGCAGCAGAGATTTATCTTTTAAAAATACAAGCGGCGCCTCGATGCTGTTGATGCATTCCAGAAAATCCAGCACTGCAACTGCTATAATTCCTCCTTTGCCAATCGGCAGCACAATTTTTCTCAACAAGGTAAAACTGCCCGCCCCGTCAATTCTCGCGGCTTCCATCACTTCGTCTGGAATATTGAGAAATACCTTTGTCAAAATAAAAACCGGATATGTTCCAAAAACTGCTGGCAAAATAATTGCCCAGTGCGTGTTGATTACAGATAACTTCATTAAAACCAAATATTCTGACACCATCAGTACCTGAAAAGGCATTAGCATTGCTACAAGATAAATCCAGAATAAAACGCGCTTGCCGCGAAACTCGTATTTTGCCATAACAAAAGCCGCGGGCGCTGCCACTACAATCTGTCCAAAAACGGCCGGCACGGACTGCCGCACAGAATTCCAGAACATTCTATAAAAATCCTGCGAGTAAAGCAGCAGCTCTTTATAGTTTTTTAACGTTGGGTAAGAAGGAAGCAATGAAATTGCCACAGGCTTTTTCGAGCTGCCAATAATTCCCCCAATATTTAATTCCAGCTCACGCATTCCCATAAAAGAGTGAATTATGGTAATACAAATCGGCGCAAAAATAATCAGTGCCAGAAACACCATACATAATTGAATCAGTTTCTTCATTTTAAAAAATCCCTTCCCATATTTATACCCATACATATTACAGGTCTGCTTGTGATAAAATTTGAGCAAACTGTAAGATTTTTGCTGTTTCACAAAACACCTGATTCTTTAAAACAGGCTCTGTCCAAATCATCTATATTAGATATGTAAAAAATATATTTTTTGATGCACTACAGCCTTTCTTGTTAAATTCTTTTCCTGTCTTTTGGCGCCAGAATACGTTCCATTCCCGCAACAAAAAGAATCACTACAACCGCTAACATAATTGCTGCTGCCGTCAATTTCCCAAGTTCTAACCGCACAAACCAATTATTAAACAAATGCTGAAGCATATAAATGCTCTGATTAGGATAATCCCCGCCGATCAGGTACGCTTCCCGGAACACTTTAAACGAATTGATCACGGAAATCACAACGATCACAAAACCCATTTCTTTTAACTGCGGGAGCGTAATATACCAAAACCGTTTTAAAAAGCCCGCACCGTCTAACGCCGCCGCTTCATATAAATCAGAATCAATCGCATCAATGCCCGTTTTCCACAAAAGCATATCATACCCAAAATTTCGCCATAAATAGGTGATGCCAAGTACAAGAAATGCAAACGAAGTATGAAAATAATCTGGCCCTGTTATCCCAAAACATTCAAGAATTCGATTGATAAGACCAAACTGCCCGAAAAATACTTTCCAGATCAATACAAGCGACGCGACGGGAATCGCCATCGGAAGTAAAAAAATCTTTTTGTACAGCTTTTGTTTTTCTTTTAAATAATCCATCACCACCGCAAGCATAAGAGAAAAAAGCAGCAGCGCAGGAATATAGATTGCCACAAATTTGGCGGTATTTTTTACCGCAATCCCAAACGCCTTATTTTCAAGAACCGCCTTATAATTTTCAAGCCCGGAAAATCCTCCGCCAAATTCCGGTCGGAAAGAACGCAAAAAAACATCACAGAATGGAATAAAATAAAAAACTGCCACCCCAATCAAACTTGGCAGCAAAAACAATAATTCTTTTTGGAATTTATTTTTTTTCTTTTTATATTGTTCTGTTTTTTGTCTTTTTCCTGTTTTTTCATCGGGTTCTCTTTTTCTATTTTCTTTGCTGGAATCTTTCTTTCCATTATTTTTTCTCATAAATTTCCAAAAAAACTCCTCTCTACTACAATATATTTATGGTTAATGTGCAAAACTCTATATCTTCTGTATTTATACAGTTTTACGAAGCATGACAAACCTCTTTATCACTCAAAATTTATAGTAATAACCTATAGTACTTCTTCAAAGGAGTGCATCACAAATCGGTTTATGCACTCCTCAAAGAAGCATCTTCACCAGAAAAAGTCGCTGCCATGCATACAATCCAATCTGTCAACTCTAAAATATCCCTCCACGATGCCATTATATGGCACATCACTCAATCCATGATCTACCAAGGTATGATTTTCCAAATCATAAATCACAACATTTTCTATGCCGTTTAATGTAAACGGAGAATGAGACGTTACAATAAATTGTATATTCGGAAAAAATGTCGTCAAAAATGGTAAAATAGTTCTCTGTAATTCCAAATGAAGATGCGTCTCAATTTCATCAATGATTACAATTCCCGGAAGATTAAAATGGAACGAACGCTGTGCCTTATACTGCATCCGCATCATAATATCCAGTACTGCCTGATAACCGCGAGATAAAGTAAAAAAATCAAAAGGCTCTTTTCCCTGCTGCAAAATGTGAAATTCAAAAGTATCTTCGTCAAATTCCATCTTGATGGTTTCATCATCAAATATCTGTTTCAACATTTGTTCCAATTCTGTAAACCAGTCCTTAATCTCATCGGCTTTTTGGATCTTATTATTATTTCTTGCCAGTGCCTCGGTCATTTTCAAATCCAACAAATATTTCACAAAATCACTGCGCGGAAATTCTGTCAATGCATAATAATTTTTTAGTTCCACTTTTTCGACATGCTTAGGTTTTTCTGCACAAAAGAACCTGTCCGCCTCATAGTACGCTAAAATATAGTGATGTTTCTCTGCCAATTCCGGGATTTTGTCAATGTTATTATTAAGTTTTATATCCAGCTCTTTTTGGCAATTTCTAAAAGCTTGCTCTCTTTCACCGATATAAATTTTATTCAGATACCTCGCCAAAGCCTTGGTCACACTTGTCTTTCCACTTCCATTCTTTCCTGTCAAGATTAAGTGTTTCGCCCTTTGTTCTGACAATGGAATAGTGATATCCCTTAAATGCCTGACTTTTTTGATTTCTAATCTGCTTATAAATAATTTATCCATTACAAACCTCCCATTTTTTTCTTATCTTTATGCTTTTCCAAAAAACCAAAACTTCTCCCAAGGGAATCCAGTATGTGAGACCAGTCTTGCGATATGGATTGTTCTTGCCACCACGAAAACTTTTACAATGGCAAAAAACATCGTGACTGCACAAAGTGCATCACCATCCCTAAAAATTTATGGCTTTCGGTTGGCCAGGGCAGCAAATCTTTTAAAAGGACATACTCTCTTAGAACAGAATGTGAGCGTTATAATTCCAGTTTTAAACATACAGGACAAGAACGGATGTGGGTAATCAGTGACAAACTTAATTTCACTCTGGAAAGAACCCGCCGCAAAAAAAGAATAAAAATTTTCTCTGCTTGATAATTACTTCATTTCCACATTACAATTTTGCTCGATATAATCTGGATTTGACTCTAAAATTTGATGATAAGAAATCAAGTCGTTTTTTATAACATGTTTCTGCGCCGCACACGCTTCTCTTTTTCTGTTTATATCAATACCATCTTCACTGTAAAATGCCGCGTAACATAAAGAACACAACTGTGATGCCCAGCAGGAAGAACAATCCGGCATAGAAGCTTTTGCATACTCGTCAATATAATATTTCTCGATCGCTTCCATATTAATTCCGCAGTCTATATCCCCAATTACAGGTGACCTTCCAATCCGTTCGCAGACCTGAAATTTTCCCTGTGTGGTAATATAAAGCCTTCTGTTTCCTGGATTACAGCATCCATTCTGCTTTAAAAACGGAATTGGAGCATCCGTAATTAATCTCTGATGTATCCGAATCAAATTTGCATTATCCATGCCAAACTTAATTTCATCTTCTTTTTTATCACGTATTTTTTCCAGCTTCCAATATCCCACCACATCATTATTCTGCATCGTGCCTTTGATTTCCGGCACTTTTTCATAATGTACAATATCTGATTGCTTTCTTGGCATTTCCACATAAGAAGTTCTGATTGTCATTTTCTCTGGAAGCCAGGAAAGCGAACGGAAAAACTGATTTAACTGTTCTATTTTATTTAAATTGTACGGCGGTGTCAATACTGCATTGATTGAAATTACTTTTCCTGCTCTGTCCTGCCCCATGCAGTCAACAAGCAATTTTAATCCTTGAACCGCCTTTTCAAAACTTCCAGCCTGATTTAACATTATCCGATTTGCATTATGTATTTCTTCCGGTCCATCCAAACTTCCCACAATACTGCAGGATTTTAGAGAAGCAAAATATTCTGCCATCTCCTTTGTAACTAAAGTCAGGTTTGTTGTAAATCCAAAATGTAATTCCTTTCTGCTTCCCATTGTCTCCACAGAGTAGTCGATACACTGTTTCATCAAATCAAACTGCAGCAACGGTTCTCCGCCGTAAAAAGTAATCGAAATATCTTCTTCACTATGTGCAAAAACATAATCCAGCGCTTTTTTTGCCGTTTCCCATGTCATACTTCTGCTGGAAAAATCCCGAAAAGTCTCATTGCCATCGCCGTAAATACAGTATCTGCATCTTAAATTACATTGTTCTGTCAGTTCTAAAATCACTTGATTTATACTGATTTCCTCTGTTCTTTCTATTTCCTGGGTACAAAATTTTTGATAAACCGGCGCGCGCAGTATATTTTCTTTCTCAACCAAAGATTTTATACTTTCCAGCGCTTCTTGTAACTCTTTTTCCTGCAATCCTGTTTCTGCAAGAAAAGAAAGCCCAGAATACCGCATTATATTTTCCATAATAAAAAACTCATTTTCCTCACATGCAAATACCTTTTGTGTTCCTGTATCATAAAAATAGTTCGACTGGTCTGTCTGGAAGGTTATTCCTAGTCGCCGCCAATTTCCTTTCGTTTTATTGTTCATACAAGTACATCTGGATTCGGCTTGTCACTTCATCTACGCTCTCATTTAAACTTTTTGTCCCTTTTAAATAACCATCCGCCGCGTCCCGTAAAATTTCCCATACGCTTTCCTCCCTGGTAAATGGTGTTTTTATCTCCTTAATCTGCTCAATCATCCATGCAGATTCTTCCTGGTTATAATACCTGAAACTTATTGTAGCATCGCCAATTGTCCCACTAGACCGATCTGTCTGTGCAATCTCATCCAATACTTTTATATTGATTGGATAACCCGACAAACCGACATGTCTTTTCTGTATATTATAGGAAAAAGCAAATCCGACAAATGTATCTGCAAGTACTTTTTTTTCTGACAATGCATTGATTGCTAACAATCCATTCGCAAAACATTTTCCTGCATTTCCAATCAGTTTTCCATTCCTTGTTTCCGCTAAAGATGGATAAACATTCAGATCAAATATATTGGCAAAAACCAGTTCTGTTTCTTCTGCTGCAAAAAAATAACTATCTGCCCTCCCCTGCAAGTATGTCATAAACGGTTCTGATTTTGTAACTCCTTCCGATTCACAATAGCGTTTTACCAGAGAAAGAAACTCTTCAATCGCTTTTCTGTCTACCGTTTCATTGTCCAGAATTAGTTTTGGCGTATAATTATAATATAACATTTCAAAAATATCAGCGTATGACGTTTGAAAAGCAACTCCGTCCTGTTCTTCTGAATATTCCACTAATGTCTCTAATGAAGAAAGTATTTCTTCTGGAACTTGTTCTGAAAGAACAAACATCGGCACAGTAAAACGCAGCGGCAGCATATAGAGTGCATCGTCCTTACGGTAAAATTCCTGGAAATTTGGAAGCAGTTCTTTTTTTACATCTGCAAGCGCGAAACTTAAATCTGCCAGAATTCCTTTTTTTATATAAGATTCCGTCGGAAGCCCGTCCATCACCAAAACATCGAGACCATCTCCTGCCAAAATCCTTGCATTCAGCGCACGGATATGATCCGCCGCGGTCACACTCCCGTCCGATCCTTCCCCCGTTTCATAAAGAATCTCAATATCCGGGTATTCCGTCTGAAATTCTGAAATCATATCAAGAATCACATCATTATTTTTTAAAGAATAAACAGTTAAAGAGTTTGCTGGTCTATTTCCCGGCAGCGCAGGAAAATATTGTTTGATTGTTCCCTTATCCTCCCCGTAAACAATATAAAAAATATCTCCTACTACAAAAAACTTTAACAGTACAGTACTCTCTTTTGCAAAATGATACATCCCTGCATCCAGAATTTTCTGAAATTCCCGGCTGTTTTCCTTTGCGCGGTAAATTCCTTTTGCGCCGGAACAGACATAGATATCATCATTCTGAAACGCAATCTTAATGTTCTGCCCAAAGTTTGCTTTAATATCCTGTTTTATCTGCTGAGCTTTTGCATCATAATGCAAAATAGACGCGCTTTCCCGATTGATTGCAAAAACCTGGTTTCCTTTTACTGCAATCGTATCATACCCGCCGCAGCCAAACTGTTTTAACAGACTTCCATCATCCTGATTATAAACGGAACATGTCTTGCTTAAATCCGCGGAAACTACATTTCCATTTTCAAGTACATTTACCGTAGCCGATTCTGTAATATGCCAGTCAGAAAGAGCAATTTCCACAAAAGAATCGCCATCCCGCTTCACCAGATGAGAGATCTCCCCATCTACGATATACCATGCATATTCTTTTTGATCTTCCCCGGTAAATGCTGTTATTCTTCCGTAACTAATCTCTTTTTTGATTCCTTCAAGCCAGGAAACCGCTTCTTTTTCCCAGGAAAATATAGTTCCATTGGAACTTTCCTGTTCTTCTGGATTTTCGATAAGAGTATATTTCCATACAGAATATCCATCCGTCTCTTTTGCAACGGTATAATACTCTATTTGATTTTCTTTATTTAAAATCACATTGCAGCAATGCTCATTTTCATTATCTTCGGTATACACCGGTGGAATATTTTTTTCCCGATAATTTTCCAGAAGATCAAATGTAATATCGACATACTCTGCTTCTGGAATCTTGGAAGTATCTGTCGGAGAATTTTCCTTGTCCTTTTCCGGTGTCTGTTTGTCATCCTGCGTTTCTTGTTCCGGCAGTTTATTTCCACTGTGATCTGTTATTTCCTGCTGCCCGTTTGAAACATCATTATTATCCATCGTTTCTTTTTCTTTGCCGCAGCCAAACAGCAGACTGCCGCTTAACGCAAGACATAACAGACCAGAGATAAATCTTTTTTTCTTTTTCCTCATACTTACTATTTCCCCCTTTTATAATCCCTCAGATAATTACAGCAATCTTAAAAGCCCAATTCCCGGGCTGTATTTCAAACTCAGGAATCAAACTTTTTCGTAAAACTTAATTAATTGGCCAATTCCACTCGTCGCTGTTATATCCTATAGTATAATTTCCCGAACGATTTTCGCTTCCATATTCACAATTACAAGCACAGTCTGGGTGACCACCATGAATTCTTGCCTCTTTATCCGTAAGCCAAGTGCCATCCACATTAGAGCATGCACATCCAAACTGAGGATCGATGCCAAAATTCGCAACGGCTGTAACTTTCTTTTTTCCCAAAGGCATTACCAGCTTCATAATAAGGTTTCCTCCTCTCTTTGATATTTTTCTCCCTTCCATAAATTCCTTTGGAAGTTTGAAATCATTTATATAAATATTCTTTCTGCTGATTACACCGCGCCAAAACGGTATATAACCTTTCAGCAAAAGAAAGTTCATACCTGTATTTATTTTATTGTATCTATATTAAACTGTATACTAATTTTTAAATTCTGTTATTTTCTTATTTATACAGATCTATCAATTTATTTTTCCTCAATTAACCAGTTTTCTGCATTTTCAATATACAACTTTTTTCTTTCTTTACAACACCCTGACTTTAAATTATCCTTTATAAACCATTTTTTAAGCATTCTTCTTTGTACTGCACTGTTCCCAATACATTGCTCTCCCTTTTAACTAAAATTATAAAATAAATTCTCACTTTTTTGTTATTTATTTCTATTTTTTAGAATAATACCACTTATTTCTTTTACTGTCAATCGATTTATTCCTATATTTTTACACTTTTTTCGTTATTTTTCACAATTTAGTTTTATAAAATATCAATAATATATACGTTGTTTTTATTACTGTTCTATCTGGTTTAATGTTTAAAATTTAGTATTTATATAGAATAATCAAATTTATAGAAAAAGACTGCTGCAAAATATATCCCGCAAGGTATTGCTAAAGATTATTTTTTACAACAGTCTATTTTTATAAAACTTATATTTTTATATGTTTTTAACTTCCCGCTACGTTCCTCAGCTCCTCAAATACCCCGTAGAAATTTACACGCCCAAAGCCCTCTTATGTGAAATTATTGTCAAGTAATCTTTTTGTCTGCTTCTCCAAACTTCCACTGAATCTCCACTTTCTTTCCCTGATAAAGCGTTACTTTTTCGATCAAAATATCCGCTGCCTGCTGTGTCAACTGTTCCAGCCCCAAACACTTTATTATCTCCTTTCCCGTTGTCTTTTGGCTGCAATATTCTTCCTCTGTACAGCGATACTTTTCTTCAAGTTCTTTTATTTTACAGAGTAATTTTTGTATTTGCAATTCTTTATTGTCGGATTTGTTTCGGTACTCTGCTTCCCCAATTCTTCCCAATGCATAATTTTTATAAAGCTCCATCTGTTCTTTTTTCTGTTTGCTGTATTCTTTTTTATAAATCTTTTTTTTCTCTTTTATTTTTTGCAGTTGTTCCGCCTGAAATTTTTCCAAAACTTCTTTTAGTTTTATCAAATCCTCCTGGCATGTTAATTCTTTGTCTATTTCATATAATATAATTTCTTCCAAAACAGCTGCATCGAAGCAGGTACAACATTCTGAGATTTGTAATAAAGCATGTTTTCTGCACCAAAAATACCCTAGTATTTTCCCCTTCTGCCTCTTATAATTTATGGAATATCCACATCCCCCGCAATATATTTTTCCGGTCAACGGATGCTTTTTATATTTTCTTTTTGTGGACTGTTCCTGGCGAAATAAAGATGCGCGGGCAAACACTTCCGGCGATACCAAAGCTTTATGATGATTTGCAATAATATTCCACTCCTTTTTCGGCAGTAAAATTTTTTCTTTACCTCCAACAAACCTGCGCATTGTTTTTCCGTAAGCCATCTCTCCTAGATAAAAGCGATTGTTGAGAATTTTTCTTATTGTCTGATCGCTCCAAAAATAATGTTCTTTTAATGCCCGCTTTGGAAAGCGCATTTGACTTGGCGTTGGAATATTTTCTTTATAAAACTTTTTTGCAATCTGCACGCTGCTCATTCCATCTTCTGCCATGGAGAAAATACGGCGGACAATCTTTGCTTCACTTTCTTTTATAATTACAGTGTTTTTCTTTTCTTTGCTCTTTTCGTAGCCAAAGGGAACCTGCCCGAAAACATACTCCCCTTTTTCACATTTGCTCTTAATCGCAGATTTCACTTTTACTGATATATCTTTACTGTATAAATCATAGAGCAGCGTCTGAAACGCCGTGTCAACTCCTATTGTACTGCCCCTGTGTTTTCTGCTGTCATAATGGTCGTTCACCGCGATAAACCGAACTCCCATAAATGGAAAAATCTGATTCAGGTAAGTTCCCAGCTCAATATAATCTCTGGAAAAACGCGATAGGTCTTTTACAAGAATACAATCGATTTTTCCCTGTTTTACCTGCTTTAGCAGTTTCTTTATCCCTGGCCGCTCCATATTGACGCCGGAAAAACCATCGTCGCAGAACTCTTCCGTTTCTTGTTCTGCCAGTTCCATGTCTTTGCTTATATATTCAAAAAGCATTTTTCTCTGATTTTCAATGCTGTCACTTTGATTCTGTACGAACGATTCTTTTGTAAAATCATCTTTCTTTTCCTTTGCCTCTTCCAACCATAATGCTTTCTCTTTTGTTCTTAAAGCATTATCTTCTATGGAAAGTCTTAAATATATGGCGTTTTTCTTTTTTTCTATTTTTCCACCATCCTTTCCTGCCAAATATCTGCACAGGCAAACAATACTTCGATCCGCTTATCAGGATAAATATAAATTTTCTCAATCAATGTTTCGACCAATTCTTTTGTAAGCACCATCTCACTTTCTAATTTGCCAAAAGCAAGGATTTCTTTCAAGTAATTTTTCTTGTTCTGCGCCAGCTCTTTTTCGATCTGCAAAAATTGCTGCTCTTGTTTGTCCAACTCCTGCTTTTTACCTTCTTTTTGCATTTTATAAATAATATAATCCTTTTTCGAAAGTTTTCCTGTACGATATTCTCTATATTTGTCGCCTTCCTGCCCATTCAGCCTTTTCTTTGCTCTTTGAACCGACAAAAACTTTTGTTCTAACTGCTTCTTTTTTTGCCAGGCAAAAAACTGTCCTTTTTCTATATAATTTTTTTGCCCTTTTAAAAATAGTGCCAGTTCTGCTTTTAAAAATACCAGAAGAATATCTGTTTGTTCTTTTTTTGAAATACGGTTTGAAAACTCGCATTTTCCTGTTATTTTCTGCTTGCATACACCGCAAAATACAATTTTATCAAAAATATTCTTCTCGATTGGTATTCTATTCTCGCAATGCACATAATTCTTTTTACGTTTGTATAATTTTTGCTGTACCTGCGCTGCCCGCTGATCCGTTTTTTTATCAATCAACGCTTTGTGGCTTTGTTCTTTTATAATCCATTCACTTTCTTTTTTATGGATTCGATTTTTTTCATCTCTTGCCGTAATACTTGTTTTTCCCTGTACCAGATTTCCCTTATAAGTTTCGCTTTTTATAATACGTTCCACAGCGCTGTTTTTCCAGCCTTTATAAACGGTGTTTGGCGGACAATAAACTTTTTTGGTTTTTCTATAGATTGCCGGCGGATTGATTCTTTTCTGGTTTAAATCATCTACTACTGCTGTATAGCTCTCTGTCTCGATAAATTTTTGATAAATAAACCGGACGATTTCTGCTGTACTTTCCTCTGAAATCAAGCACCGTTTCTTTCCTTCCCACACCGTTTTATAACCATAAGGCGGCGTTCCTCCCACGTAGGAACCTTCCTGCCTGCGCTGCGTCAGAGAATGGCATGCTTTTACAGAAAAATCTCTCGCGTACATATCATTTACGAGGTTTTTAATCTCTGATGTGATCTGCTTTGTATCGTCCTTCTCCATTCTGCTATCATATCCATCCTGCACCGCAATAAAACGTACTTCCAAAAATGGGAATATTTTTTCTATGTAATTTCCTGTTTCCAGATAGTTTCTTCCAAACCGCGATAAGTCTTTGACAATTACACAGTTAATATATCCTTGTCTAATATCCTGCATTAAGCGCTGAAATGCCTCCCGGTCAAAATTGCTTCCTGTTCTCCCAAGATCTATATAACATTCTGCTATCTCAATCTGGTCTGAATGATTCTGGTTCCAATCCGCTATAAATTTTTTTGCAATTTCCACCTGAGTTTTGACTGACTCATTCTTTTTTTCATTTTGGCTGGAAGAAAGACGCGCATAAATACCCGCCTTATCATATTTGACTTTTTCTTTGTATTGTTCGTCCGCTTTTCCCTGCAATTCTGATTTTTTACAAAAGCGTTTTGATGTCCTTCCGATAATTTCCTCGCATTCCGCCGCCCATACGGCATTTTAATTAAAAGTTTCTGGCTGCTATTTTATCTGGTATTTATCCTGAAAATAGAACTCCATTTCCATCCTTTTGTTTTCGTATAGATCAATACGTTTCACCATACTGGTCAATGTATGCCGGTCCACTTCTTCCAGCTTTAATGTATCTTGAAATTTCACAAGATGATCTGTGCAATCTGCTTTTGACCAAAGCATTGTT
This sequence comes from uncultured Lachnospiraceae bacterium, assembly GCA_947086895.1. GTDB lineage: Bacteria > Bacillota > Clostridia > Lachnospirales > Lachnospiraceae > RGIG4057. The sequence goes on along the minus strand of CAMUAR010000010.1, from coordinate 33,521 downwards.
TCAATCCATTTTTTATAAGTTTCCTGCGCTTGTTTTAACTGTTCTGCCTTCTGTTTAAACTTATGATTCATATAATCAAATTCCGCCTTTGTAACAATCCCTTCCCACAAATCTTTGCACAGACAATCGCAAAGTTTATCGTACTTGTTCTGTTCTTTCTCCAATCGCTCTGTTTCTTTCTGATACTCCGTTATCATATCGAGATTTACTTTTCTCTCCTTTGCTTTGTAAAACAATTTTTTCTGCTCGAAAAAAGTATTGACATAGCTGCATAGAGTCAGCTTTACAATCTCCGTCAATCTGCTTTCTTCTATGCTGTGGCGGCTGCACCCCTCCCCTCTGTTTTTTGTAGAACAAATATAATATGTTTTACACGTATCCTTATAACGGCTTGTGCGGCGTATCATTGGTTCTTTGCAGTCCCCGCAGAACAAAAGCCCCATAAATGGATTGAGGCTTCTTTTTTGTGGACTGACGCGCCCGTCTGTCCGAAGCAGGTTCTGCACAATTTCAAAATCACTGACCGAGACAATCGGCTCGTGAGTATTGTCCACCCGAACCCATTTTTCCTTTGGTTTTTTTATATTTTTCTTTATTTTATAATTGATTTTTTCCGTTTTTCCCTGCAAAAGATGACCGAGATAAACTTCATTTGTCAAGATTCGTTTTACGGTGGAACTGCTCCATCTTGCTTCATTTTCCCCAAAAAATCCTCCCTGATAATTGAATCCCAAAGATTTTTTGTATTCTCTGGGCGAAAGAATATACAGGTCATTTAATTTTTTTGCTATCGCTGATGCTGCCATTCCTGATATTTTCCACTCAAAAATCCTTCGGACAATCTCCGCCGCACAGGGGTCAATCATCAGTTTATTTTTATTCTCTGTACTTTTGCGATACCCGTACACTGCAAACGCGGAGAGATACTCTCCCGCCCTGCGTTTCACTTCCAGTTGGCTTCTTACTTTTATAGAAATATCTCTGCAATAAGAATCATTGATAAAATTTTTTACAGGAAGAACAATCCCGCTCTCTCCTGTATTTGCATACAAACTGTCATAATAATCTGTAAGAGCGATAAAACGCACGCCAAGTGCCGGAAAAATTTTTTGGATATATCGCCCGGATTCAATATAATCGCGCCCGAACCTGGACAGGTCTTTTACAATAATACAGTTTACTTTCCCCGCCTCAATATCTTTTATCATTCTTTTAAATTCTGGACGGTCAAAATTGCTTCCTGAACGTCCGTCATCGACATAACTATCGTACAACTCAATGTCGTTTTGCTCCTGAAGAAACGCTTTAATAAGCTCCCTCTGACTTCTGATGCTATTGCTCTCCGATTTTACCGCGCCGTCTGCGGTATCAATATCTTTATTTAAAATATTATCCTCTCTCGAAAGGCGAAGATACATTGCCGCCAAAAATCGCTTATGATTTTTTAAATTTTCTCTCATAAATTTTACTGTGATTTCTTATGGAATTTCTATAACTAAAATAGCTGCATACGAACTTCTGCCAACCGGTTTAAATATTCCTCCATCTTATCATCCACTGTGCTTCCTTCTTTTTGAAACTTTACTTTTACAATATAATCACCAATTCGATGCACATACAAATTGTTTGTCTGCGCTGCAAAAGAAGCCAGTTTTTTCTCAGCGGGCTGTCCGATATCAATTTTAATATCCCGAAGATCCGTCAGCGTATCAATATCCACGGTTCGAATATCCACGGACGCCATCGCATCGAGTTCTTCTCTTGTCATAAAATTATACTCTCCTTTTTTGTACAATCTATTTTATTCTATTCAAAAAAAGGATTGTCCTATGACAATCCTTTTTCTGTAATATTATTTTTTCCCATATTCTAACTTTGCACCACCAAAGAAAAGAAATTTTTCTGTATTTTGTGAGCTGCTTTTTTCTATACCGTTTTATTCTAAGGAAACCCGATGAACCGACCCAATATAATTTCCATCTTCCACATCGTCCATGCTTCTTGCAGAAACATACTCCAAGGTATGCGGATCGACAGCGCGGATAAATACAAGCTCATTTTCTGCATCTGTACTGAGCATAAGTTTTTTCGCTCCCTCGATTAACATTGTGTTTGTGACGGCTTCCGGCTTGGTAGAACAGTAGATTTCCATCGTGAAATCGTCCGATTCAAACACCTCATACCACCGGTCATAATCCAGTTTTCCTGGAATTTTAGACGGTCTGCCGCCCTCCTCAATAATTCGGAAGAAGCGTCTTCTCCGCGTACCGATATAATACTTAAACGGTATTTCACCGCCCACCTCGTCATTTGCTATAATCTCGATGCGACCGCCTTTTCGGCATTCAATCAGCCCGAACGCCACGCCGGTTTTTCCGGTCGGCCGCTCAAATTCGCCGCGGACATCCTTGTGTTCCATCGCTTTTGGATTGATCTGCGCTTTTCGTTCAAAAAACTCCTCCGTGCCAATCGGCGGCAATAGCTCAAACATCGGCGCGGTATTATCCCCCTTGATTTTTTGCGTATAGAAAGAAATTTTTTCGTTAAAAATTTCCTCCACATACTTTGATTTTGAGGAATTTCCCGCCAAAATAATATAAATTTTTTCTATTTGATTTAATTTGTGATTTCCATAAGCGGTAATCAGGGATGTAAAAAAGCTTTCGATCCCTTTTTCAATCCGCTGATAGATCAGTTGGTTCAGTTCTTCCTTATCTGCGGAGAGGGAAAGCCCAACCGCCTCCGAGCCGTCGTTGCGAAAAAGATTTACTTTAATGCAGCCGCTTTGATCTACCACTTCTTCCTCTGTATTTTCCCAGATCGGGCGCAGCCGCTCTGTAAGATTCCTCATATTTACTCTGCCCTCGCGCGAGTCGGAGATCAATGTCTCGCTTCCCGCAAAGTCAGGACACATTGGAGGTTTTGTAAATGTGATTCGCTCCTCACGAAGCTTTGCTTCATTTTGCCGGAACACATGGAAAGACAGCTCCGCCAAAATATTTTCACCGCCCAAATACCGGTCTCCGCTCGCACCAAAATGCTCTATTGTATAGTCATATTTTGGCGAGAGCGATTCCCTCCATTCGCCAAAATCAAAATCGGTAGTGCCGCCGCCAAAATCGAACACAGAATAAAATATCTTGCTGCCCTCTTCCGGGTCAAAGCCGTATTCCTGAAGCGCACAGACCGCGTAGGCAGCCGGTTCGCTGATACCGCCGTTAATCTTGAATTTCTGCATAATTTCCTCGTCGGCAAGAACGGTTCGAGGCAGGGATTTTTTGATTCCTTTCTTAAAACTTTGAATAATTCTCTCCCGCACTGCAATCTCATAAGTAACAGGGAAAGAAAGGTAGTAAGTCAGAAAGATTCCATTGCGCATATTGTTGATGTAGAGTCCAAGGTAGTACGCATAAAGTTCGATCGGGTCCAAATCTGTATCGGAAAGTTCGCGGAACTGCTGGAGCAAAAAGTCCTTGTTTTCCCGGTCGCGCATACGGATCGCCCTCTTTACGCCCGTGTCCCCCGCCCACTGCTTCAGCCCAGATAAAAACGCGCCGTAATCGGTGCTGCGGGAAACCTGCAGATCATCCACCGCTTTATGAGAAATGCAGACATCCTCCCAGTGCGTAGCAGGACGCCCTTCTGTCGCAACGTAGGAATCCATAAAGCGTTTCAGGTCGTTAAATTCGATAACCGTTGGATTTTCATAATGTTTTGCCTGAATGCTCTTGCTGATATTTCCTGTACCCACACGCATCGGAAGAATATGGCTGTCCTCATCCTGATAAACTACAACCGTACTCTTCGTTCCAAAATCAATGGCGACAACGCGGTTCTGGTTAATATCCGCCTTTGGGTTGCGCGCGACAAATCCCATAGCGGACAAATCCAAGATCGGGCATCCTTTTGCCTCGTCCTTATTCCATAAATCCCAATGCCCGCGGTTTGGGTCGATAAGAATATTGCTGTCATAAGGATCAATATCCGCACGCTCATGCTCGACTTCAAGCAGCGGTTTTGCGATGGAATCCGCATCCAACGAGTCAATCACACCTGCGGAATACCCTCTGCTGGTGATTGTATTATAGTTAATGTTAAACTCCGACAGACTTCCTTTATTCCTTAAATCATTGGAAATTTTACCATAGTTAATATGAAAATCATCTGTAATTAATCCTGCCATAAAAGATCTGCTGATATGGTCAAGAGCTGTTTTTAAATCCCCAAACTTGCCCCCGTAAGGGGTGACTGTAAGCTTTAATTCCCGCAGACTTTGCAGCAGGGAAGCCGCGTTTGTACAGGCGACGCGAACCATTGGCATAACTGAAAAATCAGAGCGGATCCGACCGGAAGCAAAGTTTTTTTCCCGGATATCAAACAGCGTCGTGCCAACTCTGGTCTGAGACGCAGCATCTGGATCAGAATAAGCTAAATAATTGTTAAATGAAGGATTTATCTCATGTACAATATCAACGAAATCCTTGCCGGTATCTTTTTTGCGGCTATATTCTGTGTTCAGAAGATATACATCTTCGATACTTTTAAAAGAGATTGCTTCTAAAATCCCCTTTTTAAATAATTTGGCAGAAAAATTATAAAATCCAAGGGAATAATCTTCCGTCACTCTTTTGTGGACATCAAATTTAAAAGTAAGCAAATCGGGAATGAAAATAGAAGCTTTGGTATTAAATAATACCATATTGGAAGTAGTGCCAATCCTCATGGGAATCCACTCGTATTTTGCAAAATAATCATGTATCAGACCGACATCATGCTCAACTTCCTTGTGAAATCCACTTAACTCCGACTCAAGTATTCTGTCAAAAATCTTAGATTTAAACATTGCGTACAAACTGTCAGTACTAAGTGGGAGCTTGTCAACAAATTTTGTATATTCCATATCTATTACCTCACTTTATTAGCGTTTTTTTCCTCTGATCATTCACAGGCATCCAAAAGCAGCTCCTGGAACATTCATAGAAACAACTGGATTGCTTCAAGCCATGAGATATCCGCCATTTCACAACTATTTTGTCAAGGTACAGTACTCCATTACTCACAGCCATATTCACACGCTACGCTCAAGTTTTATTCTCGCAGTGCGCCTGGATATAGCTATGTACTATCGTTATAACTATATCCAGGCGCATCAGCAGGCACGTTCTATTTTCATAACAAGGTGCATAGTTTAAAGATCTTACTCTAATGATATTCGATGTATCATGCCGATATAATCCCCATTTTTTACATCCTCAACATTTTCTGCAGAAATATATTCTAATGTATGCGGATCGGCTGCACGGATAAACACAAGTTTATTTTCCGCATCTGTATGAAGCATAAGCTTTCTCGCATTTTCAATCGGCATACGGTTGGTGACAGCATCCGGCTCAGTCGTGTAGTAAATCTCAATGGTATAATCGTCGGATTCAAATACTTCATACCATCTGCCATAGTCCATTCTGCCCGGAATTCTCGACGGTCTGCCGCTCTCATCCAAGCTTTTAAAGCACCGCTTTCTGCGGGTTCCAATATAATATTTAAACGGAATCTCACCTCCGGTCTCATCGCTTTCAATAATCTCAACTCGACCTCCCTTGCGGCATTCGATCAGACCAAACGCCACTCCCGTCTTCCCGGACGGACGCTCAAACTCTCCTCTGTCGTCCGGGCGTTCCGCCGCTTCCGGGTTTATTTCCTCCCTCTTTTTGTAAAAGGCTTCTGTGCCGATTGGCGGGAGCAGTTCAAACATAGGGTTGGTATCGCTGCGCTTAAGCTCTCTTGTGCAAGAGAGAATCTTTTTGCTGAAAATCTCCTCAACATACTGTGATTTTGAAGAATTTCCAGCCAGAATAATATAAATCTTATCGATTCCATCAATCAAATACTGTTTTCCAAACGCTGTGATCAACGATGTGAAAAAACTGTCAATTCCCTTTTCAATACGCTGGTAGATCAAATCATTGAGTTCATCCAAATCAGCCGCAAGCGCCATTCCTACAACCTCCGAACCATCATTGCGGAATAGATTCACTTTGATGGCGCCGCTCTCGTCCACGGTTTCCTCCCCTGTATTTTCCCATACCGGACGAAGTTTATCCGTGAGATTGTGCATATTTATATTTGCTTCTCTCGAATCGGAGATCAGCGTCTCGCTTCCGGCAAAATCTGGACACATTGGAGGGCGGTTAAATGTGATATTTTCCTCCCTAAGCTTATCTTCGTTTGTTCGGAATACATAAAAGGCTAACTCTGCCAGAATATTTTCACCGCCGAGATACCGGTCTCCGCTCGCGCCAAAGTGTTCGACGGTATAGTCATACTTTGGGGACTCCGATTCTTTCCACACACCAAAATCAAAATCCGTAGTACCGCCGCCAAAATCAAATACCGAGTAGAATACCATCTCATCATCCATCGGTTCGAAGCCGTACTCCTGCAAAGCGCACACCGCATAAGCTGCTGGCTCGCTGATGCTCCCATTGATTTTGAAATTCTTCATAACAGCATCGTCTTTTAAAAGTGTTTCTGGAAGCGCTTTTTTAATTCCTTTTTCAAAGCTTTGTGCAATTTTTTCCCGCACTGAAATCTCATAAGTAACTGGAAAAGATAAGTAATAGTTAAAAAAGATTCCATTACGCATATTGTTTATGTACAATCCAAGATAGTATGCATAAAGTTCGATTGGATTTAGATCTGTATCGGAAAGTTCATGAAATGGTTTAATCAAATAATCATTGTTTTCTCGGTCGCGGATGCGCAGTGATTTTTTTACGCCCGCATCTCCCGCCCATTGCTTTAACTCTGTAAAAAACGCGCTGTAATCCGTACTGCGCGAACTTTGAAGATCATCCACCGCCCGGTGGGAAATATAAACGTCCTCCCAGCGTGTAGCGGGACGTCCCAAGGTAGCATAGTATGCTTCTAAAAAAACAGACAGATTATTAAATTCAATAATTGTAGGATTTTCATAATGCTCCGCCTGAATGCTTTTGCTGACATTTCCTGTTCCTACACGCACAGGCAAGATGCGGCTGTCCTCATTCTGGTAGACGACAACCGTGCTTTTTGTGCCAAAATCAATAGCAACAATACGGTTCTGATTGATATCTGCGCGAGGATTGCGCGCCACATATCCCTGACAAGAAAGATCCAATACCAGACAATCGCTCACATCGCCGTCGATCCACAAATCCCAATGCCCTCTGTTTGGGTCAGTGAGAATTTTCTCGTCATAAGGGTCAATATCAGCACGTTCATGATCCACTTCCAGCAAAAGTTTTGAAACTTCTTCCGCGCTGATTTTATCGAGAGCAATCACCGGATTGGTCTGCCCGTCCGTCCCGCTGATCTTAAATTCTTCCGGCTGTTTCTCTTGTATGGTTTTGGAAATTTTTGTGCGAACCATTTCACGCAAACTGTCAGTGCCAAGCGGCAGCTTGTCAACAAGTTTTGTGCATTCCATATCTCTTACCTCACTTTACCAGTGCTTTGTTCACCGTTTTGCCATTTATACGGTACCCTCGGAGCAATACACCCGAAACAACAGCTATTCTTTTTCCTCGCGTCATACACACATGAACATCCTCATCAAATCGATCCCCTGTATGCGGTTCAATCAGCATGTAAACAGGTTGTTCAAAAGTCAGGTTATACAGTGAGACGAAGTATCCAAAAAGCTGATTGATTTTCAGGCAATCCTCTGAGCCATAAGCCGCTAACGTCCTGCCGTAATCCCATAAATTCGCCAGACTGTCCTTCTGCACTCCGCAGGATATAAAACCATCCGGTGTGACAGTGCGGAAAATATTTTTTGTCGCCGCTTTTGATTTTTCATCCAAGGAATTGTAAATCTCCATAATAGAACAGATTGGTTCAAATACTGCAAGCTGTTCCAGCGCAGCATTTTTCTGGTTTTCCGCCTGTGCGGCAGCTCTATGTAGACTATTGCATTCGTTCTTAAGCGCTGCTATTTGCTCCTGTGCTGCCTTAAGCTCTTTTCGCAGCACAGCATTTTCTGACTCTGCCGATCTGGTAAAATTTTCCAATTCATTTTCAGGGGAAACTTGCTGTCCGGGAATCTTATCTGAAAATTCCCTATTGCCGTAGGCTGAACGCCCAGAATTTTCCTTTCTGGTAAGAGAGAGAAAATACTCCTTGATTTCTTCGTCGCTTAAAATAAACTGACGTACACTTTCCAAATCTATCTTAGTCATTGCTCATCAAGCTCCGATCCTTATTTTAAAAATATACCAATAATAGTACAACAAATAACCCCAAATGTCAATGTATTTGATAGCGAGCACACAACAATATAAGATTTCAAATAAAATCAAACCATTGTATCACTTTAAAATTATTCTATTTTTATGGTATTTTATGAGAAGAATCCTTTTATTTTACTGGCTTCTCACGAACTCGACACTATAATAACATAATCCCCCCATTCCCTGCTCGGATATGTCACGCCCTCCCGCTCCGCTCCTCCGCGCAAAAGGCGCTTAACATTCTGCGTGCGCAGCTCCGGCTGTCTTTTCATCACAATCGCCCATTCCAAAAGCAGCACGCAGCCGCCTGCCGTCAATGCCGCCGCAGCTCCGCCTCCTGATACAATCCGATATCCGCCGCCCGTGCGCGGACCGTAAATAGCAATGCCCGGCGCGGCGATATCCGGCTTGACAAGATTGTTTCTGGTAAATCCTCTGCCGGAATGCAGGTAGATGGATTGGTCTGATATCTGGTAAGACGCAGCAGTGATAATGCGAACCGTATTGCCTGGATTTGCAATTGTGGTATCCGGGTCAGGGCGCAAAAAATAAGTTGTTTCCTGCAAAAATGTATGCACTGGCAGCCATATATCAAAAGCTCCGCCAAACTCCTGATCCTGATAAACCAAAAACCTCCAGATTCCCGATGTAGGGCGCTGCACCCGCATCAAAATCAGCTGTGTTCCACTGGCGCTCTCAGCCATATAATAATCGAGAAAAATTTTCGTATCTTCAAAAAGAAAATCCATAATTTGAGTATGGTTTCTTCGATTCATTTCCCGGTTAATCAATTCTCCGGTCGGAGATATTACAGATATAGAATATTGGTTTAGAGAGGTCGCCCACAGCTCCATCGTAAAACCATTTTCCCCTTCCCCGACCCGCAGTTCTACCTCTTCATATCCATTTTCCTGCACACCGTTTGAATGATAGTGCAGCCCATATCCTCCTTCATTCCCCGTTGAAGTCACAATACATGTATTATGACGGTCTCCTATATCGTCTAAAATTTCATCCAGAATTCCAGCGCCGTCATGCCCCCCAGAATTGGTGTTAAGCGTCATGCAGATCACTAAGGGCTTATTTGCTTTCTCCGCAGTTCGGATCAAATACTGTACTCCAAATATTAGATCTGTTTCCTGAAAACAAGGTTTGCCTTGCGGTATTACATACAAATCGCGAAGATATTCCTTTGCCTGCTTTAACTTTACCATCACAATTTCCGTCTGCGGCGCAACTCCAGAAAAATCTGTGCTTCGTTCTATATTGCCTGCTGCCACTCCTGCCACAAAAGTTCCATGACCGATCTCATCGGTTTCCGGGAGAAGCGACAGCGGTTCTTCCGAAGATAACGCTTGGTTTAACTCCAGTTTCGTATATTCTTGACCGTAAGTAAATCCTGCTGGTGAAACTCCATCCTGCACAGTCTGATCCCAGATCGAATAAATTCGGCTTGTGCCGTCGGAATTTCGGAATGCCGGATGTGTGTAATCGATCCCTGTATCCACAAATCCAATCATCACTCCGTTTCCATATAAATCAAGATAGGGGAGCCTGCGAAGCTGCGCCACCCCTATCTCCTCCAATGCAGCTGCGCTGTTTCGGTCGGAAACCTGAGAACTTGAGTCAAATTGATCCGTCACTGTATAGCACTTTGGCACCGCCCGGTAAACTTTGGAAAACTCGTTGTTAAAATTTATCAGCGCAGCAGATTGGATATAAACAACGGCATATCTTTCGTCAAGCGCCTGAATGCAATCAGCGCCATACTGTTTTTGAAGGCTAGCTAACCCCTGAAACCTCTGGACAAAGTATTCCGCAACATCTTCTGAATAGACAGCTTCTCTACAATTCATCTTGCGCCTCCGCGCAAAAGGATTATTTTATTGTATTCGGATTACGGATAATCCAGAACGGACCGCCGTCGGAAGCCCACTTTGCCTCGTCCGTCAAAGTTTTTAAATCCCATTCTGCCAGCGTGTTATCTCTGCTGTTGCAGTCTGCAACCAAAATTTTTCCACTGTCTGTAATCCCGCGCAGAACAATAAAATGTCCGCCTTTTGTAAAATGTCCCTTCCCCATCAAAGCAACTACCATATCGCCGTTTTTCAGCGCTTTTTTAATCTTTTCCGGCGTCGAACTGTCGTTTCCAATTCCTTCGGATTCCAGACCGAACGCCTTTGCCGTCCCGTTTACAATCGAGTGGATCGAACCGCTCTTTGGATACCAGTATCCTTTATCCTTCGCCCATTTTGACATCTGTTCCGGGTCAATTCCAATCTTTGTAAGACTGGAGACAACAATTGCCATGGAAGTTGGACCACAGCCATATTTCGCAATTGTATCCTCGCCGCCGTATATTTTATTTCCCCATCTGGAATCTGTCTGAAGATAAAATACGGTGCGCACTGCACCAGCAGCTTCAAGGATCTCACCGGACTGCGGCTCGGATAAAGAATTGATAAAATCCATATCCATCCCCGGTTTTTCCTCAATTTCAGATTGCTCCGGCGCCTTCGTTGGTTCTTTTGTCGGAGTTGGCTCCGGCGCCTTGGTCGGTTCCTTTGTCGGAGTTGGCTCCGGTGCTTTGGTCGGCTGCGGCGTTGGAGTTGCCGGCTCCTTTGTTGGAGTCGCCTCCGGCTGTTTTGTCGGAGTTGGTTTGTTCTCCTCTTTTTCTGGTGTTTTGGTCGGTGCGTCCGTCACCTGTTCTGCGGATGTTCCCGCAGGAATATCTGTTATGGAAGGAACAGGAGTTCCTGTTACCCCCTCCTCGTCTTCTTTCGTCGGAACTGTCGAACCAATTGTTGGTTCTAAATTTTCTTTTTCCCCATCTTTATTTTCCGATTCATGATCGCTCTGGTTTATTCCTGGATCTGGAGCAGCTGTTACTGTCAGCTGTCGGCCTCCAGCGGCATCACCCTCATTTCCTTCCACTCTGCCGCCGGACCAGCGGACAAGAGTGAATACTGCAACAGAAACTATGCCCAGGCAAACAAGTTCCATCATAATTAACTTGGTCAACCGATTTTTATTTTTGCGTTTCATAATATCCTCCTGTTAAGTCACTGCATTATCCGTTCCACGCAGATATCTTATCAGTTTTTTCGTACATTTTCTACCGGATTCGGCTTCCTTTCCTTACAAGATTACCCATTGACCACATTTGTATCAGAATTTTGGACGATTAAATTATTGTTTTTGCCTTCTTCCAGCATCCCCTCACTGCTTTGCAAAAGTCCTAAAGTATTGCTGCGCAGCTCAATTCCAGGCGCACCTTTTTGTTCGATATACGCTCTTGTAATTCGGACTTTTCCAATATTTTCATCTTTTGGTATTTCATACATAATATCAAGCATAAATTCTTCTAAAATTGCCCGCAGCGCACGCGCGCCAGTCTTTTTTTCCAAAGCTCGCTCCGCGATTAACTCCAGCGCATCCTGCTCAAAAATCAGGTCAACTTCATCCATTGCCAACAATTTCTTATATTGTTTCGTAATTGCATTTTTCGGTTTGGTTAAAATTTCAACCAGCATATCTTTGCCAAGATCATTTAATGTACAAATAACTGGAAGCCTTCCTAAAAATTCTGGTATCATACCAAATTCCCGCAAATCTTCCGCTGTCGCATATTTTAAAATATTCCGCTCTTTATCGTACTTATCGCGCAGATCTGCCATAAAGCCGATGGACGCCGACTTGTTCAGCCGCTCGCGGATCACCTTGCCAAGTTCCGAGAATGCGCCACCGCAGATAAAGAGGATATTTCTTGTACTTATCGTTGTCATCGGCACCATCGCATTCTTGCTTGTCGCGCCGACCGGCACTTCAACATCCGCTCCTTCCAGAAGTTTCAGCAATCCCTGCTGAACTGCCTCGCCGCTGACATCGCGGCTGTTGGTATTGCGCTTTTTTGCAATCTTGTCAATCTCATCAATAAACACAATCCCCCGCTCTGCCTGTTCCACATCATTATTCGCAGCAGCCAGAAGTTTGGAGAGTACGCTTTCCACATCGTCGCCAATATATCCCGCCTCTGTCAGAGAAGTGGCGTCCGTGATCGCAAGCGGCACTTTTAAGAGCTTTGCAAGTGTCTGTACAAGATATGTTTTTCCGCTTCCCGTCGGTCCAAGCATCAAGATATTTGATTTCTCAATCTCAACACCGTCCTTTCGGTCGTCGCGGATGCGTTTGTAATGATTGTACACAGCCACGGCAATCGCCTTCTTTGCCTGTTCTTGTCCCACAACATACTCGTCCAGCCTTTCCTTAATTTTGTGCGGCGCAGGGACAGATAGCAATGCTCCTGCTTTCTTTTCATTCTCCGCTTCCTTCTCCTGTTCGGAGTTTTCGTTCACTTTTTTCTGGCGCGTTTTCTGTTGGTTTTGCTGCAAAAACGGCGGCATTCCCATGGCGAACATCATCGGGTCAAAATTGCCGCCAAGCATCGGATGCCCCTGTAGATCGATCATGTCAAACGATTTTTGCAGGCAGTCTGGACAAACGCATATATTTTTCTGAAGATGCAAAAGCTTCCCCGCTGCGCTTTCCGGTCTTCTGCACAGATAGCAAACCTCCTCCCTTATCTTTTTTTTCGTCTCCTCATCCTTCTTGGTTATTTCGTCTTCACTGTTCATCTGTGCCTCCACTAATATGCATTTTTATTGATAAACCCTTTAAACACTGTTAAAAACAAAATTTTAACATCCAGCCCGACGGACCAGTTTTCAATATAATATAAGTCATACTCAATGCGCTTTTTGATTGAAGTATCCCCGCGGTAACCATTGACCTGCGCCCAGCCGGACATTCCTGGTCTCACCTGGTGCTTAATCATATATCTCGGAATCTCCTCCTTAAATTTTGCTACATAGTACGGTCTTTCCGGTCTTGGACCAATCAGACTCATGTCCCCTTTCAGCACGTTAAACAGCTGCGGAAGCTCGTCCAGGCTTGTCTTTCTCAAAATACGCCCAATCTTTGTCACTCGAACATCATTTGCTGTCGTCCACGCCTTTTTTTCACTCGACTCTGCCTGCTGGCACATCGACCGAAACTTGTACATTCGAAACTCTTTGTTGTGCAGTCCGACCCGAACCTGAGAAAAAATAATCGGTCCCCTTGACGTGCCTTTGACCAAAAGAGCAATAATAATCATTGGTATACCAGCAACAATAAGCATCAGCACCGCGCCGACCAAATCGAACGTCCTTTTGACAATGCGGTTAAACAAACTGGACAGCGGAACATTTCTTATATTGATCACCGGCAGTCCATCCATATCTTCTGTAACTGGAACTGTAGGGATAATTCCGCGGTAATCTGGGACAAATTTGGTATGAACTCCCGACTTTTCACAGATACCGACAAGGTACTCCAATTTTGAATATTCATTGATGCCAAGGGTAACTGTAATCTCGTCAAAATTGTTGTTTACAAGCATATCCTCCAGCTCATCACATGTTCCAATAACAGCAACTTTTTTGTACATCGTTCCGACTTCCATATTGTCGTCCAAAATCCCGTGGATGTGATATCCCCACTGCGGGTTCTGGCGAATACGGTCAATATATGCCTCTGCTGTACGGCTGTACCCGACAACCAAAATATGCTTCTGGTTAAAACCTCTTTTTCGCATTCCTCTTAAAATCTTTGCAAGAATACTGCGAAACGTAACCCCAAACATATAATTCACGACCGGAAAAATAACAAATATCATTCCACGCGAAAAATCGTTTTCTTTCGATGCGTAGATTATTGTGATAAATACCAAAAGTCCAAGGATATTCGCCTTAAAAAGATTCCAGTATTCTAATCTGCTTCCTCCCCCGCGCTTCGGGCGATATAACCCGCAGTTTGAATAGATCACAAGATAGCCCGGCACCAAAATATAAAGATACCTGGCATAGTATCTCAGCGCGTAATAACGAACATTTTCCGCAAGTTCAAACAGCGGAACATTTACAAATATTCGAAATCGCAGCTCGTAAGCCAGCAAATACGCCAGTGCAATCAAAATACCATCGATAACAATATGCAGTCTGTTTAATGTTCTCTGATTATCTTTAATCATTTTTTGTAAGCCTCTTTTTTCTAATGCCCGCAATTTTGGATTTCATCCCAATTGCAGCCTACGTTTCCAGAATACCTTATTTCTCTCTGCAACACAATGACAAAAATCTTAAGAAATCCTAAATATTTCTTATTTTTGCTATGCAGCCTCACTCTGTTCTTCATTCGTTCACACTTTCATCACAAAATTTTGCTATGCTGTAACTGATTATATACAAAATTAAAAATTTTTCAACTAGAAAGCAGGCAAAACCAAAAGAATAGGTGTAAATCTCAGCAAAAACGGAGGAACGTTATGGCCGAAAACAACAACGAAGAATACAGTTTCTGGGCGGATCGTCAAACAGATCCTGCGAATTCCTGCACAGTCAATCAGGAAATAGAAGAGTCTTTACAACCTCCAGCCGCCGCGGGCGCAATGTTTATCTCAGGAGAAAAAATCATTCAGGAGAGTACAAAAAAAGAACCTGGCAAAGCAGTGAAAACTCTAAAAAAATTGGCGTCTCTCGTCGTTTATGCTGTGATTTTCGGCGCGGTGGCAGCAGGTACATTTATCGGATTTCATGAACTTTACTACCTGCTTAACCCAGCTGACCGCCCGTCCTACGAATCTTCCGGCGCCAACCTGCAAAGTATAAATCAGGGCAAAACTCCGATCATTGCTTCCACCTCAACCGCATCCTTTGCATCTGTCGCAACCTGCGATGTCTCTTCCATTGTGGAAAACGCGATGCCGTCCCTTGTTTCCATCTCCTGCACCTTCCGCAGTTCCACGAGCTTTTTCGGCTATTTGTACGAAGGCTCCAAGGAAGGTTCCGGCTCTGGAATTATTGTTGGAGAAAACGACAAGGAGTTATTGATCGCCACAAACAACCATGTTGTTGACAGTGCGCTGACAACAAAAGTAACCTTTCCAGACGGCACGGTACTTGACGCATCTGTGCGCGGCACCGATGAAGCCGCCGACCTTGCCATCGTCTCTGTCGCGCTCTCCGATATTCCTCAGGAGACAAAATCGCTGCTTCGTCATGCAAAACTTGGCGATTCCGATTCTATGAAGGTCGGGCAGATGGTAATTGCCATCGGCAACGCACTCGGCTATGGTCAGACGACAACCGTCGGCTACTTAAGCGCAAAAGAGCGGGAAATCAGTGTTAAGGATTCCACCACTGGAAAAACAACAAACTTGACTGCTCTTCAGGTAACTGCTGCCATCAACCCTGGCAACAGCGGCGGCGCGCTGCTTAACACAGACGGAGAAGTGATCGGCATCAACACAGCCAAACTTTCCAGCACATCTGTGGAGGGTATTGGATACGCTATCCCGATCAGCAACGCCATCGACATTTTAAATGAACTGATGAACCGTGAAATACTGGCGGAAGAAGAAAAAGGTTACCTCGGCGTCAATCTCTCGCAAACAGAGATTACATCCGATATTTCTTCCCTGTACGGTTTCCCGGCTGGCGTTTATATCGCTGGCGTTATTCCTGGCGGCGCTGCCGAGCAGTACGGCATTTATGCTGGAGATATTATCACTGCCATCAATGAAAGCCCTGTGACAACACGCGCTCAGCTGCAAGAAAAAGTTGCTTCCTACCGCAGCGGAACTACAATATCCATCACGCTCTACCGTATGGAAAACGGCGTTTATACAGAACATGAACTCTCTGTAGTTCTCGGCAGCAGAGCAGAAATCAACAAATAAAAACAAAATTTTAAATAAGGCTGGTCTATTTTTTATGGAAGTATCTTTTCAGAAAGCGATGGAAATTATCAATAAAACAGGAAAATACGGAACACATTCAGGAAGGGAGAACGCTTCGCATCTTCTTTCCCTGCTTGGTCATCCTGAAAAATCCCTCCATATTATCCATGTTGCAGGGACAAACGGAAAAGGTTCTGTCTGCTCTTTTCTTGCAGATATGCTTACCGCCTGCGGCTTTCGAACTGGACTTTTCACTTCCCCTCACCTTGTTGATGCCCGTGAGCGAATTCAGATTGACAGAAAATGGATCCGCGAAAAAGACTTTTCCAGCTGTTTTGTGCGTGTGCAAACGGCTGTTGGTCTGCTCGCAGAACAAGGCTATACTGGCATCACATACTTTGACTACTTTTTTGCAGTCGCAATGTGCTATTATTCAGAGCAAAATGTTGACTATGTTGTGATGGAAACTGGACTTGGCGGTTTGCTTGATTCCACAAATGCAATAAATCATCCTGTTTTGTGTATTATTACATCAATCAGCTTTGACCATACAGAAATACTTGGAGATACGCTTGCAAAAATCGCTGCTGAAAAAGCCGGTATTATCAAATCGAAAACTCCTCTGATTTACTGTGCTAATGAAGCGGATGTCTGCAACGTTGTAGAATCTGCTGCGATATCCGCAGAGATTCCCTATTTCGGCGTTCGGCGCGATTACTGCAAGCTGATTTCTCTGGAAGATGGAAAACTTACATTCTCGTTTTCCGCTGCGATTTCACCAGATACTGCTGAGTTTTCCTGTCAGCTGACCGTAAACAGCCCTGCTTTGTATCAGATGGAAAACGCCTCTATTGCTTATATGGCGGCAAGATATCTCTGCGGGCAAAAAAACACTGAAAGCAGAATTTCTTTACAAAATATTACCAATCAAATCCCCCCTAAAAACAGTGCTTTTTTCTGGTTCATGGTAAATTCTGTGTCAGAAACAAATGATACTATACTGAAAAAAGCGTTGGAACATTCCTGCTGGGCAGGACGCATGGAACAAATTTATCCAAATGTTTATTTGGACGGTGCGCACAACGCCGACGGCATCTGTATGCTTCTTGACTCTCTGCGCCTAGTTGCAAAAGATTATAAAGTTCTTTTGCTGTTCACCGCTGTAAAAGAAAAAGATACAAATCTTATGATCCGTGAAATTTGTGAGAGCAGACTTTTTTGCCAGTATTATCTTACAAGCATTTCTGGTCCACGCGCAATTGAACCAAACGCGCTGAAAGAACAATTCTGCCGCTTCACAAACCTTCCGGTAAAAACTTTTTCTTCTCTTGAAGAAGCTTTTTGCCACGGGTTAGAAACTGCAAAGCAGCAGAATTTTATCTTTCTTATCGCAGGCTCTCTCTACCTTGTCGGCAGCATAAAAGAACTGATATCCTAAAAATGATTGAAGTTTCAGGAAACTTTCTGTTCTATAAACGATAAGAATTCATTACATAAGTTTTCTCAAACTGTGACACTGACATCGGTTTTGCAAAATAGAATCCCTGGAAAATATGGCATCCCATCTCCGTTAAAAACTGCACTTGTTCTTTTGTTTCCACGCCTTCCATAATTACTGGCATATCCAGCTTGTTCGACAGCTCAATAATTGTGCAAAGAATATTTCTGCCCCGCTCCTCGTCCTCCCCTTTCTTTAAGAACGCCATATCAATCTTTAACACATCAACACAGATATCCTTTAACATATTAAGCGAGGAATAACCGCTCCCAAAATCATCCATCTCAACGATAAATCCGGCAGCGCGCAGACGTTTGATCAGCGCAAGCTGTTCCTCCAGATTTTCCATCACTGTAGTTTCTGTAATTTCAAGTTTTAGATTACTCGGCGCAATTTTATATTTCCCAATCAGCTCAGTAAAAATTTTATAAATATCAAGA
Source organism: uncultured Lachnospiraceae bacterium (assembly GCA_947086895.1). Lineage (GTDB taxonomy): Bacteria > Bacillota > Clostridia > Lachnospirales > Lachnospiraceae > RGIG4057. Next base: position 15,539 of record CAMUAR010000010.1, on the reverse strand, counting down.
TAGTAAAAATCTTTAGGAGATATATTCACGGATAAATAGATATCTCCATGCCCGCATCTCTCCCACTTTTGCAGTTGTCTGCAAGCCTGCTCCCACACATACTGATCCAGTTTTGCAATCATGCCGTTTCTTTCAAACATCTCGACAAAACTGCTTGGCATAAGCAGCCCTCGCTCTGGATGTTCCCAGCGGACTAAAACTTCAGCTCCCGGAACTGACCCATCCGAAACAACTTGAGGCTGTAGATAAATTTTAATCTGCTCTTCCTTTAAAGCTTCTAACAGCTCGGCAGATAATTCCTGTTCCCTCAATGCACTGTCGCGAAGCAGATCGTCATAATATGCAACTTTCTGATGATATCCTCCTTTGATGGTCTCAATCGCCATCAATGCTCTCTCACACATTACTGATACTGGAACTCCGCCGTCCCCAACCTCATACACTCCAAGATACAAATGAATAGGATAGCGGATATCATCATCCAAATAAATATGGTTCTGCTGCCACTGAGTAATCTCCGATGTGCTAAAATACTTTTTATGTAATAAAATTCCAAAGCGGTCGTTTCCAAGACGACCATAAATTTCTCCATGGACTGCTCTGCGGCGAATTTCACCTGCAAGTTTTACCAAAAGTGCATCTCCAGTTTCCATGCCAAACACATCATTGATCAATTTAAAATTTTTGATATCCGAACAGACCAATAAAAATTCCCCTTCGTTGTTCTGCCGGATGTACTCGCCTGCCCGCTTAAGAAAATAGGACTTATTATAAACTTTCGTCAAATGATCCCTTGTTGCAAGCTGATGCTCCCGATAAAACTCATTTGCCTGTACAGTCCAATCCTGGAAGCGCATAATATATCCGACATGCCGTTGCTTTTGATCTTGAAGATGCTGCAAAGATACCTTAATATGCTGCGCTTGACTCTTTTTTCCTTTTGTCCATTCATACAAAAAATCTTCTTGTCTTGACAGTTCATTTCGAAACAGCCATTCTCCACATACTTCGTCCACTTCCTCGACCGAAGCAGATTCTGACACTTCTATCATCTTTCTTCCTGTGGAATTTGCGTAAATGCACTGTCCATCCATATCAAACAGCAGAATACCATCTCCCAAACCTCCCACAACAACGGAAAAAAGCCGGTTTAACAAGTCATTCGACACATACACAATAGAATAATAATAAACTGCAATACCCGCAAACGCAAACCCTAAAATTGATACATCAATTACTGTCTTAAAAATCAGATGTACTGCATCTCCTGTAACAATAAACATTAAAAATATCAGAATCACCCAATATTTCCTGCGATATATTTGCGGTGAACATGCAATCTTAACAATCAGACATAAAATTGTTAATACAACTAAAATATAAGAAATACCCAAATGAATATAATATGGAAGTTTTGATATAAAACTATAGTATAATTCGTTCTGCACTGTAAGTACTTGCACACAAGTATAAGCGTGTCCCAATATAGGATTTAACAGCAGTGATATCGAATCTGCCGCCAGCACAAACCACACAGCTTTGCTTCTCACATACTTAATAATAGAAAAACCTGTGTATTCAATTGTAAAACATAAAACATTATACAAAAGCCAATCCAAACTAACAAAAAATATGCTGTAAGTAATATTATAAACAACTTCGTTATTGGAAAACATTTGAACTAGATTACTTGCTACTGATATCATTGCCACAACCAGTACCCGGCGACCAACAACAGCAATCTTCTTCTTGCTCTCCTTCGTCCTTACCAGGCAATAAAACAAACATAATATCGTTATGGCAAACGCAACTGCACATCCATATTTCATCAGAAATCACCCGGCCCTTCAAGTTTTCCTGAAACCGCTGTCAAAATAAAGCGTTTCCAAAAAACACCTTTTTTATTATTATAACAAATTTTTAAGGTTTTGTCCAAGTTGTTTTACAGTATTCTTTCTATAATTTATACGTATGCATTCCCTGTGGGATTTTCTCTCAATAAAGTTCTATTTTTTATAGTTTCTCTTATTTTGCCCAAGCAGTATTGCAATCTGCAAAAACTTTAAATTCCAAAATGAAAAATCGCAATCTTTGATCTTATCTGCTCTGCAAAGCAATAAAATTATCTGTTATTGTTTTCATTTAATATAATCGCGGTAGCTTATTCAACGTTACTGCATACTCACAATTGTAAAATTCTCTCAATGCTTCCTCTGATGTAAACTTGTCGCTTCCTCCAAATTCATTTGACCAAGTCATATACCAAGACCACGGAATATGACTTTGCGACAATGCCACAATGGATGGAAGTGTACCGATCTCACCGACCGCCATCAATTTTTCCTGCCCACACTCCAAAACACAATGAAGTTCCTGATACTCTTTTGCCAAATCTGTATGGATATGCGCTGGCGGATATAAATCTCTTGTCAGCACATCCACCACATTATCTCCTGGATAATCCTTTGGCACAGGAGAGTTCCAGACCCAAATCAGATTATTCAATTCATAAACTGTTGTAAAACGATTGTAGAGCATACAATACAAATCCCTTGCTACCTGCCCTCCCTTTGCACCCCACCAAAACCATTTCCCCTCCGCTTCATGAAATGGTCGAAATAAAATTGGTATGCCCTTCTCACAAAAAATCAGCAGCTCTTTTGCCATCTTATCCATATCTGAAACCAAAGCTTTATGTTCTAAGGTTCCCTCTTTTAACGCAAGTGTTGCATCAAACGTTGTATTTTCAGTAAAAAAACTTTTCCCTATACCGTACATTGGAGAAAACCAATGCCATGTCATCGTCAGCAATCCACCTAGCTTTGCCCACTCCATTGCATTTTCCAGCGTCCCGCGGTTCTCGTCAACCTCTTTTTGGCACTCCTTATCCCACAATTCACAATGAATATTCTGCGAGTAAGACAACAGTTCAAATCCACATAACGCAGGCTTTTTTGCTGTCACTTCCTCAATATATATTAACTCACGCTGCTCTCTTGTCTGCGTGTGCTGCCCTGTGACAATCCCTTTTCCAGAAAGTTCTGCAAGATATTCCATCACATTTCTTACTCCAGACTGTGCAGCCAAATTACACGGCACTGCATTCTTTTTTGGAAACTCCATTTTCCCTCTCATTCCGCCGCCAAAGCGACATTATAATTTATTTTGTTGCGGCAGCAACTGATTTCCTTTCGCACCCCTGCTTTCCATCAAGCAGAGTATCCTTTTGCTCTGCTTGCCTGCGCGGGGCGCTATTTCCTCGTGCGCCCCTGCGCATAAAAAGAAAAAACCCTGAACCTATCCAGAGGCTCAGGGGAGCTGAAAGTCAACCTTCTATCGCACCAGCAAAACTGCTGCATCCATATTTGCCAAATAGCTTGTCTAAATCTTTATCTATTACACTAAATCTATCTCCAAGCCCGGCTTTCACAAAAACAGGGGTAGAAGGATTCGAACCCTCATTAACGGTTTTGGAGACCGGCATCCTACCATTGGAAGATACCCCTAGAAGCGTTGTACTCAACGCTTTTTTATCATACAATAAATTGTTGGAATTGTCAAGATAATTATCAAATTTTTTGTCAAATAATTTTAACTGTCAAAACCAAACATCGCAAATTATTGCATCAAGAATCTTTATCACCGCAAAAAACTTAGTCTTTGCGGTCTACCAAATCATATAGATACTGCCCCAAGTAAGCCCGCCGCCAAAACCGGACAATACTATTTTATCTCCTCTTTTTATACGACCGGCACGATTTAATTCATCCAGTAAAATCGGCACCGAAGCACCCGACGTATTCGCACAATGGTCAATATTCATCGGAAACTTATCCATATCTTCCCCCAAGTGCTTTGCCACAGTTTGTATAATTCTTGCATTCGCCTGATGCAGAATATAAAGGCTGACCTGACTTGGTAAAATATGATTTCGGTCAAGAACAGTATCGATCGATTCTGCCACACGCTTTACTGCAAATTTAAACACTTCCTGACCATCCATTTTTACAAATTCCTGACCAAATGGATTATCAACAAACAAGTTTTTTAACGGACGTGCATCACAGAGCAAAGCACTGCCCTTTCCGCCATCTGCATGCTGAACAAAATCCTGTATTCCGTCTTCTTCCACCGCCTCTAAAACAGCAGCTCCAGCTCCGTCACCAAACAAAATACACGTGCTGCGATCTGTCCAATCCACAACTTTTGAGAGCGTTTCCACTCCGACAACAAGCAGTTTTTTATAAATTCCTGCACGTACATAAGCCTGCGCCGTATTCAGCGCAAACACAAAGCCAGAACATGCCGCATTCAGCTCAATTGCCACGGCATTCACCGCACCGAGAGCCGCCTGCACCTCACATGCTGCGCTTGGCGCAATATGATCGGCTGTCACAGTAGCAACCAGAATCATTTCCAACTCTTCCGGCTGCATTTTTGCCTCCTCCAACGCTTTTCTTGCAGCACTTACAGCCATCTCTGCTGTTGTTTCTGTCGTTGCAATATGTCTCTCCCGAATACCAGTGCGACTGGAGATCCATTCATCGCTCGTTTCCATCCGCTCCGCCAAATCAAAGTTTGTCACTGTCTTTTTCGGAAGTATACTCCCTGTCCCACAAATCCGTGCGTTCATCATATCCTCCAATCAAATAATCTCTCAGCCATCTGCGCTGTAAAACTTATCAAGTATTATCGCTATCCAGCTTTTCTTTTCATTCAACGAATACACAAAACAGCAAAAAAACCTGCTTACCAAAAACTGGACTTTTTTATCCATAAATCACACAAAAACATCACGATGGCTAAATTATATATCAGTCAATTTTCATTTTGCAAGCGGATAATCCATTCATTTTATGAAACATACTTATATTGATAATAAGTTATACTAATATATCAATAGACTTCCAAGCTTTTTTCTAAACTATGCAAACTTGCTGGTCTTATACAACAAATTTTTTGCTTAAAAACATAAATCTTGTAATTTTTCCTTTTCACCCTACATAAAACATGGTATAATATCAACAGATATTATACCGCGCCAGTTCGCGCTTGACCGAAGGGAGAGTATCTTCCTTAGCGAACTGTGTGCATGCCCCGCAGGGAACCATATCAGAACGATATGGTATAATATCGACAGATATTATACCTACGCCAGTTCGCATCCGACCAAAGGGAGGTCATCTTCCTTAGCGAACTGTGTGCATTTCATGAAAGATACCATGTTTGAAAAACATGGTATAATATCTGCAAAAAGCAAAACGAATATGTGAGTGCGCTTCACGACCCCAAAAACGCAGCGCAGCAAAATTTCTCGGTTTTGCTTTAAACAAGGCAAAAAGCCTTCCAAAAACATACATGATTTTAAATCGCTTTGTCATTTATAAAGCGTAGAAATGAGGGTTTATGAACGTTGCGGATGCAGTACAAGCACTATTAAATTATGGGGTTCAAAAACAGCTGATTGCCAAAGAAGACGTTATTTATACACGCAATCAGCTTATGGATGCATTATCTTTAACGGAATGGAACAATCCTTCACCGGATGCTCATGCTGCTTTAGAAGATATTCTTGGCATCCTTATATCTCACGCTTGCAATCAGAATATTATCGAAGACACCACCTCTGCAAGAGATCGTTTCGACACGAAACTAATGGGACTTTTAACACCGCCGCCGCGCGAAGTTATTGCAAAATTCCGCGAACAATATGCAAAAAGTCCTGAGGAAGCAACCGATTGGTATTACCGTTTCAGCAAAGACACCGATTATGTCCGCGCTGCCCGCATTGCAAGAGATGTTCATTGGGTATACAACAGTACATACGGTTCGCTTGATATCACGATCAACCGATCCAAACCAGAAAAAGATCCGCGCGATATCGCCGCAGCCCGGCTTGCCGCAAAAGTGTCCTACCCTGCTTGTCAGCTCTGTATTGAAAATACTGGTTTCGCCGGAACAGTATCGCATCCGGCACGCCAAAACCTCCGCCCTGTTCCAATGACTGTGGACGGACAAAACTGGTATTTACAGTATTCTCCTTATGGCTACTACAATGAACATTGCATTGTATTCCGCGAAGAACATATACCGATGCAGATTGACGATGCAGTATTTGACAAATTATTTGATGTGCTCGATTATCTTCCGCACTACTTTATCGGTTCTAATGCCGATCTGCCAATTGTTGGAGGTTCGATTCTAAGTCATGAACATTTCCAGGGCGGTCATTATACATTTGCTATGGCAACCGCACCTATAGAAACATCGTTTTCTCTTGATGCGTTTCCAAATGTTGAGGCAGGGATTGTAAAATGGCCGATGTCTGTTATCCGCCTGCGCAGCTTAGATCGCGCTGCACTGAAAAATGCTTGTTCCGCGATTCTTGCAAAATGGCGCGGCTACAGCGACCCAGAAGCGGTTATTTTTGCCCAGACCGAAGATACTTTGCACAACACAATCACTCCAATCGCAAGAAAATCCGGTGATAAATATGAATGTGATCTTGTGCTGCGCAACAATCTGACAACAGAAGACCGCCCGCTCGGTCTGTACCACCCGAATCCATCTTTGCATCATATTAAAAAGGAAAATATCGGTCTGATCGAGGTTATGGGACTCGCTGTGCTTCCAGGAAGACTTGCAGAAGAACTTTCTGAAATGGCAGAATCTTTAATTCAGGGCGTTGACCTTGACAAACACCCGAAAATGGAAAGTCATGCAGAATGGCTGTCCGAAATCCGCGCGCGCCGCACGGATATCAACAGAGAAAACGCAGATGAAATTGTGCGTCAGGAAATCGGTTCGGTCTTTGAACAAGTACTTCTTGATGCAGGCGTATTCAAACGCACGCCGGACGGCAAAGAAGCATTCCTTCGCTTTGTAGATGCTGTGCAAAAATAATATCTGTAATTTATAATTTTTTTATAACAACCTTATCCCCTGTTTCATAAAATAGTTGTTTTTTGAAACGGGGGATTTCATAATTTTTTTTACTCTGTTTTAGAGCATATTTGAAAAACAAAAATTGTACAAAAGAAAATCAAACTTTTTTTGAAAATAAGCTTGACATTTTTCAAAAAAAGTTGCATAATATGTTAGCAACAATGTTGAAGGACATAATATCGAGGCGTGGCTCAGTTTGGTAGAGCGCTGCGTTCGGGACGCAGAGGCCGCAAGTTCGAATCTTGTCGCCTCGATTTTTTCTGTAGTAATACAGGAAATGCTGGAATAGCTCAGCAGGTAGAGCACTTCACTCGTAATGAAGGGGTCGTCAGTTCGAATCTGATTTCCAGCTTGTTTTTCTAAACAGTAATCAAGAAGGGGAAGAATTATCTTCCCCTTTTTTATTGCACAAACTATGTTTCTTCTATTGGCACCATTTTCTTTGAAACAATAGACACGCGCATCTTATCACTTTAACTTCTATCATTCTAACTTCTTAATTTACAAGTCAAGATTTGTCTTAAAAGATAAGAATAATTCTTATTTTTGATTTAAAAATTCTCCCAGTTTTTTATCCTCTGTAGTAATATGGGAAATCAAAACTCGAACATGCTTATTCAGCTTTGTCAATTCTGCAATCGTTGGTCCTGAAACGGAAATCGCATTTGTAATTTCCTGAAGCGTCTTTTTATATTGATCATGAAACGCTCTATGAGATGCAATCCCCGGATAACCGCTTTCCCTCTGAAGCTGTTCTTCATGGGAAAAATGCTGATTTACATAATTATTCAGAAATTTTATCGTCGTATCCATAGAAGCGCGCCCTTCTCCCCTATGGCAAGCATCCAACAACTTATTTACCGCCTCGATCAATTCACGATGTTCTTTATCAATCACCGCATTTCCAGTTTCCAACTTCTTTGTAAATTCATACCCGCTCATCTGCAAATACCTCCATTTCCTTGACATCCCTGTTTATTCTCACCGCAATGATGTTCTTCTTTATGATGTTTATGATGCTCACAATGAACCTTGAAATCAAATTTCAGATTCCCGGCAAGCAACGCATTAACTGCTTCATCTGCAGTGTCTGATACACCTCCATAAAGCTGTATTCCTGCTTCTTCCAATGCATTCTGCGCGCCCATACCAATCCCACCGCAAATCAGTATATTTACATTTAAATCCGAAAGCAGCCCTGCCAAAGCCCCATGCCCACTTCCATTTGTATCTACAATCTGTGTATCTGCAATGCTCCCATTCTCTATAGTATAAAGCTTAAATTGTTCTGTATGTCCAAAATGCGGAAATACCGCTCCATTCTCATAAGTAACTGCAACTTTCATTCTCTCTGTTTCCTTTCTGCCCACAACTTCACTTTTGACTGCATTTTCTGCTTTACTGCACTGCTTTACTGCACTTCTTTCCGCAGCGTTTCCAAGCGGAGCCATCACAAAGTTTATAATTTCCGCCAGAAATACAAAGCGTTTTCCCATTGACAATACAATTCGCAATCTTTGTTCTTGCTCTCTCGTATATTTCTGTAACTGTGGTACGTGAAATCCCCATTTGCCCAGCGCATTGTTCATGCGTTTTCTTTTCATAATCAATCAGGCGGATCGCCTCAAATTCATCCACTGTCACAAACACTTGCTCTGTACTTTTCTTTTTATAAGGAACAAAACAATCATATTTTGGCGTAGAACAAATCCTTCTGCACCGGATTGGTCTTGCCATACACCCACCTCCATTTCCGACATATATCGATAATATTATATCATAATACCATAAAAAATTCAATATATTTCCAGAATAATCATCTTACTTAGGAAAACTTTTCTTGGGGGAGGTTTTGATTTCACTCCAAAAAGGGCTACCCCCTTGTCTTGGTTTCTTAACGCAATTCCAACAGCCATCCTGATCTTCTACAATTATAGAAACTACACAATGGCTACCTTAACGACACGCCAAAACAATTTTTCTCACCTCTTTATACACTCTTTTATCTGCGGCTATCGTACTTTTTTAATAACTTTTTTGTATTACGAACCATCTCTTCAATCAACACTTTATGTTCCAATGTACAATCCGATAATTCGTGGCAGATCTCCTCTTCAATCCTGTCATGCGCCTGGTTTGAATCCTTTAACTGATCCAGCAGCAAACGATCTGGTGTTGTATCCAACGCTCCCGCCAGCTTAATCAGTACCTGGATGCTAAACTTTGTCTTGCCATTCTCAATATTGCTCATATGCGGCACTGACACGTTAATCTGTTCCGCCAGCCGCTCCTGTGACATTTTAAGCTTTCTGCGAAACTTTTGAATTCTCTTTCCTATTGCTACATAATCTATCTCCATAAAAATCCCTCCATACAATCGTTTCTTTGTTGTAGTGGATACAGGATTTCATTTTCATAGCATTCGGAAAATCGTCACCTTACACATTATGTTCAAAAAACAAAACGTTTGGTGCAGGCAACCGTACACAGTCTATTGTTACAAATAATTTCATAAACAATGACTGGATACTTGGCAAACGTTATTCCAGGGACGAACGATTTCCCAAGTAATAACGTCTTGCCCCTCCCCCAAAAGAAAACAGCCGCCATAATATCATACGGCAGCTGCGCTTTTTTCAAGAACACTAATGTATATACAAAATACATATTTCTTATTTTTTATTTTAATATTTTTTTACAAGGTTGTCAAGAAACAAATTAAGCTTAGCTTATAAATTTTTTTCATCTAAGAAAAAATCAAGAAGTTTACTCTCTGCTTGTTTTATCGATATTCCTACGAAAATTTACATTTATTTCCTGTACTGTATATCGCCATTTTTTGTTATTTATTATACACGGTTGCAATATAAAACTCAATAATCTTTATTATATTATCATTATATATTTTAAATTCTTTATCTGGTTTAACTTGTTGTGCTAATTCCAATTAAAATATTAAGAACTCAAAATTCTTTTTGTTTTAACATTTAAATTTTCATGATTTACTCAAAAGATAAAATATTTTGTTTTTAAATACTACAGATTCCTCAGTAATATTATACACTAAAAATTTATTCTCCAGTTTGGTACAAAACCATAAAAACTTTTTGGATATACTGGCTGTGGTACAAATAAAATAACATATTTTAATTGAAGTTTTATTAGTTTTTTATTTAGCACAACAGCTCAATTTAAATAGTTGTAAAAAAAAATAGTTTCTGGTATAATAAAAAAAATAGTTTATTAAAAAACAAACAATAACTTGCGATTTCAAATATATATTCGTATTAAGCTACATGAAAACGATTATGAGTTTCTTTATTTGACATTTTCATAAAGTATTATGTTTTTAAAAATATAGGTAATTGCGAAACATATCACCCAGAATCTGTAAAAACTGCGCAATAAAAGAACTATAGTATTCATAATTTAAGCAAACTATAAAAGCTGGGAAGAGTAATAAAAGAAATTATGGCGACAAAAAATCCAGTATTTATATGGATTTTAGAGTTTTGCAATTGTCTGAATTCTGAAATATGTTGAAAGGAGAGAACCATACGAAAAAGGCAACTTGGAAAAAACTTCTTCATGATAGACGATGTAGAAAATATGGCAAGAGAAAACATAAAAAACAAAAAGATATTTTCTTAACAAAGTACAAAAAAACAAAGATATATATACAAATAAATATGTAGTAGCAACACCAAAACGATACATAACTCCTAAAGTATTTAGTCTAATTAACAATGCAAATGAAACGATAGAATACTTTAATGAACTTTCTCAGAGAATCTTAAAAAAATTTCCAAGAAGACAGTTTTTAATAGATTCTTCTGATGTTGAAAGTGTAACTGTAGATGCACTGATTTATTTAATTGCGATAATGGAAAATATGAAATTAAATAAAACGATGCAGTATCGTTTTTCTGGTAATTGGCCTCAATGTAAACAGGCGGAAATAGTGTATAAAGATTCAGGTTTTGTAGATTATGTCCAGTCTAAGTCAAAAGCTTTTCCTGCAAATAAGTCGAAGGTGAAAATAAGATCTGGTATAAACAATGATCCTAGAATTGCTCAAGAGATTTCAGATTTTGTTATTTCGGAATTAGATGTTAAGATTAAGGATATAATATTTATACAAAAAATATTGGGTGAATTGATGTCTAACGCATTCTATCATGCCTATGATGATAAAACAAAAGAAATGTATTCAAAATGGTATCTTTATGCAGAGCATGTTGAGGATAAAATAAGAATAATTTTTGCAGATACTGGGCGTGGGATCGCAAGGACTATAAGGCGTAAAAAGAGCGAAAAAGTAAAAGAATTTATATTTGGTCTGAAAGATGAAGATTTACTTTATCATGCATTCCAACCTGGAAACTTTATTAGAACAGAAACAAAAGAGTCTTATCGTGGAAATGGTTTGCCTGGAATAAAGGCTATTGTAGAAGACAGCCCTATAAGTTCTTTTTGGGTGTTCTCTGGTAAGGGTGGTCTTTGTATAAATAAAGCAACTGGTACAAAACAACTGACAAAACATGGGTATTTGCATAGAATGTATGGAACAATGGTGGTTTTCGAATTTAGTGAAGGAGGGATACAAAAATGAATAAGCTAGTCATTGCTTCTGAATTTTCACCAATAACAGGTGGCAGGACTCCAAAAGAAGGAGATTTTTCTGGAGAGATTTTTCGGGATGAAATACTCGCACCTAAGTATAAGGAATGCTTAAATAATGGTGAACGTTTAGAAATCGTTTTTGATAACTGTTATGGGATTGGAACATCCTTTCTTGAAGAGGCATTTGGTGGATTAGTCAGGAAATATCAATATACTGATGTATTAAAACATATTGAATTGATTGCAAATGATGATGAAACAATACTAGTCAATGTTCCTAAGTACATTAAAGCTGCGGAAAATACACTTGAAGATAAAAAGAATAAATTAAAGAGGCAAACGTTATGAGTAAAAAAAAGATATGGTTTGTCTTATCAAGTATTTTTTTAATAGATATAGTATTGTTCATTATCGGTTTAAAAAATAGCAAAGATTTTTTTGGAATCACTCTCAATGGAATTCTCAGTTTAAACTTGACTGTACTTGTTTCCGTCTTTCTTGTACAAGTCTTAGTAAGTCAAAGAAGAAGATATGATTTCTTGGTAAAGCTGCTTGACAATCTTATTAAAGAATTGTCAGATAAAGATTTGTTAAATTCTAATAACCATGTAAGAGCATCAATACTACAAAAGTCTATTGCAAATAAGCTACTGTATCTTTCTGAAGCGTGTCCTGCAAAACTAAGTAAAGATATAGATTACATAAAAAATGAGTTTGATAATCTTCGAACATATTATGGAGATCATAATAAAACAAAGTCAGATGATCCATACTACGAGCGGGTAAAGACAAATATCGGAGATAAAATTGTGAAATTACAATTGGAGTTACATGGATTTATTACGAAATAACAGAAAGAAAGTACACATTATGAAAAAGTTTACAAAGACATTCCTTTTTATTCTTACCGTTATTCTTATCATCAGTATCTTCCCTGCTGTCACAACCAACACAACAGAGAAGAAACATAAACTATCATCGACAGGAGAGTACACCTTGAACGATATTTCAAAGTTATTTATAACTACAATAAGATAATGAATATTCTCTGTAAATAGTGTTTTGAAAGATCTTCTATGATAAAATAAAAATCATAGGAGATCTTTTATTATGACGAAAGAAAAGAAACCAGTACACAAAATACGAATAATAGAAAGAAAACGTAACATCATCCATCAACTCTTAAAAAAATATGATATCCAGACTGCGAAAGATATTCTAGATGTCCTCAAATATCTGTTTGGCAGCACCATTAAGAAAAATAGAAACAGAAATGGACACTAAACTTAAAATTATATTTGTTCTAAATATCATATAAAATATTTAATATTTATCTTTCCTTTATAATCTTTCCATTTTCAACTCGATACACAATATCACATTCTGCAATGGTTCCAAGTCTATGAGCAATAATCACAAGTGTTTTTTTCCCATGCAGTTGATTTATAGATTCCATTATTGCTGTTTCTGTTTCATGGTCAAGTGCTGAAGTCGCCTCATCAAAAAATAATAATTCTGGATCAGGATACAAAGCTCTTGCAATTCCGATTCTTTGACGTTGTCCTCCAGATAAACGAATTCCTCGCTCTCCAATTACTGTATCAAGTCCTTCTGGTAAATTTTCAACAAATTCCTTTAACTGTGCTTCTTCTAACGCCCTCCACACATTTTCTTCATTTATTGCATCTGATTCAATACCAAATGCTACGTTCGCACGAATAGTATCATCCAACATAAAAATCATTTGCGGGATATATCCAATATGAGATAGCCATTCTTGTTGATACTTTTTTACTGGTAAACCATCTGATAACACTTCACCTGACTGTGGAACTAATAGTCCAAGCATAATATCAACTACTGTTGTCTTACCTGCACCTGATACACCAACAATTCCAATAGATTTTCCAATTGGTACTATCATATTAGCATCTTGTAATATTAATTGATTAATATTGGGATAATGGTATGAAACACATTTTAATTCTACTTTATGTTGAACGGATAAATAATGGTTATTTCTTTTTGTATTTTCACAAGCTTCTCTCTTTTCATTATTTTTTTCTTTATTTGCTTTAACTTCTTTTTTTATATACATTTCTTTTGTATCTACTAAATGTAAACTTTCCAACAAATTATCTAATGATGGTTCATAATATGCAATTTGATTTATTGATGTTGATATTCTATTTGCACTTGGCATCAATTTCATCGCTGCCATAGCAAATGCTGCAATCACTGGAATTAATCCCGCCAATTCTGCACCTGCTAATACAGCTACTAATAATGCAATTAACATAGAGATAATACTAGATATTTCAATTAATAAACGTGGAATATTTCCTAATAAATTATTCCATCGTTCTGCTTTTATCAAACGTTTTCCTTGTAAGTTAAAATTTTCACGAAAAAAATCTTGCTTATCTCCAACCATAATTTCTTTTATTCCATTAATCATTTGAAGAAGCCATTTATTCGTTTGTGCATAACCTTCCTGCAAATTTTTTCCTTGTTGATTCAACATAGGTTTTGCAACCTTAGCAATTATTAACATTGTCAATAACAAAATAATTCCAATCAAAAATGTCATGAACGGATTAATAATAAATATCGCAATAATTAATGTTAAAGATACAATTAATTCCATATAAAAATCCATAATACGAGAAAATAAAAGAAATGAGTATTCTACATCTTTTTGTACCACTCTGATAATTTCTCCTGAATTTACTCCTAAATAATACTCATATTCACAATCCAAATACATATCCATTAATTTTTGTTGTATACGAAATCGATTATCATAAATAAATTTATTTTGTATAAATATCTGGAACAATAAATATAAGTCTTTAAATATAAAAATTAAAATTAATAATAAAATACAACATATCAAAAAAACTTTACTGGAATGTATATGAAATATCTCGCAAATTTTTCCAACTATTTTATTTGTTTCTATAATATCTTCTTGCATAACCACAGAAACAAACGGAACTATTAATGATACTCCTAAAACCTCAACAAAAGCCCCCAAAACCATTAAAAAAAATAAACCTACAAGTTGCCGTTTCTGCTTCGCTAAAAATAACTTTAAAAATTTTTGAAATATGGACCACATATCATAATTCCCTTCTCTTTTAAACATAAATTTGGTATGTTTAGAATTTTAACGCTTAATAATACTTTTTCTTGTTAATAAATAATCTATTTTTAGTTTTGATAATTATTTAAAATTAGTTTTCAATTATCTAAAATATATTATGTTTAATATTATAATCCAATTTTTATAACGAAAGAAAATCAATTTTTTTAAATTAAAAAATCTTTCAATCCCAATCTATAATTGTATTTTCTTTTATTTAAATTCTCGCTAAAATAAAATTATAGCTTTGTATTTAAATATTCTTTTTCATTATCTGGAGTAACCTTCTGTTTTGTTATATCCCACCAACCGTTTGTTTTATGCTGAGAATAAAAAATATCTTCCTCTGTTATCATTGATGAGTTTTTATACCATGGAAGATGTTTTGCCTGATACGGATATGTAGTACGAAAGGCACTATAAAATGATTGTTTACGAACTAACTGATCAGGAATGTATAAAGCGAAAGTAGTGTCAATTCCAGCATAACACAGCCTTTTATGATTTACTAAAGGTGTATTGTATTTCGCTTCCCATTGAATTATTTCATTATATAAATCATTATTTCGTGGAATATCATCAATCTTTAAGGAAAAACCAACTTTCCTAACAAATGGATACTTTTTTAAATATTTAAAAAATTGTTCTATAAAATCAGCGGGACACTCTTCCACTGGTATAATATCTGGATCACTAATTATATAAAAATTTTTTCTATACTTTCGAAACTTAGGATTATTCCAAAATACCATATGACCTTCATTTTTATCTAAATAAATAATTTTATAGGGAATTTGCTTATAATATTCTAAAAGAGGAGGATAAG
>CAMUAR010000009.1 GCA_947086895.1 uncultured Lachnospiraceae bacterium | reverse complement strand
AGGCTTTGTAGTATCAAGCATTTTTACATGCTCATGAATAATTCAGGTTTATTATTATAATTTTTCGATAATATTATTCTTATTAAAATGGGGCTGGATTCTATAAAGAAACTCCAGCCCCACCATGTATAAAAAGTTTATAGGAATTTTTTGTTTATTTGTTTATCTCTCTTTACAACACTTTATTTCTTTTTATCATCTGATATATTATGCCGGACTTTTGCTATTTATAATGCCCCTTACATGCAATAATTACTACCGCCTCTTTTTCAATTGCATAGACAATTCTATGTTCATCATTGATACGCCAACTCCAAAATCCACTTAAATTTTCTTTCAATGGTTCTGGCTTGCCAATACCTTCAAACGGACTTCGCTGTATATCCTTTATCAACATATTAATACGTTTTATAATAACTTTACTTTCTTGTTGCCATTTGCAATAATCTTTCCATGCATCAAAATCCCATTTTATTTGTTTTATTTGCATAATCCCTTTATTCTATCAGTTCATGTTCAGCCAATTTTAGCTTTCCTGCTCTGTAGTCCTCCATTTTTTTTCCAGATAGCAAATATTATTTTCATTATAAAAAGGATCTGGATCAGCAGTAATCTCAAATGGAATTCTTCTTTCCTGCGCAACTTTTGTACAAAAAATAGTAATTGCTGTTGTAAGATTCATTCCCATTTTTCGACAAATTTCTTCTACAGATTCTTTCAGTTCTGCATCTATACGAAAATTAACACTTGTCTGTGCCATAAGTCACACCTCCTTATCGGTTTTATTATACTATATTCTTCAGATAATGATTCTTTTTGAGAGATAAACTCATGAAAGAGTTTTGTTTCCTCTTTTGTCAGACACAAGTCAATAAAGTATAATCTATAGATATTATACCAGTAACTCAAATATTTGTAAAGTATATTCTTTGCATTTTATAATATTTTCTTTACATTTTTTATTTATTGTAAAGACTTCAGCTTTCTATAAAATAGATTCGTTAAATAAAAATATATCTGATAATTTTTCATCTTAAGTTTTACTGGCATCAATTATTCTATAACTTATTATAACCATATTTTACCTGTTCTTTCGTTTTATAATATTATTTTTTAACTTAGCTCTATACAATTTACACTAAAATAAAATTTTACTATAATTTAGCACTGAAATAACCTTTGACAAGTAATCTATACAATTCATTTTCAGTCAGATAAAAAATTATCTTATTATTATCAGCAATTTTCAATAATTTTTTGTACGGCATAAGGTTTTGCATATTTAATACAAAAATCACTTATATAAACTACGTTTTCACTACAAGGTTCTGCCCACATAGCTGGATAAATTATAATCTGCTTTTTTCTATTTTTCCTGTTTACCATAATCGCTCCTGAACTAGTTTCTATTTTGCAGTCTGATAATTCCAAAATATGGCTTAGCGAAATAACATATCTTATCTGTTCATCATTTGAAATATCAGAAGACACCACAGCATTTCTTCCCCAATTTAACAGTTCCAAAGCAGCAAAACGATCTAACATACCATGAATATATTGATTTCGATAATGCTTCAAACATTTATAACAAGCACCTTTGCAATCACAATCCTGCAAAAATCTTGCCAAATCATCAAGTAACTGTTTTATTTCTTTTGCCACACTTGCAGCATATCCAGCACCACTAGAAAGATTATCATATAAATAAATATCAACAAAAAAACCTTTCATATTTTCTCTAATCCGGTAACCTGTAACTAATTCTGTAAACTCAATATCCAATTCCTTACTAACTACCAAGCGAAGTGCTTCTGCCAAAGACTGTGCAGCCCGATCCAACCATGGATTATTTTCCCGCCTTACATTAATCTTCGTGTTATCTAAAGTAATTTCTAACACAAGCATATCTGTTACAAAATCATAGCCTAAACTTACATTTTCTGCATTCCCATGCTTACATTTTCCACGAACAAATTTTGATTTATATGGTCTTTCAATTTTGTTTAAAACCTTTGGTTCATTTCCCGGCATCGCAGCACCACAATCTCTGCATACCATAAATCCATTATTTCCAGCCCCCTTATTTAGCAAAATAATTCGTTGATTTGTTCTGGAAGCCATTCTTATCTGCTTACAGTCAGAAATAATCATCATCTCATCAGAATCTGGAAGTGTGGAATAAAGTGGCGGTTGAACAGATGAATATTCCTCTGTCAACTGGGGTTCTTCTATCGATTCTGCATTGACAGGCGCGAACCCCCATGGGCGAAGCATCCTTTTGTCTAGCTTAATTTTTTTATTTCCACAAAAAGGACATACTCCTGCTTTTTCCTCTTCCAGTCCAAACCATCCACAATCTGGGCAGCAAAAAACCTGCTTTATATAATTCACATCTTCCATATAAGTATGTGCCGGAGTCATTGATTGTCCTTTTTGTCTTTCACTGCCTGGATAATAAAATCCTCCTATTTGATATGTCTTTTTATCAACCACGATCGCCCGCCCTGGTGCATATTCTCCAATTGCAATATCCAGACCACGACTAACTTCATACAAAATTTTTCCATTTATATCAGAAATATAAGTACTTACTACATTCTTTGGAAAAGAATAGGTTGGAATAATACCTTCTTCATAAAGTGCATCCAGCAAACTTTTTGCATCTTTTTGTTTTTTTTCTTCCGTAGCAAATTCTTTTATCCCAAATAATTCTGGATGAGTATTACATTTATCTTTTAACCGTTTTAAACTTTCTTTTAACTCTTTTAAAAATTCTTGAAAATCAAATATTGTCTCCTTTGGAACAAGCAAATCTTCATCAGGAATCTTATATTGTGCTATAAATGTGTAAAATTCCTCTAAATTATCATTTAAAAAACTTACAGCTGGATATAGATCCATACTGAAAGATTTTTTCAAAAGAAATTCTTGCAATATTACTATACTTAAATGCCTTTGCAGCAGTTTTTTGCTTTTAATATCAATCCATGGTTTTCTTGCATCTCCTCGAAACATAGGAACTGGATTATTAAAATATAACGTATCATGTGGTCCATCTTCACAAAAAGTTATAATTGTAGATAAACTGGAACCTCGTCTTCCGGCACGCCCCGCACGCTGTTGATAATTTTCTCTCATAGGAGGAATATTTCGCAGACCAACAGCAACCAAATCTCCAATATCAATTCCAACTTCCATTGTAGTAGTACTACTTAAAATATCCACTGGCATCTCATTTTCTTGAATCAAATCCTGAAAACGAAGTTCATACATTTCTGTTTTGCTCCACATATTATCACGCTGATCTTTATGAGAAAGCTGCGCTGTATGCTCTTCCGTATCAATTACGTGAATCCGTTCGCCGTTTCTTGCTGCTTCAATTGGCTTGCGCCAAAAATCCAATGCCTTATATTCATGCTCCGACATTTTATGTATAGTAACCCCTCCACAGCTTGGACATCGTTTTCTTAATAAATATGGGGTTATCTCGGAACATTTCTCACATCGATACCAACAATGCTCCATATCAAAACATGGCTTTATTTTGGAGAGGTCTACATAAAACTTTCCTTTTTCTCTTGCAGACCTTTCTAAAAATACATCTTTTAAAACTCTTCGCCAAATTTCAACAACATTTTGCTGTTCAGACCATTCCATAATAGCTATAATTTCCCTTGAAAAATTCCAGTCAGCTCGAAGTCCATATCCCTCATAACTTTCCCTTACCATTTCTCTTACATCATCTGTAATTGTATGACCTAACGCGGTCGCTGAATCACAAATAGAAATTATCCACGCATTAAATACTTCCATAAATTCTTTATCAGATATCTCAATACCTTCATCCTCCAACTGATCAACCGCGCTAAAAAGAGAATCACTCGTCGGCTCAATCCAACTTATTGCAGAATCATATAAAGTATTATAACCGCCGGAAAATAAGCGCAATAAAAATTTCTGCATTGGCACGGGAGCATATTCAGCTATATTATATTGAAGGACATACTCTCGTTTTCTTTCTAAACTTTTAAAATATTTTCTCATTACAGAATTACAATGCTCCGCAAATGCTTCTCTTTCTTCATCATGAAATATTTGAACATGATTTTGTCCCGCAGCAAGACAAAAATAATCATATAACTCATTCATCGATCGCTCTTTATCTGAATGAACCATTTTCTCGATTGCTAGGACAAACAATTGACGAGCTGCTGTTAAATCCGAAGCCTCCGACATATCACGCGCAAGCTTTGCCGCCTGCTGACGGCTATCTGAAAAAAGCAATACCTTTCGCCCCTCATTTGGCATACGATTCAAATCCTGATCCTTTCCTGGTACTGCAGGCTGCACTTCAAATTGCGCTTTGACCAGACTAAAAAAAGACTGATTTCCTTTTGTACTAAATGATGTTAATTGCGTTTTTGACAATCTGTGACGACAATGAGGGCAACTTGGAAATGTTATAAGCTGAGGTCTGCCATTTACAGAATAATCACAATAATATAACTTTCGAATTCCTGATTTTCCTGCAAAAGAATCATCGCAAAAATTTAAAAAACCACTGTGAACATCAAGATAACACGGATTTATCTGATTTTTATATCGTTTATTATTCTTTAACTGTTTCATATCTTCTTCTGTTGGAAGAAATAAATGAATTTCCCTCATATTACGATCAAGCCATTGCCCCGGATAATTCCACAAATAAACATTTTTACATGATTTATAATCTTTTTCCAAAATATAACCTTTATAAAAAAGTGCGCCGCACCGCCGGTCATTATAAAGCTCATAAACAACACTGTTACAATGTGGACACATCAAATGACCATCTGACAAAAAAATATCTCCTAACGTCAAATTGCCATCCGAATGTGAATTCTTACAATTTTCATTTGCACATGCATAAACGCCTTTTATCCCACGAAACAGCATATGCATACGCGCTGGAAACAGCACCATCCCCTTTTTATTTTTTGCTAATGGCGCAATGGCTAAAAGAACGCTTATCGCATTTAACACTCTCTCTTCATCCACTTCTGGAAAAATCGCCATTGCTAATTCTCTTAAAGATACTGCATTACCGCGGCACTGACAAATTAACTGATGAAATGGTCGATATGCAATTAAATTATTGTACATCCAGTCGTATGCTATTTCCAAACTATAAAATGGTGCTGCAGTTCCTTCTAAGTTTTCCCAAAATTGATTTAATACTGCCAAACGAATTTCTTCTTTTTCTTCAAAATCAGTAGTATTTACTTCTTCAAACTTATCAAATGGAATATCATAGCGCAGTTTACCTTGAATTTCTTCTCTTTCCCCGGTTAAATAACAAAATTTATTTTTCGAATCATTCGCGGTAAGTTCATTTGCAAACTGCATTACAGCAGCTCGATCGTCTTTTTTGCTGTCTGGCATACTTGCTGTTGTTAAAATAAATTGAACCCGATCACGAGTAATACCAAGTTTATGAAGCAGACGCCGAATCAACAAAGCCACTTCTCCTCCTGAAGATCCTCTATACATATGAGCTTCATCAATTACAAATAAAATTTTATTTGTTTTATCTTTTTGTAACCATTCTTTTGTACTTAACCATATTTTACTTTCCCGTGGTCGAATCAGCATATATTCCAACATAGAATAGTTTGTAATCAAAATATCAGGACAAACTTGCTGCATCTCAAATCTGGTAATGAATTCTGCATCTTCATCATTTGGAATATGTTTTCCTTGATGAAGCCCTTTTAAAAATGCACTCATATCGGATTTCGCTGGTATCTTTCCTTCTTTTATTAATTTCCGAAAAAATTCCTGTTCTGTATCATTCTGCGGAAATACCATTCTTGCCAATGTCTTTTCCAGCAATTGATCTTGTTTTATATCTGGTAATTCCCCCGGATAAGGCGTTCTACCTGTATACATACCAAACTGTGGTCTGCGCACTTCTTGACCACAAACTTCTCGAAAAATATTGATAAACTTATTCTCTGGATCTCCAATCAAACGCCGTAATCTGCTGACCTGGTCTGAAACCAGCGCATTCATCGGATACATTATAATTGCTCTGACGCCTCGCATTTCCCAAGATTTCTTAAAATCTTTTGCTTCCAGAACTAATTTCGCCATCAATGGCCACATAAAACACTCTGTTTTACCAGAACCTGTACCAGTTGCAACAAAAAGATCCTGACCTGCTGCTCCCGCTTCCAACGCTTTTATTTGATGCAAAAAAGGAGTAGAATAAACCCCTATTCCAGCAGATGCTAACTTTTCAAAATACAATTTCATCCATTCTGGCAAAGTCGTTTGTTGAATTCCATTTTCCAGACTTTTATAAGCAGGCGATGATTCAATAAATGGCTTTTGATATAAAATTCCCTCTTTATCTAGTTCAGAACTGATTGCTGATAATAATAATGGTGACTTTCCAAAATATTGAGACTTAATATAATCTTTTAATTCTCTGCATAATTGTTTATGTACTAAGTTTGCTCCACTTGACATATAAAGCTCCGTTCTTTAATATATAACAACTATTCTATATTATAATAACACTTTACAAGTTTTTGATTTTTGCCTAAAATATTTTTTAAATATCTTAATTTACATTGAATTTTCCAAAATTATTCTTCTGTAAAACGATATCCAATCGACTCAAAAATATTCTTAACTGCCCAAAATACAGAACGTTGAAAAATCCGCCTAAAATCATGTGGTAATTTTACATAAGAAGTTGGCCAGCTATAAAGTTTTAAAAAATTAAGTTCCGGCGGCGGAAATAAATAATTAATTCGAATCGTTACTATTTCCTCATCAATATGATACAAAGTCTCCGGCAAATAACCTGCACTTGCCAGACAGCTATTTGAGATTGCTCTGTAATTATAGTCAGTAGTCATCCATTCTGGTAATTGACTTACCAACAATTTGCTTTCTTCTTTTCTATATAAATAATAGATTCGATTCTCAATCCTTTTTGTTCTCGCCAAAGACGGAGATCCTGATAAATCGGGCATACTGTTCCAATATCCATTTGTAAACGATGGTTTGATGCGAAGATACTCTAGCCCTAATTCCTCTGGCATTGGTTTCCACAATGCATTTGATATTAAAGATTTCCATTGTACCGACAATGTATTTTCCTGTATCTGAAACATATTTTTTGGCTTAATTGTCTTTATCAGCGCTAATGGAGTATTCAAATAACTTCCAATACCACTGATATACTGCGATTGCTCCAGTGACAAACCACGTGTAAAAAAAATCCCCGAACTTTCAGATATACATGGCATTGCCGGCGAAACTTCGTATGGCTGACAATAAATATTTCCTGTATCCTTAAAAATATTATAAATTTCATTGCTGATATCTTCTGACTCATCACCATAAAATCGTTTAATCTCTGGATACATTTCCATATAAATTTCCAGAATAGTTCTAATTCTTCTCTTAAAATGTACAGTCGAAACGGACTTCAAATCATCCACCGTATCCCATAAGGAAGCATACCCCATCCTTCCCAGCAAACTATAAATTACTCTGCATTTCCAAACCTCCTCGGTTTCTTCTTTTCCTTTTAAAATATGAAATTCGTCTGCGATTTCACAAATTAATCCATTATACTTTTTCATTCGATTTCTCCAAAAAAACTTTTAATATCAGATAACAATTCTGTCGATACTGGTATTTTTTCAGGAACTTCTTCTATCAAACACTCTCTAAAAATATCTGATTTTTCATAAACGTATGCATAAGGAAGAACTACAAAAATACAATTATTATCAGCGTTTTTATTATCCAATAAAGCATACATATCTGTTAAAAGTTGTTGTAGCAGCTTTCTTACAAACGGTGCCATTTTCATCGCTGTAAACAATTTGTTATAATATGGTTTTAATGGAATTTTACAAAAATCCGAAAACTTTTTATAACCTCTGATAAAATTTCTGCCGGGAAATTTATCTACAAAGTATTCTGTCAATAATGGTGCCACATAACTAAAAAGACTAACAGGTTCTAAAAGCAAATCCTCCTTGTATGGGCTGACTGCTATATAAAACTTACTTTTATCATTAAAAATCTCCGGCAGATATCTGCTCCATGCATTATGAAACGGATGTTCTATAACAACAACTTGATCTTTTGAATCAAAACATTGTTCCACAATTAATCTACAATAATCTCCATCCAAGCAAAGCCGTCCCGCCAACCGTCCAGACAAAGCCGTACAAAAAGCATCTGCAATTTCTTCTGAACAAGGACCAGCAAGTAATAAAGGCACATTATTTAAATAAACGGCATACAAATAGCCAGCTAGACCCCTCGTATACTTTTCTGAAACACCAGCTTCCAAAAGATTATCTTGAATCATATCTCGAAGATCATCCCAATCTTCATTTAATTCCAATTGTTCTTCTGAAAAAAGGATTCCTTCTGTAAATGTAGCACTAGAAACACTTGACTGTGATATTGCATTAGTATAAAACGGTTGGATAAAAGCTGTATTCACAATAAAATCAGCAACATTTTTTCTTGCTTGATCGATTCGTTCGGCAACCTTTCTTTCAACATCATCAGCAAGCGATTCTTGTTGTTCTAATCCGACTAAAGCATGATTTAATTTTTCTTGTGTAACTGCATATTCCGCATTGATGTCTTCAAATATTTTTGATTGTTCTGAAATTTTTTGTTTTATCAGCTCAAGTGACTCTTTTGCTTCTTTCATCCTTGTATTATTTTCCATTTGCCATTCTTTCTCTACAAGGTTTTTACAACTCTCCATTAAAGCAGAATGATTTCGAATCAAACAAGATAATGTTTCACTTTCTAAATCGCAGGCATCAAGATAATCGGCAGCATTTTGAACCAGCTGTTTTACTAATACTTCTGCCTGTTCTTTATTGCATTCACAAGCTTCTGAAATTTCTTTGTAAAGTTCTACAGAAGGTAATTCTACAAAAAAATCTTTAAATTTTTGATATTCACTTTTTGTAAACCCTTTTTGTTTTGTTGTCACTCGTGTAACTCGTTTTACCAAAATATCTTTTGTTATTTCTAAAGGATCTTTTACCAAAATAATTTGGCTTGGTCTGCCAAGATTAAGCCTTCGATGAAATATTCTCTCATTAAAAGAAAAAATATCAACATCCGTAAATAAAAATACTGGCAAAGAAAATATATCCGATTTCAGTTTTACCTTACATTCTGAAATATCCAAATCTTTTGATGTACAAAATACTCCTTCATAATGTTTATTTTCATTTTGATAAGCAAATATTATTCTTCTAGCTGTTACTTTTTTTACTATTCCCTTCTTTAATTGCTCTAAAAGCTTATTTATTGTTTCACAGTCATAAATAAATACCAATTCCGTAGGTATATATTTCTCTTGATAGACAGATAAAATACGATTTTTTGTCGAATCATTATCAAGTGGTACAATTTTCCAACTCCATACGCCAACAAATCCTTCTGAAGCAGGAACTTCTTTCATATATAATTTATTATAAATAGGATAATCTGGTAAATAATGCCCCAAAATAATTCCTTCTTCAACATCCGAAAGACGATTTAATTTAAACTTGCCCTCACTATCACGGGTTATCATACATAAAGAAATAAATGGATAAGTTTCATCATAAATTATCTGCTTATTATAAACAGCTTTTTGATCTAATTGATGTAATTTTGTAAGCTCTTTTTCTAAACTCTTAATTTCTTCTCTTGACATCTCTAATTCTTCTTTTGTTGTTGTTAAAACCTTTTTTTCTTTTTCCGCATCTTTCCTTAGTTTTTCTATATCTTGTTTATATTTTTTTTCAAGTGCTTCTTTTTCTTTTTCCAGTCCAAACAAATATTTCTGTACTATTGAATATTCCATATTTTTATCCGAATATTCAGAATTGGATACAGCAGCTTTTTGCTTGACAGATAAAAGCTGAATTGCTTCTTTTATCAATAAACTATATTCTTCCGAATTAATTTCTTTTGTAAGCTTAAAATAAATATCCATCCATTCCTGAGAATCTGTTTCAGAAAATGCCAACAATAAAGCAGTTGCAGAACTTTTTCCTTCTTCTATCAAAAGACTTTTATTTTTCTCTATTTTATCGATCCACTGACTGGTCTGCTTATTGATAAATGAGGAAATAAATTCTTTTTTTCTATACATTATAATTAACTTAATAGCTATTTCATCTTTCAATTTAATAGGTTGTTGAATACCTGGATTTATTTCCTTAAATTTTTTAGGGTTGTCTTGAAAATATTTTCTAATTACTTTTCCTGTTATAAAGTTACAAAAACGTTTCAGTTCCTCCTCACTGAGCTTTTCAATATAATTCATACTTTTCTCCATTCCTACATAAACTTAAAGACTTATAAACTCATATAATATACGTGATTTCATCCTTATTATAACATCTTTACTTTTTGAGCAATAAACTTATTTTTATTAATTTTTACGATTTTAGCTTTACAATAAAATATTGCAAATAGCGCAATGCATCTTCTGAAATATAGTCACTTTTCTTTTTTTTATAAAACCATTTTTTTATTTTAGGATAGTCCTCTAATCGGGTAACTACTGTACTTATAGCATAAGGTATTGGAACTGATTTTCCATGAAAAGCAATTAATTTTTTTAAAATAATTTCCTCATTGGTTGCAGATATTTTTCTTTGCGTTTCATATTGTATAGTCCAAACCAAATCAAGTCCCTGCATAACTTGGATTTCATATCCAAAAAAAATATTATCTACATCCATTTTTCGCTTTGCTTCTAAATAACGCTTTTCTAATACAATACCATCTCTTAAAATAACAATCATTCCATCAAATGGAGCATCAATTATTATCAAGCGTTTTTTTGGTAACTTATACTCAATCCCTGAATCAATTATATTCCCTTTTATATCGGTTACCTTAATTACTGGCTTTTTTGCTGTTTCTGCTAAACTTTCCTTCCAAAAGTATGTATATTGTAAAACTTTGGCAAGACCAACTGAAATTAACTGCTGACGACCATTGCAATCAACTTTAATCACCTTTCCTTTTTCTTCTGGACAAAACTTCTCTGTAATAAAAGCTTGTGGAAATGTTTTTGTTATAATGTTATTTTCTCCTCGTAAATACAACCAAAGCTGATCTTTATTATGCCGAATCATATAAGGCGTCTTTACATAAATTGGCCAAATCGGTTGTAAACAAACAGGAGATTCGGTAAGACAACAATTTAACTCCAAAAAAAATTTGGCGGCACTTTCTTCCATTGCTATTGCTTTTACCTCATAAATATACCATACACTTTCAGAAGTCTTTTTTTCACAGATTTTTTTAATTTCAATATATTGATTCGCCATATAAATCTTGCCCTTACAAAGCAACCAATACGAAACTCCAACTTTAACATCTGCACCATCCACTAATTTTCTTCCAGTTTCTGAATCAAAAATACTGCCAGAAGTATCTATTCCCTTTATATATTGCGGCCAATAATCTCTTAACTTTTCACTGCAAATCAGCTTATATCTTTTTGCTGGTGTACCGCCAATAGATAAATATGTAAGTGCATTTTGATTTAACCGTTCAAAAGAATAAACATAAGGATCACTCAAAATTCCTTCTGGTTTTATTACTAGTTCTTGTACCTCTTGTTGTTGTAATATCGAAAAAGGAATATATAATAATCCCAGTTCTAACTTAAAACGATCTTCTGTAATATCACACAATCGAATTGGAAGTTCATACTTATGAATATCATAATCTATTTTAACCGAAGAAACATCCTCTGATCGTTCTGGACAATCCTTACTCTTTTCCAATCGATTATGTTTAAAATAACAATTATACTTTCCTTCTTTTGTAAGGATTACATTCTGACCACAAAGTTTACACATAAATAAGCCGCTATAAGCAGATACAGTTCTTGATGGATGCAGCTCTTCTCTTACTTTCTCTATTGTAATACTTTCCCATTTATCATTTAACCATTTATATACATGTGTTAATGACATGCTTTCATCCTCTATTATCTTTTATTTTTATATATTTCAGATTGTTGATCCTATTATCGGAGAAATATGGAATATTATACTTTAAATTGTCGAAAATTTCCATATATTCTTAAAATATTTTTCATTATTTGCAAATATAATTTTTGAATAAAAAATTATTGTTATTGAAACAAATTTTTTATTCAGATGCACTATATTTAAGTTTACAAAAGAAAGGAAAAAAAGAGGAAATATAAATCAAATCCGAGTATTCTTATCTGCAAGGAGGCAAAATTATGGAATGGATGAAAAATCTTGAAAGAGTTATTTACTATATAGAACATAATTTAGACAAAGAAATATCTTTTTCTGAAACTGTCCGTATTACATGTTGTTCTTCCTGTTATTTTCAGCGTATTTTTTCGTATGTTTTTGGTATATCTTTATCAGAATATATACGCCTCCGGAAAATGACACAGGCAGCTTATGATTTACAGCGGACAAATAGCAAAGTAATTGATATTGCTTTAAAATATGGTTATATAAGCCATTTCATACCCTTTTTTATTTTTGTGAAAATCATATCGAACAATATTTTGATTTTTTTCTTTTATTTTGTACGATTTTATTGATTTTTCTTGTAAAATCGCATATAATAGAATTAATCAAAAAGAAAGGGAGCGCTGCTTATGATTGTCACTGCAACAGAATTTAAAACCAACTTTGGCAAATATCTCGAAATGATCGCAAAAGAAGATATTTTTATTACACGCAATGGAAAGACCATTGCAAAAGTGATAAACCCTCAAATTTCCGCTGTGGATTCCCTCCGCGGAATGTTAAAAGATATCCCTTCGGATATCAACCTTGATTCTTTGCGGGAGGAGCGTTTGTCCAAATATGAAGATCATGTGTGATACAAATATTATTATGGATATGCTTCTTGCGCGGGAGCCTTTTGCTGATGATTCTTGTACAGTTTTAACTTTATGTGAAGAACACAGGATGGATGGCTTTGTATCCGCATCTTCTATTACTGATATTTATTATTTGGTCAGAAAACATACTCACAGTACCGAACTGGCCTATAAAGCAGTTGGAAAATTATTGGAAATTGTAAAGGTATGTAGTGTTACTAACAATAATGTCCTCATGGCATTCCAGAAAAAAGCAAAGGATTTCGAAGATTGTCTGATGGCGGTCTGTGCCAAATCGATCCACTGTGATTATATTATTACTCGCAATAAAAAAGATTTTGAAGAATTTGATATCCCGCTGCTTACCCCATCCGAGCTTCTGCAACAACTTTCATAATCTCAAATGTAACTGTAATTAATCTAATTGATCAATATTTCTCACTTTTAAGACCTTTTTCAAGCTTTGTTGCTTTTATTGATTTCGATAATGCTTCAAACATTTATAACAAGCATTTATGCAATCACAATCCTGCAAAAATCTTGCCAAATCATCAAGTAATTATTCCATTTTTTTGCCACACTTGCAGCATACTCATACTACTAGAAAGGTTATCGTTCTTATACTTTCTCCAAATCCACATATTAAAAAGTTCCCATTTTATAAGTATTCACTTACAAAATAGGAACTTTTTTATTATTCTTTATAATACAAAAAGTATCTTAATCCAACCATCTTTCTTATCGTATTATTCTTTTATTCTTTTTGGCAACTTAATCTTTTGAAAGTTCTGATCTTTCTGTATTTATTTCAGCACGCCTAACTGCTGCTCTTTCTGCGTCATTCTTAAAAACCTGTCTCCGCATTTTTTACTGATTATTCTTATACTCCGCCTGCATCTTAGCCTGCACATCGGACGGTGCTGGTTCGTAGCGGTTAAATTCATAAGCGTACACGCCGATGCCGACGGTCATAGAACGCAGATCTGTTGAGTATCCGCACAATTCTGACATTGGAACTTCCGCGATAATTTCCTGCTGCCTGTTGTGCAGTGGATTCATGCCAAGCACCCTGCCGCGCCTGCGGTTTAAATCGCCCATAATATCGCCGGTAAAACGCTCTGGTGCAGTAACTTTAATTGTTGCAATCGGCTCAAGAAGAATTGGCGTTGCATCCATAATCCCTTGTTTAAACGCCTGGATGGTTGCTGTTTTAAACGCCATCTCGGAGGAGTCAACATCGTGGTAGGAACCGCCGGTTAAAGTCGCCTTGATACCAACTACTGGGTAGCCTGCCAACGGTCCTGCAAGCACGCCTTCCGCAATTCCTTTCTCAACCGCCGGGAAGAAATTTCTTGGCACTGCGCCGCCAAACACATTCTCTGCAAATTCATACGGCTTTTCCAAATTGCCGGACGGCTCAAAATCAATAATAACATGCCCGTACTGCCCATGCCCGCCGGACTGCTTGCGGTATTTATACTCTGCTGTCACTTTTCTGCGAACGGTCTCGCGGTACGCAACGCGCGGCTTAGAAAGCTCCACTTCCACTTTAAAGCGCTGTGCAAGCTTGCTTATCGCCACATCAAGGTGCTGCTCGCCAATACCGTATAAAAGCGACTGACGATTTTCCTTATCATTTTCAATGCGCAGAGTCAAGTCTTCTTCCATCAGCCGGGCAAGAGCCTGCGATACTTTGTCGTCATCGCCCTTGTTCTTTGCGCGGTAACTCTTATATTCATAAGGCACGGATACTTTCGTGCGGTCAAAGCGAACAGGATTTGCTTTGGATGCAAGACTGTCTCCGGTTGTTGTGCTGGACAATTTACCCACCGCGCCGATATCTCCGGCATACAGTTCTTTTACCTCAATCTGCTCTTTTCCCCGCAGCACATAGAGCCTTGAAAGTTTTTCTTCCGTCTCCTTATCTACATTGTAAACGACATCATCCGCTTTCAGCACGCCGGAACATACTTTAATCAAAGAGAACTTTCCGATAAACGGATCTGCGATAGTCTTAAATACCTTTGCCGTCATCGGCTTATTTGCATCATAATCCGCTGCAAACGTCGCGCCAGTCTTTGCATCAATCCCTGTAATTACGCATTTATTTGGAGATGGGAAATATTTTTCCACCGCCTGCAAAAGCATCTTTGTGCCTTGCGCATTTAAACCAGAACCCATCAGCACTGGAACAATACTGCAATCTGTAACGCTTCCGCGCAGTGCTGTGGAGATCTCCTGCGCTGTAAACTCCTCACCCTCAAAATATTTTTCCATCAGATCTTCGCTTGTCTCAGCCACCGCATCCATCAACTCTTCGCGGTACTTTGTAACATACTCCATCGAGTAATCTGGAATATCGCATTCCTCATAATCGCTTATTTTTGTAAATTTTCTGCCTGCCATTTTAACAACGTTGACAAAACCGACAAATTTTTCATTCTCGCGGATCGGCGAATGGAACGGCGCAATACGCTTTCCGTAAAGTTCGGTAAGTCTCTCGATCACCTTGCGGAAACTTGCATTATCGTCATCCATATCTGTGACAAAAAACATTCTTGGTATCTTATATTTCTCACATAAATCCCACGCTTTTCGTGTGCCGACCTCGACGCCTTTTTTCCCGGACACTACAATAACTGCCGCATCGCAGGCGCCTACCGCCTCCTCAACTTCGCCGACAAAATCAAAATATCCCGGAGTATCAAGGAAATTGATCTTTGTATCTTCCCAGATTATTGGAACAACCGACATATTGATCGAAAAAAGACGCTTTGTTTCTTCTTTATCATAATCGCTGATGGTGTTGCCCTCTTCGACTTTTCCCTGTCTTGTTGTGATGCCTGTCGTGTACGCCATCGCCTCGACAAGCGTTGTCTTTCCTGCTCCGCCGTGTCCAAGCACTGCCACATTGCGAATTTTTTCATATTTGTATGTTTCCATAATATTAATACTCCTTTCCTGCGCGCTGCGTTCTGCACCGCGTGAATCAACGGTTTCCATTTTATCTTTGCGCTCCCTGCCATTCGTTGTATGTATGTAAAACAATCATTCCGGGCTTTTGTACTGTCCCGTTTTGTCCGATTCTGCATTTGCGCAAACTACTTATTCTATTTTACTAAATTATCTCTTGATTTACAACTAAAATATTTAATTTTCTGAAATATTCATCAAAATTCTTTTTTTCTATTACTTTAAACCGTAAAACTTTAAAGTAACATAGTATTGACAAACTCTGTTTCATCCGCTACAATGGTTTTCAAAATAAATTTTTATAAAAATGAGGTATGGATCGATATGATTATTGTTATGAAACCGCAAGCTACAAAAGAAAATATAGAACATATTGTCAGTATTATCCAAAGCAACGGGCTTGAGCCGCATCTTTCTGATGGTGCGCAGGTGACCATTATCGGGGTAATTGGTGATAAAACCCGGCTGATCAACCAAAATCTTGAGATTGCAGAGGGAGTTGACCATATTGTTTCTGTCACGGAAAGCTACAAGCTTGCAAATAAAAAATTTCACCCTGAAAAATCGATTGTCAAGGTTGGCAATACAAGCATTGGCGGCAGCGAATTTGTTATTATGTCCGGTCCGTGCGCTGTGGAAAATGAAGAACAGGTATTGCAGACTGCCAAGGCAATCAAAGAATCCGGCGCGCAGATTCTGCGCGGCGGCGCGTACAAGCCAAGAACATCTCCTTATTCGTTCCAGGGTCTTGAAGAAGACGGGCTTCGGCTGATGAAAGAAGCGCGCGAGGCGACTGGACTTGCGGTTGTCTGCGAGGTTACAAGTCTCGCCGCTATTGAAGCTGCTGTAAAGTATGTTGATATGATCCAGATTGGCGCGCGCAATATGCAAAATTTCTATCTGTTAAAAGAAGCTGGAAAAACAGGTCTTCCAATTCTTTTAAAACGAGGACTTTCTGCCACGGTGGACGAATGGCTGAACGCAGCAGAGTATGTGATGGCTGAGGGCAACCCAAATGTTGTGCTGTGCGAGCGGGGCATACGCACATTTGAGACTGCAACGCGCAATACACTGGATATCAGTTCTATTCCGGTGGTGCGTGAAAAAAGCCATCTTCCGATTGTTGTTGATCCAAGTCATGCCTCCGGCGTCCGCGCTTATGTTGCACCACTTGCAAAATCTGCTGTCGCCGCAGGTGCGGACGGTCTGATGATTGAGACTCACCCATGCCCGGAAAAAGCGCTTTATGACGGTCCTCAGTCGCTTACCTTCAAATTGTTTGATAAGCTTTGCAAGGAACTGCGGCCGTACATTCAGCTTGCTGGAAAGCATTTTTAATTTTGCTCCAAAAATATATACAGAAAGGCAAACGGCACTTTTTTTGTCGGCAAAAAGAGACTATAAAAAAGCTTCTCTAAAAAGTCGCGAATTTATGCCTGTCAAATTTTATGAAAGAAATAAAAACAATCGGTTTTATCGGTTTTGGGCTGATTGGCGGCTCGATCGCAAGACTTTTGCGCGTGGTCTCTCCCGATCTTTCGCTGTTCGCATACAATTATCACAACAAACCTTCCCAGGGGCTTCTTGCCGCCCGGCAGGATGGTGTTCTCGACCGCATTGAAACAAGTTTCGACGCTTTTGCCGCGGCAGACTTAATTTTTTTATGTGCTCCTGTATCAAAAAACATTGATTATTTAACAAAGCTTTCTGCGATTGTTTCCTCCGACTGCATTATTACGGATGTCGGCAGCGTCAAAGGCAGCATTCATGCCGCGGCAGCAAACTGCGGCTTGTCGCATCAATTTATCGGCGGTCATCCAATGGCAGGTTCTGAGCAGACGGGCTATGCAAATTCAAGTTTGGAGCTTTTAGAAAACGCCTACTATATTTTAACTCCTTGTTCCGATACTCCAAAACAGCTTGTTGATTATATGTCTAATCTTGTCGAACGCTTTGGCGCGATCCCTGTGATTCTTGATGCTGCGGAACATGATAATATTACTGCTGCGATCAGCCATGTGCCGCATATTATCGCTGCGCAGCTTGTCAATCTTGTCCGCACGGCGGACGACGGCAAAGAGCGTATGCGAATGTTAGCGGCGGGCGGTTTTAAAGATATTACACGGATCGCTTCCTCCTCCCCTTCTATGTGGGAGAGCGTATGTCTGGAGAATGCCTTCAGCATCAAACATACATTGGAACTTTACATCCGCCTGCTTACCGATGCATCCAATGCAATCTCCTCTGGTGATGCTGCTTCTCTTCATCAAATTTTTGAGCAGGCAGGAAACTACCGCAGCAGCATTCCAAATGGAAAAGGAATGCTGAACCGCTTTTTTGAAGTGTTTATTGATATCAGCGATGAAGCTGGGGCGATCGCTACCATTGCCACATTGCTTGGAGCAAATGGAATCAGCATTAAAAATATTGGGATTATCCACAACCGCGAATTTGAACAGGGCGTGCTTCGTATTGAATTTTATAAAGAAGAGGCGCTTTCTCTTGGAAAACGCCTTCTAAGCTCACATAATTACACGGTTTATGAAAGAATTTAACCATCAAAATAAAGCAATCGCAGTTTACAAATTTTTCTAAACTTTCAAATGGATGTATTTAT
The DNA here is from genome assembly GCA_947086895.1 of uncultured Lachnospiraceae bacterium. Taxonomy (GTDB): domain Bacteria; phylum Bacillota; class Clostridia; order Lachnospirales; family Lachnospiraceae; genus RGIG4057. The sequence goes on along the minus strand of CAMUAR010000009.1, from coordinate 68,585 downwards.
TTTTTAATTGTTTGAAATTAAAAATTTGTAAACTGCCATATTGCTTGACCTATAGCCAAAACAAGAAGCTTTACAGCATTATAGTCCCGCTTTTAGCTGCTCATACTCCGCACTGTTCAGTTCTGGATGTTCTTCGAGAAAACCAATCAGATAATCCATGCGGTTGACTGGAAGTTTTTCTTTAACCAATCTTGTTATCACATTTTGGAGACGGGCGAAACTCACTTTTTCTGGAACCACTCCATCCACAGCCGCCGGACACCAGCTGCGCGCTCTCGACACCATATCCGCTACAATCTGGCGATTCAATATTTTATCGTAATTTTCAAGAATCAGTTTTTCTAAATGAACAATAATAATATCCATGCAGGAAATCTTTCCTTCTTCCTCCTGCTTGCGCCAGACGCCCTTCACATTCCACACAGGCTCCCTGCCTTCAATCTGCGTTTTATCTTCCGCCTTTTTCTGCGGGTAAAAAAACATTGGATATTCTAATTTCCCCTGCCCAATTACCGTTTTCCCGTGCAGAAGAATCTGATATTCCTTATTCTCCAAGCCTACATTGTCTTTCAGACGCACAATCGGAACAAGAATCCCATACTCACTTGCCAGTTTCACGCGCAGCTTATGAAATCTTTCATAATGATTCTTATTTTCTTCCATAAGCAGATCAACCAGTCCTGCTCCGACATCTATCCCAAGGCACTCCTTATGCAATGCACGGTCAATCTCGTCCCGCCGCTCGCGGTCTAACATATTAATCTGGGAATCCTGTGTAAGCTCATGCCCCAATAGATAATCGGTGGAACATCCAAGCACCATTGCAATCGCCTTTAATGTATCGATTTCCGGCAGACTTGCACCTGTCTCATACTTTGAAACTGCCTGCGCTGTCACGCCAAGCCGATCCGCCAGCCGCTGCTGCGTTAATCCCTTCTCCTGGCGCACCATCGCCAGCCGCTTTGCAAATTCTGTATCCATAAATCCTCATTTCCGCGCCCGCGGCGCATTTTATATTGTATACTGTATACTGTTTTTATCATAATACAAACACGCAGAAAAAACAACTAACTGTTAATACTATATTCTAACAACTATTAGTTGTTTCTCCTTGCCAGCCAAAAACTTTCTTATACTATAATGAAAAAAGTATGCAATATTTTATTGCAAAAAACAAATCAATCCTTACTCTTATCGCAAAAAATCCCCCACCTTAAAGGTTGGGGGATTTGCATTTAAATCGGTTTTTTAGAAGAAACTATCGTAAATTCCACCTGTTGCAAGTGAACTGTAACTTCCTCTTCTTGTGTATGTACTTGCATTGGAATTTGTCGCGCTCTTAATCATCTGTTCCGAAACTTTTTGAATATCGGAAGCTCTCTGTCCGATGGATGAAACATAAGAGCTGTAGCTGCCTCCAAACAGTGACTTCAAATCGTTGATATTTGCTTTCTTTAACTTCTCCTCATCAACAGAAAGTTTGTTGTCCTTCCCGATTGTAATGCCGACACGGCTTAACATATTCCTGTTTGCTGCGGTGTTCTTTGTCATCATTGCCGCTTTGCGCAAAACGGCTACATTGTCCTGCTCTGATGCAGAATCAAGCGTCTTGTTGTACGCATCAGCAAATGATTTTACTGCGCTTGTGATCGCCTTCCAGTCATAATCTTTTGTTGTCGTCTCGTTGCCCTGCTCGTCCTTGGTCGTTGTTGTTATCTGGTCAAACAGCTTAGAACCTTTCTTTGTAAACGCTTCTGTTGCTGTCTTTAATGCGGAAGAATCCGTCTGTAACTGTTTCAGTTCCTTCGATACGGTCTTGTCATACTCTTTTGTTTTATTTGTTGAACTGTTTGTTTTTTCTTCACTGTTGTTCTGCTTTGCATAGTAAGCTTTTAACAGCTTCTTATAACTGCCGTTGCGGATGCTGAGATAATCGCCGAGCAAACCGCCGGAACCCATAGAAGAACCCGAAAAGAAAGGACTGCTGTAATTAAAATAACTTCCATTGATTGTTGACATAAGCACTACCTCCTTGCTTGATAATAATTTCTGCGCCCACCGTCACTGAAAACTTACAAAAATTCATAAACTTTTATGTTTCATTCTAAAACCTTCTGCTTACATTATCGGCTTTACCTAACTGTATTTTAACCCTGGCAGGATATTTTTTCAAGATATTTTAGCAAAAGTTTGAAAAAACAGCCATAAAATGATATAATCGAAAAAATAATCAAAGAACTTCTTCTTAAAAAATTCTGCAGTTCACAACATAAAAAGAGCGTTCTTGCACTGAATTATTTATGCGATCCAAAAACATAATAAAAATACCGCCTGTGCGGTGGAATGAGAGGAATTATGGAACAAAACAAACAACATCTCCAACCGATCTCACCCTGCCATCCTTTTTTTTCCTATACTGGAAGAATTGATTTTTCAAACCCCGAACAACCCTGTTTTATTTTTGCGGGAAGCTCGGTAACATTTCGCTTTCGCGGAACAAATTTTTATGTAAAATTAAAAAATTATCACTGCTGTTATCACAATTATATCGGCGTAGTGATCGACGGACAAGTGCAGGAAAAAATTGAAATCACAGAACATAATACCGAAATTATGCTTGCGCCAGCCTGCGTATTTACCGATGAAATCCATGAAGTAACCCTCTACAAATGTCAGGATGCCTCGCACTGCTTTGATTTTCTCGGCATTTTTACAAGCAGTGATTTTCAGATTCTTCCCCCTGCTCCAAAGCCTTCCCGCCGCATTGAATGCTACGGCGATTCTGTCAGTGCCGGCGAGGTCAGCGAGGCGGTCGCATACACCGGAAAACCCGACCCTGAAGGGCATGATGGCATCTATTCCAATTCTTGGTTTTCCTACGCTTTTATCACTGCCAGAAATCTTCATGCGGAACTTCACGATATCGCGCAGGGCGGAATCGCGCTGCTTGATAATACTGGATATTTTCACGGACCAGATTATATTGGTATGGAAAGCGTATGGGACAAACTGCGCTACTGCGATTATTTTGGAGAAATAACCCCCTGGGATTTCTCGCGCTACACACCTCATGTTGTCATTATCGCATTCGGTCAAAACGACGCCAACCCGGAAAATTATATGGGAAAGGACGCTATAAAAAGTGCGCGCTGGAAAAAGCACTATAAGGATTTTATTTTAGGGCTTCGCGCCAAATACCCAAACGCCCTGTTTGTACTTACCACGACAATTCTCTGTCATGATGCTGCGTGGGACGATGCGATTGGGTCGGTTGCAGAAGAACTTTCCGACCCAAAAATTGTACATTTCCTTTATTCCAACAATGGCTGCGGCACCCCTGGTCATATCCGCAAGCCGGAGGCGGAAAAAATGGCGGAGGAACTCACGGCTTTTCTGGAAAGTTTTGGCGAGGAAATCTGGAAATAAAAAGAGTTTAAACTTATTTTTCTTTCAAACTTTCCCCCGCAGCAATTACTGAAACAAGATAAAAATCACGATCACCCTCCTCGGTAATACGGATTTCTACAGTATGCGGCACGGCTGGGTCAAGGTTATCCGCAATATTATGCAGATAGAGCCAGTCTCCCCAGCCGTCTGGATAATTCCCATCCAGACTGACGGTGGTATCTTCATTGCCATCAATAACAGCAATTGCTTTCGGCGCGCCAAGCTGATTCGTCTTACGATATTGTAAAGAAATCCTGCTGCCATAAATTTCATCAAATATAATAGTATCCCCTTTTTTTTCTGCTGTGTACCCGTTTTTAAAAATATCTGTAATCTCTTTCTGCTCAGCAGTATCTTTTACAAATCCCTTTAATTCAGGCTCGCTGTTCCGATTGTCGTAACGCACGGAAGTTATGCTCTTTAAATCCCTAGCTGGCTCGGCAAGCACCGCTGCTTTCTCCGAATAATACGTTCCATCCTTTACTTTTTCAAGAAAATATGTTACAATCTCAGCGCCATAAGCATGTCCTCTGTCATTTGGATGAATCATATCGACCGTCACATCCGTTGTTTCAAGATGCTTTAATATAATTTCTCTGTAAATGCTTTCCTTCATACTTACTGCCGGAAGCTCATAATGCTTTGCAACTTCATTGTGGATCATCTGCGCATTAACTCCTGAATTATACTGTACCATATTCAGCACCATAACCGCCGCATCTGGATTTGCTGATAAAATCATTCGTATCAAACTTTCATAAGTTTCTGCAAAAAAACTGCTGGCATCGTCGTTGACGGAAAATTCCACAACAACAAAATCCGGTTTGCTGTCTAATAGATCTGACTGTACTCTCGCACATGCAAATTGAGAAGTTGTCGCTCCAATTCCAGCATTGACATACTGAAATGTCGCCTGCGGGAAGGTATCGCACCACCAGTCATAAACCAGCTTTGCATAGCACTTATTTGAATTGGAGGCTCCTGCGCCCTGCGTAATGGACCCGCCGATAAATCCGATGGTCAGTTTCTCTCCTGCCTCGGCGCGCTTTATCAATTCCTGTAATGCAAATGTATTTCCAATATTTCGAATTGCTCTATCCTGATATAGCATATCTTCTTCCTTTACACGCTCTTTGGAATTTATTGTCCCTGTTGTTCCAAAACCTAAAATATGAAAATTCTTATCTATAGTATCTTCTGTTACCGTGATTTTAATTGTATGCTCTCCCTCGTCAACATCGTTAAAAATAATATATGTCTCTGGATTGTTCCATCCGTCCGGGGAATTTGCATTTACCTGAACCTTTTTCTTTCCATCCACATAAATATCAACCGCCGCCATATTTTTATTGTTGACTTCCTTGTACAGCAAAATAAGATTCTTCCCTGTCATCGTAAATTCCAGCGAGCCGCCCGCCTTCTTCCCCCAGATCCAGTCGTTCGGAAAATGCTGAATATCGGAATTTGCCTCCACAAAGCCGCCGGTATCCGGCACATAGAGATTTTCACTATTATAAAAATTCATCCCCGCATAAGGCGCGCCAAACGATTTGCACGCTGTATAATCCATCTCTTCATCCAGTGCATTTTTTGTTATAATATCAGCAAATAAATACTGGATAAACTCGGAAATCCAGATATGTCCCTGTTTTGTCGGATGTGCTTCATCCTGCCCATAATCGGACCACTCGATATTTTTTGATTCCAATTCCGGCGCGAGAGCCGCATTGACAGAAATCATCGGCAGACGGTACGCCTCGCCAATACGTGACATATGTTCCTCGCAGGTATAGCCGTTTTCCAGAACTGTAAAAATTAATACAACCGCTGGAGCAGTCTCTGAATTTATAATTCTGGAAATTAAACTTTCATACATCATTTTACTTATCGCATCATTTGCATCATTTACCGCAAATTCTACAAACACCAAATCTGGTTTCTTGTCAAGTACATCCTGCTGCACGCGCAGAAGACCGATTGTTGATGAAGTTCCTGAAAGTCCCGCATTAACATGTTTTATATTATTATTTTCAAAAACTTTTTTCAGCCAGTTTGTCGTTTTGTTCGCATAATTTTGCGTGGAGTTTACCATATATCCCTCGGTGATTGAACCTCCAAGGTACGCCACAGTAACATTTTCTCCCTGTCCCATCCGCGAAAAAACTTCTTGGATCCGCCTTGTATTTCCCTGTGAACAAACAGCGCGCTGCGCCATTTCAGACGCATTGTTCTTTGCATCCATCGCTGCTGTGCGGACAGCTTCTGGAAGCTGAAACGCCTCTGCGCTTTCCGGCAAATTATCACCGTTATTCTGTTCTTCCTTGTTATTGTTGTTTTCCCCATTCTGCTGCGTTTCATTTGGCGTTACAGAAGGCTCTTCTATATTGTCGCGGTTATTGCCGCACGCAGAAAACATCATGGAAGCCGCCAGGAGCATTCCGCATAATCTTATCCCACACTTTTTCATAAAACCTTCTTCCCGCGCTGCTTTTTACAACCCGATCTATATCAGCGCAATCCACAAAATATAAAACTATAAAATATTCTTTTGTTTTCTTCGAATACTCACGAGAACTTCTCTGCATTCATTACTTTAATATGTTTTTTATATCAGTACTTATAGTTCCGAAAACCTTTTCGTAAAAATCATTAATTTAAGCAGAAGATTGTTTCTTCTACTGGAATATCCTTTTTTAGAAAAATAAAGCTCGGACAGTCAGACAACTTTGCCGTCCGAGCTTTATATCACATTTTATTTTGCCAATTCCATCAGCGCATCGGTCAATTTCTTATTTTTTTCTTCTGCATCCTCAAAGCTCTCGCCCTTTACGCCGATATAAAACTTAATCTTTGGCTCAGTGCCGGATGGTCTGACACATACCCACCCGTCGTTATCAAGATCAAAATACAGCACGTTTGAAGCTGGAAGCCCTGTTTTGGTCACTTCGCCTGTTGCAATATTTTTTACTGTGTCCGCCTTGTAATCGCGGAATGCAACAACTTTGTAATCGCCAAGCTGCACCGGCGGATTATTGCGGATATCTTCCATCATCTGCTTAATCTTTCCCGCGCCCTCAACGCCCTTTAAAGTAAGCGTCTGCAAGCTCTCCTTGAAATAGCCGTACTTCTGATAAATATTTAACATCTGATCCCAAAGTGTCAAACCATGCTTTTTGTAATAAGCCGCCGCTTCACACAACAGCATCACTGCAACAACGGCATCCTTGTCCCTTGCATGTGTTCCGACAAGACAGCCATAGCTCTCCTCAAACCCAAATTCATAGGTGCCATGTCCGCTCTGCTCAAACAGTTTAATCTGCTCGCCGATATACTTAAATCCTGTCAAAACTTCAACCAGTCTAATTCCGTACTCCTCGGCAACCTTGTCCGCCATATTTGTTGAAACAATTGTTTTTACCAGTACGCCGTCCTCTGCGATTGTTCCAAGTTCCTTCTTCTGGCTTAAAAGATATTCGCAGATCAACATTCCAGACATATTTCCAGTAAAGCTGTGATATTCGCCGGTCTTAGAATCTTTTGCATAAACGCCAAGGCGGTCTGCATCCGGGTCTGTCGCAAGCACAAGCTCTGCATCTTTCTCTTTGGCAAGTGCAAGCGCAAGCGCAAATGCTTTTGCATCCTCAGGATTTGGGTATGGCACAGTCGGGAAATTTCCGTCTGGTTTTTCCTGCTCTGGAACAACATAGACTTTCTCAAAACCAAGCTCCGCCAACACACGGCGCACCGGCAAATTTCCTGTCCCATGCAAAGGTGTATAGACAATGCCAAGATCCTTTCCCATCTCCTTTACAATATCAGGATGAATTACAAGTTTCTTTAACGTCTCCGTATATTTGTCGTCAATTTCCTTGCCGATTACATGATAAAGCCCTTTTTCCTCAGCCTCTTTCCGGCTCATTGTCTTTACCGTATTGAAATCTGTAACATTGTTTACCTCTGTGATAATCAGCTCATCCTTCGGATAAGTGATCTGCGCTCCATCCTCCCAATAAACTTTATATCCATTGTACTCCGCTGGATTATGGCTGGCTGTAATTACAACACCTGCAATGCATCCAAGCTCGCGCAGTGCGTAAGAAAGCATCGGGGTTGGCCGAAGCGACTCAAATCGGTATGCCTTAATCCCATTTGCACACATACACAGCGCTACTTCCTCCGAGAACTCAACAGACATACGGCGCGAATCATAAGCGATTGCAATGCCTTTGCTCTGACCGCCTTCCTTGATAATAAAGTTTGCCAGTCCCTGTGTCGCCTTGCGCACCGTATAGAGATTCATGCGGTTTGTACCTGCACCGATCACGCCTCTCAATCCGCCTGTTCCAAACTCCAAATCACGGTAAAAGCGATCCTCGATCTCCGTATTGTTCCCCTCAAGAGCTTTTAATTCTGCTCTTGTCGCATCATCAAAGTATGGGTTTTTGCACCATTCCTCATATTTTTCCAAATAGCCCATGTCGTACTTCCTTTCTTGATTTCTGTACGGTGTTTTCACTGTCCAAGTAAAGTTTACCACATTTTCCGGCTGTTGGCAAGGATCATCCCCTTCTATTTCCTATTTTCAGTTCTCTTCTGCCGCTGTGAAACCTGGTTTTATATCTGAGATTCTTTTTTGATAATCTCCAAGTTCTTGCGGATCATATCACACCTTTGTGCCACGCAGTCTGCTGACCGCAATGGGTCCTGCGGTGTGTTAAATACATAATCGATCAGTCGTTCTATCGTTGTAGAAGCGACATGCAGTCTTGTATCCGATGATGCATAATAGATAAAGATATCTCCGTTTCGTCTTGCTATTACTCCGTTTGTAAATACAACGTTTGATACATCCCCAACTCGCTCGTCCCCGCGTGGTCCAATCATAAAACCAGACGGCTCAGCAATCACCTTCCACGGCTCATTTAAATCGGTCGCAAACGCATAGATTACATAGCGCAGCCCTGCCGCTGTGTTGCGCACTCCGTGCGCAATATGTATCCATCCCCTCTCCGTGCGGATCGGAGGTGCTCCCGCGCCGTTTTTTGCCTCGGTAATTGTATGATATTTTCTGCGGCTTGTGATAATTTCCTCATCAATCACAGCATTTGTAATATCGTCACACAGACCAAAACCAATTCCGCCGCCGCTTCCAGTATTGATAAAATCGTCCATCGGTCTTGTATAAAATGCATACTTTCCATCTATAAACTCCGGGTGCAGTACAACGTTGCGCTGCTGTGGAGAACGCAATGTCTTTAAATTCGGCAGCCGCTCCCAAGTCTTTAGATCTTTTGTGCGCACAATTCCAGCCGAGGCCACTGCCGCCGCCAAATCTGGATTATCCTTATCTTTGCTCTCCGAACAGAACACGCCGTAGATATAACCGTCCTGATGTCTTGTCAGCCGCATATCATAAACATTTGTTTCCTCTTTGCATGTATCGGGCAGCTGCACCGGGTAATCCCAAAATTTAAAACCTTCCACCGGGCTCTCGCTCTCGGCCACCGCGAAAAATGATTTTCGGTCAGCGCCCTCCACTCTTGCCACAAGATAATACTTGCCTGCAATCTCAATCGCTCCAGCGTTAAATGTTGCATTTACCCCAAGACGTTCTAAAAAATATGGGTTTGTCGTCTCATTTAAATCATAACGCCAAAATACCGGAATATGTTCTCTTGTTAGTACCGGATACTTGTAGCGATCAAAAACACCGTTTCCTGATAATAACTTTTTATTTTGCTGACGAACTACTCTATCATATCTTGACTGTTCAAAAAAATATTGTTTATGCATCGTGTCCTCTCATTCCGCCGCTGATAAACGGTCTTATACTTGGTAAATTTTATCGCGCTGTATCAATTCCATGCACATTCTTCCATTATGATACGGGCATTTCCATGGTTCCACAATCGGCTTTTGATCGATCGGTTCTCCATGCTCGTCAAGTTCCCAATACCACTCCGAACCTTCTCGCCTGTCCACAAATTTATCCATAATATACTGAAAAATATCTTTGCTCGCCGCTAAATACTCTGTATGTTCCGGCGTTTTCTGCCAGCCATTGTAAAAGCCAATCACCGCTTCCGCCTGCACCCACCAAATTCTTGATGCAGTATTTACCCCTCGCTCGCACTCGCTCAGCAAAGAATGCTCTGTATAAGCTTGTTGATAGACTTTTTGTGTAAGTGCCTGTGTGATTGGAGAAATCTTTTCGGACAATCTGTTATTTCCAAGAATTTCAAGACCGCGGTCCACCAGCCACGCCGTTTCAATATCATGCCCATAAGAATGCAGATCAATCAGACTGTTAAATTGACGGTCAAAAAATACCTCTTGACGATGATATGCCTTATTGTATATCTTGTCTGCAAAAGTATCAAGAATCGAGATAAGATGATTTGCAATTCCCTGATCCTTCGTGACGCGGTAAAGTTCTGTGTACGCTTCAAACACGTGCAGCAGCGTATTCATCGTTCGCTGCGCAACCACGCCATTCTCCGACAGCTTATCATTTTCAATCGGCTGAAACATCCGATCAAACGCCTCAAGATATCCATCCTGATCCGCACACTTTGTCTCAATCATATCGACAAGCCCATAAGCATATTCCAACGCTTCATTGTCGCCGCTTGCCGCATAGTATGAGGACAATGCATATACAGCAAACGCCTGATTGTATGTATGTTTTGTTGTATCCGCCAAAGTTCCGTCCGCATATACAGACCAATAAACACCACCATTTTCTTCATCAAAACAGTGATCTTTCATAAACTTGTATGCATGTTCGGCATACTCAAGCAGCGAGTCTTCTTTTAGTACAATCGCTGCATTGGAAAAAAACCAGAGAATTCGACTGTTTAAAATACAGCCTTTTACTGCGGCTTTGTCCACATTCAAATCAAAATCCATATAACCGTAATAACCGCCGTTCTCCTCGTCCTTTAACCCTTCCCAGAATGGAAGGATTTTTTTCCGCAGATGTTCCTCTGCAATCTTCCCTATTTCCATCCGTAACATTACCTCCAAATCAAGGATACTTGGGATTTCGCAAACTGCCGCCGCCATTTCATTATCCCTTTCCATAAATTGCCATCCCGCACTGGAAAACATTATGAAGTGCGAATGATTGAAACAAAATAAAAATTATTTCCGGCTGTTTCGATTTTTCTATCATTACAGTTTGCAGCTTATATTTTATGGCAGCTCATAATGGCATTTTAAAAGCTGCAGCAATCCTCCCAAGTTTCATCAAAATTTACATCGAGAATAACAGCGTTCTCGTCTACAGCCGCTTTGTCCATCGGCACTAGATTGCAGTATTTCTGCATTCAGCACCTCAAAATCCAAAGCGTTTTTTGTCAATGGTCGTACTGGTTTGGCGTCAATGACAACATATGCTTTCTCTTGATGAAAAAACAGTACAGCTACATCCATCCCCGCCATTGGCTGTTGCTTTTTCTAACACAATCCGCATAATTTTTTCAGGCAGGTCAAACAATCATACGGCGCCCCCTGTTGTTTGGATCAGACAGTCCACTGTTCTTCTCTCCTGCGCAACCTCCGCATGGATGCTTCCCTTTCTCGAAATAGTAAAAACACCATAACCTCGTGCATTGACACCATTATTATACTGCACATTGTTGAACATGAAAAGAGCTGGCTGCAATTTTATTGACAAAATTCGGCGTATCAATTTTTGAAACATCTTTTTAAAAAATTACCAATGAAAAACTTTCTAAAAAGAATATTTAAATCTAAATTATATATTTTTATGCTCTAAAATATTTTATAATTCGAATTTATTATAAAATATCTTTTGCAGCCTCCATTTTAAAATGTACGGAAATAAGCTGCCGCACAAAGTTTCTGCTGTATAAAATATTGCGTTTTACATAACACAACAATAACCTTACAGCAAAATTCTTCCAACGACAGCCCTTATCTTTTCTTTTTTATTGGATCAACAGCCCTGCCTGTAAAGTAAGGCAGAGCTGTCTTCTGATTTCTCTTTTTGGACACTGAATAGAACCGGAATTAAATAATCCCAATTGTACTATCATCCCCATTTTCTGTATGATGCTCTTTTATGTACGCGACGATCTCATCTACTGTTGTGAATGCAAGACCGACATAGCTGTCTGCCGCGCCGTAATATACTGCGATTTTTCCGCTCTGTGCATCTGCAAGTGCAGCGCAAGGGAATACAACATTTGGTACAAATCCTTTTTCCTCATACCATTCTTCTGGCGTGAGAATAAAATCCTTTGTGCGGTACTTGACAATCGAAGGATTGTCAATATCAAGAATCGCCGCGCCCATACTATATACATAACCGTTGCATGTACCAGTCACGCCGTGGTAGAACAAAAGCCAGCCTTCGCTCGTCTCAATCGGCGCCGCGCCTCCCCCGATTTTTAATGTCTGCCACCACTGATTGTATCCTCGTGTCATCACATGCTTATGCTTGCCCCAATATACAAGATCCGGGCTTTCGCTGACAAAAATATCTCCAAACGGCGTATGACCGGAATCGCTTGGTCTGGAAAGCAGCACATAATTTCCATTAATCTTTCTTGGGAACAGTACGCCGTTGCGGTTAAATGGAATAAACGGGTTGTCAAGCCTTGTAAATGTCTTAAAATCTGTTGTCTTTGCAAGACCTAATGCCGCTCCGTAAAAATCAGTACACCAGATAATGTAATATGCATCTTCCACCTTAACTAAGCGCGGGTCATAAGCATAGCGCGGCATATACGGCTCGCCTGCCTCATTTACCATCTGAATCTTCTCACTCTCAAACTCCCAGTGAATCGCGTCTTTGCTGTGTCCAAGATACAAATGCGGCACGCCGTCCGTCTGCTCTGCGCGGAATACTCCGATAAACGCACCTTCATAAGGAACCACCGCACTGTTAAAAATTCTTGCAACGCCTGGTATCGGATTGCGGTTAATAATCGGATTCTCACTGTAGCGCCACACCGGACCTACGTACCCTTCCGGTTTTTCCTGCCATGGAATATTCGGAAGATTCTCTGTAAACATTTTTACTTCGCTCATTTTTATCTCCATTCTGAAGCGTTTTTTTGCTGAGAAACAGGCACTCTATAGAATTTGCGACGCTTCAGCACAAATTCCGATAAAACTTCATCCGTCCCATTTCATCAAAATTATAAGTTCAAAACAGGTGCTATGTATTATGCACTATTTTGTAAAACTATGCACGATACAATATTTTTCCTTTCATCTATATTCTTATTATAATGGATAAATTTCAAAAAATCAAGAATTTTTTTGCATTATTTTGCACTATTTATGCATTATTTTTTCTGCACAGAACCGCACAATCGAGTAGAGGAACACTTCTCTTTTCTGCTTGCTGTGCGTTCCGTGCGCCGTCTTACGGCATGCTTTTTCTGCATGGGACTGCACATGAAAAGGCGGCAGAACAGCGCCCTTTGCCATCCTGCCGCCCTATCACTTTTCCTGTAAAAACATTCAGCTATAAATATTAATTGTTACCCATATAAGTATCAAGGAAATCCTGAACAAGCTGTTTGTACTGCTCTGCGGCCTGAGCAGCGGTGGAGGCAGAGTCGCCGTCTGGATTGATTACATCCTGCGGAGCATTGAAGTCCGTAACATTCGCCCACAGATCAAACCACGGCGTCGACTGCCCTGCCTTCTTTAAGTATTCCCAGTTTCTTTCTGTCTCGCACTTATCTTCATGCCACTCGGTATCATCGCGATAAGAAAGATCATTGTTGTACCAATTGGACCATTCTTCCAGTACCGCATAGACAAGCTCAGGGCGCTCAACACCTACTGGAATCATATACCAGTTTCCTGCTACGGCTACCTGGCTGTTTGTCTCCTGATTTCCGCTTGGACCAATCGGCCACGGAACCATTCCGATCTCAAAACCAACATCGCTGGAAAGACCGTTGCCGGACTGTACCCAGGTATATGTTGTCCAGAACCCGACAGTTCCGGTAGTATAAACTGTCGTATTGATATCCCAGTTCTCATAATCAAACGGTCTTGCAGTTTTGTCAACCTGATACAGCTGATACATAAAATCCAGCACTTCGATTGTTGCCGGAGAACTTAAGGACTCCGTCTTACCGCCTGCTACATGTGTACCGTTGGACATACACAGATAAGAAAACATCGTGTTAAACCAGCCGCTGTAGCCCCATTGATCATTGATTGTATCGCCATCGGTATCTTTGGTTAAAAGTCTGCAGTACTCGCGGAATTTCTCCCATGTCCACTCACCGCGGTCATACAGATCTTGTGGATTTTCAAGACCTGCCTCATCGATCATATCCATATTAAATCCTAAGAGACATGCGCCGCAGTCCAATGCGCTTCCAGTAAAAAGATAACTGTTGTCGATATTTTCGATCTTTAAATATTTAAATACCGTCTGATCATTAAAAATATCAGCTTCTGGAGGAAGAATATCCTCAAGCGCCATCGCATAACCATTTAACGTCGCAGGCACGCCAAACTGAAGATCTACCTGGTAAACATCACAGTCTGGGGTACCTGACATAATAGATGTATTGATACTTTCCATTGCGCCATCCCATGTAAGATTGACATACTCCAGCCTTACGTTATATTTTTCTTCCACTTTCTTGACAGCATCAAACATCATCTGAGCGGTTTCTGGATTATTAACTTCCGGATTTGCATAAATATCGCTGTGCGTGCTGTCATAATACTGATCATACCATGTTCCGATGCGGATCGTCCTCGGCGTCGAGCCGGCATGCGGTTCTACGGGAAGCGTTACGCTTCCTTCTGTCGGCTGGTTATTGTCTGTCTGGTTATCATCATTATCATTGGACGGATTACTATTGTTGTCGTCCTGCTGCGAGTCGTTTGGCTTGGCTGCCGTCGTAGGCGTCGGGCTTGGCTTCGGATCTTCGGAATCATTGCCGCACGCTGTCATAGACATTACCATTGTTCCTGCAAGAGCAATTGATACGATCTTTTTCATCTTTCTATTAAACATATATTATCCTCCACTTCTTTATAATCATACAAAGAATATTACTTTTCTCACGGGCAATTATTTTGATTTCTTACCCATGCTGGGGTACCTGGAAATCCGGGTACCCACACAACGTCAAATCTGCATGTTACTCTGCCAGTTTTGCAATACCGATGCCATAAATTTCCCAATCTGCGGTAGACTCTGCCTGCAGCTGTTTGATAAATGAGAAATCCTCTGAACCAAGTCTTGCTGCAAGATCATCGTATGTAATCTGTACAATACATTTTTCACGATCTACACGGCATGTATTAGTAAAACCAGTTTCTTCAACACCGACACGGGACCAGCCGTAAGGAGCGCCATCTTCTGCGTTCACAACAAGCCAGAAATTCGCACCGTTATCTTTATAGTGAATATTGATCACCGTACCCGGCACAAGTGCAGTGTAATCAAACGACCCGCCGTTTGCAACGCTGTCCACTCCTGCCTGAGCCCATCCGTTTCCTTTGACTGCAGAACCTTCCAACATCACCTCGTCTGTATACTTGTAAGGTTCTGGAGCATATTCGCCGATGGTAACACTGAAAACTTCCCACTCCATATCGGACTCGCACTGAAGTTTTGTAAGCCCTGAAAAATCATCTGTGCCAAGCGAAGCCACAATCTGGTCGTAAGTAATCTGCACCTGGTTATTATCGTCGTTTGTTAAGCCCTGACCCTTTACTTCTTTTGTTTCATCATAAGCGATTCTCGTCCAGCCAAACGGCTCGCCGTCGCCGACCAACCACATCGAACCTTCCGATTTATAATTGATGGTTATAACACAGCCCGGCTTTAAAAGACTGATGTCAAACGTGCCGCCCGCATTTACAGTATCTACGCCTCCCTGTTCCCAGCCTGCGCCTTTCACTGCAAATCCATCAATCGCAACATCATTTATCGTTGCCGGAAGCACTTTCTTTTCCTCACCGACAGTTACCGATGAAACGGTTGTCGCTGCGCCAGAATCTGCAATTCCCAGGAACTTTACATACTTAAACCAGTCGTCGCCAAGATGTTCGGCAATCGCATCATAACTAATCTGCGCTATCGTCCTAGAATCATTCATCGGCAGGTTATAGAAATTAAATGCCATAATACCATCGTCATTGACCGTCAGCTCTGCGACATCCGGCACGGAAAACGGCTCCCATGTTGGAGCAGATATCTCTGAATTTTCCACCGGCCACCACTGACCAACGAGCTTCACATTTTTCTGCCAGTCCTCTGCTGTATCCGCAAAAGCTAAATAAATTGTCATAACTTTTCCCGGACCGAATATGGAAGGATCTACAAACTTTGCACCCTCCTGCGCAGCATCTGTGGTGATACCGCTTTCCGGCCACCAGCTTCCTGATGTTGCTTCCTCCATACCAGAAACTGCAACTTCATTCTTTACCTGGGTCAGATTGCTCCAATCCTGATCTGAAAATCCGTCCGGCGCATTAAATTCTGCCGCTGTATTTAATGCAATTTCCTTGCCATCCGCATCCTTTAACACGATATTATCAATATAGAATACAGAAGCTGTCCCTTCTGCCGTCGGCTCAGCTGCATTGTCCGTTTCCTTTGTGACGATAATAATATTCTTTGCGCCCGCTACAAAGTTTTCATCATCAGCTAATTTAAATGTTGCTCTCTTCGGGTTTTTTGCTTCCAGATATACAGACCAAGTTGCTTCTTTCTCTGTATTATCCTCTCCTACATAATAGTAACAAATACCAGAAGCAGCATAAAACTTTCCGCTGTCATGGGATATTCCCATATCCATTTCAATAGAACGAACGTTTGCTACCGCGTCCCCTGCCAGACTTGAAATATCAATCGCCACATAAGGGATCTTTGAAGTGTCTGCCGCAGCGATTTTCAACGCCTTTGACCCCCCGAAATCAACGATGGAAAGTTCTGTTTCAGCACTGTCTACATTGGATTCTTTTACTTTAATAAAACTATAATTGCCATCCTCAAAATCCACAACGCTGCCCGCTGCATAAGTCGGCGCATCCGTCGGCTGAGCCACAGCTTTGGTCGGTTCTGGCTGTGCAGCATCCGTCGGTTTCGGCGTCGGGGTTGATAAAGCCTTCGTCGGCAGCGGCGTTGGAGTTGCCTCAGGTTCTTTCGCATCATCCCCGCACCCTGAAACTGCTGCAAGTGCAAGAACCATGCTTAAAGACAATAAACTTTTTTTCTTAAACATACTCTTCCTCCTTAAATAAATATATAATTGTTTCCATTACAGCATTTCTGCAATAACAGAATTACTGCTTTCTACCATATTTCCGGCAAAGCTGCCAAAGGAAAAATCCCCGGCAGTTTTACCACTTTTTTCTTATGCAAACCTCGTAAAACAAGTTTATCCAACAATACCGCTTCGCTCCACGCCCTCAATAAACTGTCTTTGCAGCAGGATGTAAACGATCATTACCGGAAGAATCATCAAAATGACCCCCGCATAAGTATACAACTTTAAAATTGTCGGGTCGACAATATTAAATGAGTTGCTTATTGTGCTTGTAAAAGAAGATATTTTCATGCTCAGCAATGTATTTGCATCCATTGTAAACATTCTTGCATAAAATGTGTCATTGTACTGCCAGACCAGCGAAAAGATAGAAACTGTAATTACAGACGGCATCGCATTTGCAAGCATAATACGGGAGTAGGTATAAAACATACCCGCGCCGTCCACAAACGCTGCCTCCTCAATTTCTTTTGGCAGTCCCCGGAAAAACTGATTAAAAATATAGATGTACAGTCCAGAACGAAGTCCACATCCAAACACTGTCATAATAAACATTGGCACTGGCGTTGACAAGAGGTTCAACGGTCCAAAATTGCGGAATGTCATATACAGAGGAAGCATAATTGTATTTACCGGCAACACAATCATAACAACCACACATCCAAACAGCAGTTTCTTAAATGGAAAATCAAATCTTGCAAAACCGTAACCTACCAGCGAGCAGACAACCAGCTGAATCGCCATAAGCGAAAGATCATAAAGCATTGTGGTAAATAAAATCTTTCCGTACTTTAACACCTTGATCGACGTCTGGTACCGCTCCAGCGTCGGATTTGCCGGAAACAGGTACACCATCGGGTTGTAGCGGTCCGTATCCGAGAAAAAGGAGTTGCTGACCATACCAATCAGAGGGCTTAAAATCAAATAACTGATTCCGATTAAGACCACCGCCTTAAAAAGCCCAAGAATAAATTTCTTTGAAACTCTAACTGCTTTGCGCCTGTCGTTTGCAAACCGCTTATCCTCTTTTAACGACTGCATTTTTGCTTTGTAGTCTTGTACAAGCTGCATGTTATCCCCTCCTTTCCTAGTTATAGTAGAATGTACGTTTCTGTATAAATCCGCACACAACTCCAAGTATCAGACAGACAATCACTGTTGTAATTAAGCTCATCGCCGCAGAAAGTCCCCAGTTCTGCTGAAGGAATGCCGTCTCGTAAGCCATTGTTACAATATCACTGTTGACAAAAGAATCCACCACGGTATAGACAATGTTTGTAATAATATGCGGCATTACCATTGGAAACGTAACTTTCCAGAATGTTTCATAACCGGTCGCACCCTCAATTTTTGCCACCTCGTACAGCGAGGATGGAATCGACTGCAGCGCCGCGATAAAGATAACGATCTGCACGCCAGATGCAGAGATAATATCATTGATCCGCCCTACTGCGCCGACAATATAATTTAACAGGGAATCCGGCAGCGCCAGCTCGCCAAACAGGGCAATATAATAGTCCATATTGACGCCGGATGACGCCGCATCCGACATTGCTCCTGACGTTGCAGATAAGCCGCCCATCATCAAGTCCCGGATCACGTCAATCGCGCTGATAATCGCCTCGGAATTCATAATCACCGGCAGGAAAAATATCGCGCGCACCAGTGTTCTTCCGCGGAATTTCTTGTTCATCAACATTGCCATAAACAAGCTGAAAAACACAATCAGCGGCACGTCGATCAAAATATCCTGCAAGGACAAAACTAATGTCTGAGAGAAGCTTCCATGTTCTGCAAAGGCATAGATAAAGTTCTTGATTCCGTTAAATGTCAGCGTATAACCGCCGTTTGCTGTATCTATATTAACGGTGTTCAAACTAAACTGAATCGACATGATAAGGCTTCGGACATAGAATGCAAGAAAGCCGATAATCCAAGGGGACAAAAAGAGCAGACCCACGATGGCGCGTTTTGTTGCCAAAGTCATTTTCTTTTTCTTGTTCATTTGCCCGCTCCCTCCATTTCATAGCTTTTTGCCGGAATTGTTTTTCCGTCTGCCTCAGCTGCTTTATCCTGGTTATTGATATAGATAACAACACCATTATCATAAGTAACCTTGGCAACGCCAGATTCCAGAATTTCATGTTTTACCATCACCGCAGAAGCAACATGCTTTAATACGCTGTTGACTTCCGCATAAACGCCCTTCGCAAGCTCATCCCATGAATAAATCCTTTCATCTTCCTCCGTATCTACTTTATTCTTGTACGTCGTGCTGTACATTCTGTTTAATCCTGTGTATTTCATCTCATTCGACGCTTCATAGGTAAAAATAAAATGCGGTGCCGCGCCGTACTCAATCATATTCAGCACGCTGTTCACGCGGTCAAAAGAATCGTCTAAATTAATCGCACTTCCCGTATAATCAATATAGCCATGAACAAGCATCTGATAAAACGGCACATCCTCGTCAATAATCGCGTAGGAATTCCCGGAAGTCGGCACATTAAGCAGATCGTTCGCATATTTCCACACATAGTTGTTTCCGCCGCTCGCCATAATATCTTTTCCTGTGCCGTCCAGCTTTTCAAGCATCGCATTCACAACATCCAGCGCTTTATCCCGAATAATTACCTCTTTCCTCTTTTTGTCTGAAGAAAGCGTATCCGCGAGATCCCTTAAAGAAATACCGGTAATATCATACTTGTCAATCTTCTTTGCAAATTTATTGACATAGCGCACAAGAAATTTTGGCGAGATAATATTGTACAGCGTTTCCCTATAGCCAAGACTTGACGTCTGCCGCAGCGTTACGGGGCTTACCTGACCGAACGATACGGTGTATCCCGCTCCGTAATATCTCGAACTTTCCCTGGTATAATCAAAATTGTCCGCAATAAAAGTCACTTTTTGGAACGCCACATCTCCGTAAAGTTTCCCGCCTGCCATCTCAAGCTTTTCTGCCAGCCGCTCCAGATCCTTTTTACTTCCCAGTTCTTTTACCAGCTTTATCTTACTTGGCGCGTCATGATAATACCCGTCGTTAAACCATCCTTGATAATTGATAACAATGCGGTGTACGCCTCCCGCAGCAAGGTCGTCAACAATCTCCTCCGCCTGTTTATAAGTTGTCATTGGAAATACATCAAGATACTGTGTTCCAAGAAAATACGCAGTTCTCTTTACGCCTCCAATCAGATCCATATAAAACGGAATCTCATCTTTTGCTTCCATTTTTGTAAGCGCGCCAGCCGCAACCAATTTATCCCTGTAATATTTTGCCATCCCGGAATATCCTTCATATTCCTTGGTCAGCATACTGTAGCGCACAACAATATCAGAATCATAAATATCGTTCTCAATAATTGGAATATCTGCCTCGTTTCCAGTTGTTCCAAACATGGAAAGCGTATCCGAACCACGAAGCTGAAATACTGGATAAATATAATTATAGGAATTTACTTTTCCCGCAATATTCGCTGTGATGGACGCCTGCGTTTCGCTCTGCTCAATCACAGTAAAAATTCCTGTCTGCATATCCCTGTAATAAATTCCAAATACAGGCATCCTCACCTGCTGTGTGTTCTCCCGAACCAGATATTCCGCTGCTACTGGGTCGATACCATACACAAACTCATTATAGTCGGTCGCGTCGGTCTTTCCGTTGTTGAAATTGATAATGGAACCTGCGCCGTTCGGTACAAGCATATAACCTTCCTGCGCTGTGTCCGCCGCTCCAAAGTAGCGAAGCAGCTGAATACGGTACAGCATTCCTCCGCCGTTCTCCTCAATATGGCTTGTTGGGATACGAACCTTTAATCCGTCCGCCTCAAGTTTATACTCAAGCGGAATTACAAAATTGATTGGAACCGCCCCTTCTGCGCCGGCCTCTTCCATATCTTGTACAAAGTCCTCCTCCGTATAACCTGCCTCCGCAAAAAAATTGTTCAGCCGCCTCATCTGCGCCGGCGCCGACTGCACGCTTTCAGGAAGCATTAAATATCCGTTGATATCCGATTTCTCAGTATAGCGAAGACGCACGTAATTTGCATCTTTGTCACCGAGATTTGCAAGAAAACTCTCCAGGCGTTCTGAAGTAATATACACTGGTACAATACCAGTTTTGCTGCTCAGATCGCCGATCGTATAAAGTACTCTCACGCCGTCCGTGATCTTTTCAATCGTGAACTGCCCCACGGAAGTACTGTAGTCAAACGAATTGTAGGTCGTACTCTTTCGGTTTGTATTGTAGAAATCGACAATCAGCTGGGACTGCAAATATGACTTGTTTGTCTTGCTGGCAAGCTCGTCGCCTGCCGCGCCCTCCGGGTTTGAATAGACAGTCATTCCCGTTCTCTTATCGTATACTGCCATCTCAGCGTTTTTCGTATTGATGTACAGTTTTAAAATATCGTTTTCCGCCGCGAGAACCATGCCCGCCACTTTACCGTCGGTATCCGCCATCGCCTGGAACTCGGTTCCCTGTTCATACTCCTCGTTCTCTCCGATATAGTCTTTGTACTCGCGGAACATCCGAAAATGTACAGTGGTATAAACCAAGCGGATCAGCAGAACAACCGCCGCAACGGACACGACAGCGAGAATGATCTTTTTGATAACACTCATTTTTTTCATGTCGCATCCTCCTAATTACGGAACAGCAGTTCCGTATATATGCTGTAAATAAAACCATATACCTGATTTACCAGATCGGAAAGCATCATAACGATAAACACAATAATCAGCATTGCAACCACAGTTAAAATCACGGTTAAAAGTGTTTTTGCAAGACTGTAATTGTGGATTACCATAATGCCGGACAATGCAAGCAGCACGGTCCAAATCGTTCCGATCGTAATAATAATGGAATAAAATCCTTCTTCGTTCTGAGCAATTACCTGTGAGACAATCGTCGCAATCACATAACTGATTGTCATCGGCACCAAAGAATACCCAAGCATCGTAGCAATGTCCTTCAGCCTTCCCTCCCCGTTCATCAGACAGGTGATGGACCAGTTGCCCACGCAGAAAAGCAGGTATAAAAGAAGCACGCCGCTTAAATTATCAAGACTGTCAACGGTTCTTGGATCCGTGTTGTTGACGATAAAACTCGCCAACATTTTGTTCATCGAAAAAACAAAGCTGAACAAAATTACAGAAATTACTGCGATCGGCACGCTCCCGCGCTCCCGGTGACGAATTTCATAAAAGCCGTCCATCGGATGCGTCATCGTATAAAACAGGTACTGTATCTTTGCCTTTGAAAAATACTTTCTCATACGTCGAACGCGCCTCCTTCCTCCTCATAAATCCCTTTTTTCTTTTTGATATGTTTGCGCACCAGCACAATTGCTACAATAACCGCCACAACGCCAGTTAAAATAAATCCTAAGTATTTTTTCAAAAATTCGTTGCGGTAGCGGCGGTACGCCACGGAATAGTACTGGCGGCTCATTCCAAGCTTTAAGTATTTCATCGCATTTACATTGTCACCGGATGTTAAATACGCTTTTCCGATACCGACATTTGCCAGTTCGTTGTTCTCATCCAGCATTAAAACCTGCTTCCACATATCAACCGCAAGCGTCTCGTCGCCGTCGTAGCGGAGTCCAACCGCCTCGTTGATCAGATTTCCGTACTGAGTTTCTCGGAATACCAACATCTCTCTGCGGTTTGCATCCAGCACAACAATCTTGTCATCCAGTGCCTCGATTGCCACTGGCGTTGTAAATGTTCCCGCCTGTACTCCAAGACCGCCGAAAATATAAAGAAGGTTGCCTTCATGATCATAAGTAAAAATCCTTCCACGCTTTGAGTCAAGCAGAGAATAAATCCCTTTATCACGGTACACAACATCGACGATTGTTGAGATACCACCGTAATTTGACGAAGCATTTGCAATCACAAGATCTCCGCCGACATTGGCATTCTCGCCCTTTTTAATAACATCCTCGCCCTTTGGATTAAGACGGCGCACTGCCTGAACTCCTGTCGAGTCAATATTTGATGCGTATACAAAACCATCCGAATCAATATCGATTCCGGTAAACTCCGTTGGGATAAACAAAAGCTGTTTTGCTCTCTGCGCCTTTGTAGAAAGTCTTCTCCAAAGTTTCTCCCACGCTGTAATATTAACCTGAATTGTACCGAAGAATCCAGTAAACTGCCCTTCTCCCTCAAATACCATAATACCTTCAAACATACCTTTGGCAATACAATAAACACGATCTGCATAGTCCACTGTCACTTTTAACGGTGTAAACACGAAATTGTCTTCCAGAACGTCCGAAGTTGGATTCTCAATAAATTTAATAAACGAAAGATCGCTCTCCTCCAGCACAACCACCCTGTGATTTTCTGAGTCTGCGATATAGAGCTGCCCGTTTTCCGACACGCACACACCATAAGGGGAACTGAATTTTTCCGTCGTTCCGTTGTTGTCAAACGAATCGATCACGCGGATCACATTGCCAAGCGAATTATCTACTTCAACAATCCGGTTGTTGCCGGTATCCGCTATATATACATTCCCCTCCGGGGAAACGCATAAATCCTGCGGGTTTACAAAAGTCCCTACGCCGAGAATCGTACCGGATA
This sequence comes from uncultured Lachnospiraceae bacterium, assembly GCA_947086895.1. Lineage (GTDB taxonomy): Bacteria > Bacillota > Clostridia > Lachnospirales > Lachnospiraceae > RGIG4057. Next base: position 45,258 of record CAMUAR010000009.1, on the reverse strand, counting down.
CGCTTCGCTCTGGAATATACGGAGCTGGTGTAAAAACAATATCCTCCCAGTAATCATAATTGTAGGAGTCATAAGGCACCGTACTCTCGGCTGCCACAGACACAGACGGAATCATAATGCATGCGGAAAGGGTCGCGATGACTATCTTTCTCCATAGATTCATTTTCTTCATCTCCTCCCCTCCTTAATCCTTCATACCGGATGTGGTCATGGTTTCGATGACGTTGCTCTGGCAGATCAGGAAAAATATAATTGGGATGGCTGCGATAATAAACGATACCGCAGCGGCTGCTCCGGCTCTTGCCGTACCGCCCTGAGTAATCTGCTGTAAGGAATACTGCAGCGGCTTTAGCTCCTCGCTTCTTAAGAACTGGTTGCCGGTCTGTCCCCACATCTGCTGGAACTGAAAAATTGCTAACGTCAGCCATGCAGGTTTTACGTTCGGCATTACCATTGTCCAGAATGTTTTAAATTCCGAAGCTCCGTCAAGTCTTGACGACTCCAGCAAAGAATCTGGAATCTGCTCCATAAACTGCTTCATCAGATAAAGTCCCATACCATACTGCCATGCCGGCAAAATCAACGCCAGATAAGTATTGTTAAGCCCCAGCCAGGTGATAATCATATAGTTTGGAATCTGTGTTACAGTGTAGGAAAACATCATTGAGAGTACAACCAGACCAAAAATAATTTTCTTTCCTGGGAAATTATGCTTTGCAAGCGGGTAAGCCGCAAAAGACGCCACAATAACATGCCCTACTGTACCACTTGCAGTAATGATAATCGTGTTCAGTATGTACCTGGAAAACGGAACCCACGAATCATTCATCAGTACAAACAGATCCGTAAAGTTTTCTGAGGTCGGATTTTTTACAAAAACTTTTGGCGGGTATTGAAAAATCTCATCCAATGGTTTCAATGCGTTGTTGACAATCATCACAAGCGGGAGCGCCATAAAAATACCGCATATAAACATCAGGAAGAAAAGTAACCCGTTGCCGGCCTTCGAGCGGTTCAGCTGCTTTTGCTTTTTGTAATTTACCTTTTTCGGTTTCTTGTATTCCGCTGTTGATGCCAATTACTCCCCCACCCTTCCTAATATTTTTTGTACCAGCTTGTTGGTTCCAACCATCAAAAGGAATAAAACGGTTGCGATCGCCGACGCATATCCCATCTCAAAGCGCGTTGTGCCGTAATCGAGAAGGTGTGTTGTAACCGTTGCACCAGCATAGTTGACAGACGGGTTTCCGGCAAGCTGTATTGAGATATCCGCCACCGCGAACGACTGTGTAATCTGCATAACTGCGCCGAACATCAGCTGCGGCTTCATCGAAGGCAGAGTAACGTACCAGAGTTCCTGCCAGCGGTTTTTCACACCGTCCATCGCCGCGGCCTCGTACAGCGATTTGTCAACGGTCTGCAAACCGGCGATAAAGGAAAGGAAACCTGTGCCAAGCGACAGCCATAACTGCACGATAACCAATACCGGAAGCACATATTTTTCCGTCTGCATCCAGAGGATCGGCTCGTCAATAAATCCCCACTTGATTAAGATACCATTCAGCCATCCGGTCTTGCCTGGATTTAGGATAATATTCCACACAAGATACGCCTGCCCGCATATTGACGGAGCATAGAAAATCAATGTGAGAAACGCTCTGAGTTTTCCTTTAAACTCATTGATAATCCACGCGAACAATACACACAAAAGATAACTGGCTGGTCCGGTGATAACTGCAAATAACAATGTGTTTTTCAGCGCGATCATAAAAATATCGTCATCCAAAAACAGCTTAATATAATTTTTCCATCCAACAAACGTCGGAGCCTCCAACATGTTAAAATAGGTAAAACTAAACCCCATCGAAACGAGTACTGGCGCGATTGTGAAAAATGTAAACAGAATCAGATACGGTGCCAGCATCAGATAGGAAGTTTTGCTCTTTTTGATGCGAAACCAGAGCCTGCCCTGCATTTTCGCCTTTTCCATATTCGCATCGGTATTATTCTCTGTGATATTGGCTACAGTATTTTTAGCCATTCAAAACTCCCTCCCTTCTACTTCTTTTCTTCATAAAGCGGAAGCCCGAACTCTTCGCGCTTATAATCAATCTCAGCGTTGATCAAGAGAACTTTATCCATCAATTCCTCGCGCGGCGATACCGAATCGCTCTTTGTCGTCACGCGGTAAAATGCGTTATTGATATTGCGCCATGAAAAATAACCGCCCGGAACCTGCGGAATTCCCACTACCTTATCAAACTGCTCAAGCAGAGCTTCACGCTCCGCCGTTGGCCATGGCAGCGCTTCAAACGCTTTGATATTCGCAGTTGCAATACGGGCTGCCGAACCCATCAAAGACTCCATCTCACGCCCATAAGCGATCTGAGTTTCCGCTGAAGTCCACCATTTTAAAAACTCCCACGAAGCCTCAATATCCCTGCTGTCCTTCATAGCAACGCAGGCCTGACCGCCGCTTCCAACCGCATTCGTGAACGTCCCATCCTCCAAAACCCTGCCTGGTACCGGCGCCATGCCCCAAAGTCCTTTGATATCCGGCGCGGACACCTGCAAGTTATTGTAGAGCGTATAATCTGAAATAATAATCGGACACTCGCCAAGGCGGAACCTCTCGTCTGCCGGTGTTGCCTGGTCAAGTTTATAATCTGTGTAAAATTCACAGTAGTCTTTAAATGCATTGATCGCCTCATCGGAATCAAGCGCGGAACGGGAAGCATCCTCGTTGTAGTACTTTCCTCCGTTCTGGAACAAAAGCATCGCGTATATATTCTCCCCCGGAAGCATACCGACTTCCATCTGGTTCTTGCTGAGAACCGTCATAACAACCTTTACTTCATCCCATGTCTTTGGAACCTCAAGACCAAGCTCCTTTAAAATATCCTTGCGGTAGAACATCATTGGAAACGTCTGAGTTTCTGGAAGCCCGTAAGTTGCACCGTTAAACTGATACGGCGCCATCGCACTCGGGTAAAACCTCTGTGTAATCTCCTCCAAATCATCAAATTGGCTTAAGTCTGCAACAGCATTACGAAGTCCATAATTCATCGGGAGATCATTTCCGACCTGGATTGCAACATCCGGTCCCTGCCCTGCAAGTGTCGCCTGCAAAAGAGTTCCCATATCGACAATCATAACATTGACGCTGATCCCCTTTTCACTTGTAAATGTCTTATCCACAAGGGATTTAATTACATTTGCCTGGTCGCGTCCTGAGCCGACCCAGAGCGTAATCGATCTCGCATCCCCCTCTGCCACATTGCCGATCTGATTGTAATCGACGATAAAAGAATAATACAATCTTGTAAATTCATAGCGGATTCTGGACCAGAATCCATTATTTTTTGTCTTAATCTTCTCCTGAGGGGAAGAAATATAGATGGTATCAAGCTGCAAAGGCTGCTCTAACGCCGCAGTCACCCATGTCCCGAGCGCCCTGACATTTACCTTATAAGAAGTGATAACTTTTACAAATCTCTCTGGATCTTTGATCAGTTCATCAAGCTGATCGACCATTGTAATCAGCGCTGTTTCCTTATCGCTGCTGCCGCCTGTCACTTCGCGCAGTTCCTTTACTACCTCATTTAACCTATCTCTGACAACTGACATTTCCCCTGGTACTTCCGGCAAAGACGCCTCAATCTGATAATCCCGGTAAGCATCTGGAGATACGCCTGTGATGCGGATAATCTTTCGGTATATCGCATTCAGCTCCGTCATGCTCTCAGAAACTTTGCTGATAATATTGGAAAACTGCCCCAGCACGGTCTGCATCCGCAGCGTATGTTTTCCTTCCGTCAGATAAAATTTATACGCTTCGCCATTTTCATCGCCGAGCGTGTCAAGCCGCCATGTCTGGCTGTACTGAAAACCGTAATCGTTCATCTCCTCAAATGGAACTTCGCCGTCAATCATAATCTTTCGCGACACATAAAGTCCCTTGACAAAATTCTGTCTTGTATGAAAGGAAATATTATAGTAACCAGACTGCGGCACATCAAATTCCCACTCGATCCACTGGTTGACAAGTCTCCACGAATTGCCGCCGATCGTATTGTTTAAAAGCATCTTTGCACTCGCCGGATACACCCCTGGAGAAGATTGATCCTGCACAGGGTAAAGCATCTGAGAAGATGTCTTCGCCGCGTTTTCCGCCTCGACACGAATATTCTGCCCTGCTGTATCGGAAGCTCCCGCTGCATCCCAAGCCGCCTTTTTATCAGCATACTTTAAAAGCTCCGCTTCATTGCTAAAAGTGATCCGCCGGATCACAACAGGCTCACGCCTTGAAACAATTGTAAGAGTATGTTTTCCTGTGGTCAGGTAAACCGCAAGTTTGTTTGTGGTATAACCCTCCGAGTCATACAAATAAGCTGTCATCCATTCTGGTGCTTCCTCCATCGACGGCTTTAAGTCGTTGTTCTGATTATCCTTAAGCCATTCTTTTACCAGGATGCCATCCTCATTTACTTTTGTTTCATCTACCGTATTTTTCCAAACGCGCTGGAACTCAATTAAAGCAAGTTCTTTATAAGGCAGCTGCCCATCGATAAAAAATGCTCTCTGGATATCTGCACTGTTCCCTGATACTGGGAAATAATCGAGAGAAATATTGTAAAATCCCGCTGTCTTAATATCAACCTCATACTCGATCAATCCCTTTTCTTCTGTACGGACTGAATTTCCTTCCATCCCCTCGTAATTTGCGAGAAGTTCCGGGGAACCCTCAACCTCATTTCCTGATGCGTCCGTTGTTCCATCAGTAAAGCGAACATAGTCCGCTGCATCCACGACATAGGTTTCCGCTGGTCTTACATTGTCAAACTGCGCGGCGTACTCTTTATAACTAAGCATTGTATCATCGATCGAATAAGTGCCGACGATCTCTTCATAGTCATCTAACGTGGCGTCTGTCCTTGCTTGTGCCGTAGTTGCCGGCGACAAAACCAACGCTGCTGCAAGCAGACATGCGGTAATCCTTTTTCGCGTTCTCATGCCCATCATCTCCTTCTTTATTTATTCGTAGTACCATGAATCATCGCCTTCCTGCTTTGGCGGCATGTATTTTTTTAATACCGGCTCGACAAGAAACGTAGAGACATAACACCATCCTCCCGGTAGCAGCAAAAGCAGCCCAATCATTGGATTTACGCCCTGCTCCACCGAACCTGCTGCCTCCACCGCAGAAAGCAGCAATATTCCGCAGCCAGCCGTTCCGGCAATCAATAGTACCGTGACGGGCAGATGCCGAAATACCATTCCAAATGCCATACCTGCAAGACGGCGCACCCGGATGGAAAACCTGGAAAGCACCGGACAGATATAAATCACAAATCCGGCAAAACAAAACAACATAACAAGATAAATCATAGAAAATACTGCGCTCTGCTTCGTTCCCGCAGCAGCCGCTACTTTATAGTTATATGTAAGCAGCATCCCCAGTGCGACCAGCACGATGTCAAACGGTATTCCCCTTTTTAAGTTGCGTTTAAACGCTCCCCAGTACTCCACAAGAGGATACCCTCTTCCTCTCCGTATTGACTTGATTGTGGCATAATAAAACGCGGTTGTTGCCGGAATAATTGTAACGACCGGCAAGCAGCACAGCAGCCATATCAAGTTTAAAAGAATCAAATGCCCGATTCGATCCAAAACCTGATACAACGGTCCATCTGAAGAAAAAAAACCTCCCAAACTTTCACCTCCGCCTTGTTTTATCATATTCTTCGAGGGATGTTTTAACATGTAGCTGTCCCCCGCTTTTGCCGACAAAGCCTCCACAATTTTATGGTAAAGGATATGTCTTTAAATCCGGCAGATCGGAAAATGTAATAACTGCTTCATGACCATACACTTTCTTTACCATATCCACCTCCGTGTACTTTTCAGACATGGCATTCATCCCGCTGTTTTTCAAGACAAACTCTCCGCCCCATGTAGCAAAAAAGCCCCACATCGCCCCATCCCGGATTGCAAGATCCGGATCAAACAGACATCCGTTCTCAGACAGTACAACCATCTTTCTTTTCTCAGAATAAGCTGCAGCTTCCAAGTACTTTTTTACCTGTGAAGTATAAACTCTCTCTCCAGGATAAATATCCTCGCCTACAATATCAACATATTCATCGCCCGGATACCAATCTTGTGACTGACCGTTCCACAGCCAGATCAGATTATTGATTCCATGATGGTTCGTCAGCCTGTCATACAAAGTTATGTAAAGTTTTTTGTAAGCTTCCGGTCCGGCAGCCCCCCACCAGAACCACCCCCCGGATGCCTCGTGCAGCGGTCTCCACAAAACTGGTACATCTGCTTCCTGAAGCCGTTTTAACTGCACGGCGATCGCGTCGATATCCGACATTAAAAGTTCATAACCTTCCTCGTCCTCACCATTCATAATCTTTGCCAGATCAATATTGGTTGATTCCGTATTAAAACCCTTCCACCAGATATCAGTCAAATACTTTTCCGGCACGTTCCAGTGCCACGCAAATGTGACAATACCTCCCGCTTCCCAATATTCAAGGGCATAATCCACTGCTTTTGACGTGGAACCATTCGCCGCCCGCGAAGGCGAATATTCAATTAAATCAAGCCCTAAAACAGCCGGATACTTTCCGCCGGTTGTCTTCCAGATCGAGGCGCGCTCATTTCCATACATCCCAGAATCACAATACTGCCCGGACAATATCTTCTTGCCATAAATATCTGTAAGATAATGCATCAGACGTTTTGCATTCTCCGATGCATTTGGATTTACAAGCTCGGCATCTACCTGATACAAATCCTCTGGAAGCGCTCCAGATGCACTTAACACAAGCGCGTCCACACAAATCCACCCCCATGACTTTGAAACTGCAACTTCATGTTCACCTGTTGTCAAATATGTACGTTCCACTGTGGATGTAGAAAAATCGGACGCTTCCGAAACAATCGTTCCAATCATATCACCGTCCACAAGCACATTATTTTCCTTATAACCACTCTGCGACGCTGTTATAAATCCCAGATCATAAAATCCTTCCTGAATCACGTCAATCAAAAACGTACAGGAATCACCGTCGTTTTCCAGTCCGGCGACATATCCGCTTCCACTGTAGCCATTTTTGCTGCTCTCGACTTTTGCGCCGCCGGAAAGTCTTCCGTCCTCCGCCTCATAACGTTTCTCCGGCACTGTAACAACAGGAACTGCTGTCAGTTCAGATTCCTGTTCAGAGCTTCCGGTCGCCCCGTCCTGCTTCTCCTTTGGCGTTGGTTCCGGTGAACTGATCCCGCTTGGTTCTTGTGCTGCATCCGTTGGAGTCGGCTTTACATCATTCCCACTGCCACACGCCGATGCTGCCATACACGCGAGCAGTATCGACATGCTTATCACCTTTTGCTTTTTCCTCATAGATTCCTCCAAAGCGATCCATTCGTCTGCTTTGTCCATACACTATTTTCATTCCACCCGTTCCCGGCAATCTTCCATAATTTTGGTCAGATATCTGGTGAAAGAAAGTACTTTTCTATACATGTTGAACAACTAACAAACTAATGTCCTTCACAACTATATCATACTAATACGTTTTCGGCAAGTGTTTTTTTGTGAAATATGTACATAGTATGTTGATTTTTTTGTTTCATCCTCTTAAATAGTTATCAATTTTATCTAATATTAACATTTATTATTTTTTTCACATCGAATGTCTGGACGATTCCCGGTAAAGAATATCTGCATCGACAACGACGGTTTCCCTTGGAAGCTCCGGGTGCTGCAAACGAAACAAAAGCTGACAGGCAAGCCGGCGCCCAAGCCTTGTTGTTCCAACTCCGACAGTAGTTACAAACGCTTCCATGGAAGATAGTTCCTCCTGGTTATCATACCCTGTCACGGCAACATCCTGCGGCACAGACAATCCTCTCTCCCGCAGTGCCTTAATCACAAGAAATGCAATTGCATCATTTGCACAGACAATCGCTTCTGGGATCTCTTTACAGCGCTTTAAATATCCTTCTACATCCGCATCATTATAATAGCGCCAATACGTATGTTCCACAGCCACAACCCCATCTTCCTGAGACAGATTATTCTCAGCAAGCGCCGCAAGATAACCGCGGTAGCGATCTTTGATTGATCGGCAATAAGTGATATCTCCGATAAATCCAATCCGCTTTATTCCCTGATGGATCAAATGATTTGTAATCTTTCTTATACTCTCAACACCCTCAGAAATTACAACATCAAATTGTTGTTTCTCGTCTTGCTGTTCTTCCGAGCAGTCAAGACATACCATCGGCAATCCTTTTTTTAAGATTTCACCAAGATACTGCTCAGAAAACACACTGATTAAGATAACGCCATCGACTCCCTCTTTAAAATCGGCGGGAAGTACAAGTCTATTCTCGTCTTCTTCACTGATAAAATCAAAACGCAAACGGCAGCCATTCTGGTTGATCTCATCGGAAATTCCCATAATAATTCCGTTCCAAAATATGGATATTTCCCGTCTTGCAAGTACAATAATTGTTTTTGTCTCGGTGGTTCCTTTTGATCGAAACTCATTGAGTACAGCTGGAGAAACCTTTAGATATCCCATCTCGCATGCCTTTTCAATCACCATATATCTTGTTTCATAAGCCACTGTATCACTGTTATTCAGTGCGCGAGCTACAGTATTTCTTGATAAACCAAGAGCGCGAGCCACATCTTGTATTGTTACTTTCTTCATATCAACACCACTTTTCTGTATGTTGCAGGTCAGAAAACTGATATTTTTATAAATCATTTTATGCAAATGTATTTTACATAATATCACCTGCCCTGCATCGAAATTATTTGTCACTTTTCAACAACAACTCAATATTTTTCTTTTGTTAGAAAGATTTTAGCACAATACACCACGTTTTACAAGTGTTTTTTTATATCTTTTTCACAAAATTGAATTATTTTTTATTTTCTTTGCATTATACCGCACCATTTATTTTCATATTTTGCATAATAAATGCATAATTTTATTTTGCTTCTTTTATTAAAAATATATCGTTTTCTACACGATTTTATATATTGTAATAATATTTGCATCATCGCATAAAACATGCTTATTGCAAATACGGCAGATTGCACCAAACCTATTTCATCCGGTACAACCTGCCGCATTTTACTTTTTTCACACTTCCAGCCCTGCCGCCATCGGCGGCACAAACAATCCATAAGAAAAATGCCTGCACTCGGCATTCTTCTGTGTGTAACTTCGATTTTCTTAGCTGGCATATTTTGCTGCTTAGAAACTCTTTACACACTTGAACATCACTTTTTTGCTTTGTATCTTTCGTGCATTTTTTACTGTATTGTCAAACTCCCCTTTGTTTTAACAATCAATTTCCCATTCCGCTGACAATGGTATAATAAGCGCGTGATGTGGTTCGATATACAAGTATATACATCAGCGCAAATACCAAGAAGCAGCTGAGCGTTACTAAAATAATTAACTTTAAATTTACCAGCCCAAACAATAAAAGCAGTTTTCGCACCAGAGGGAACGCAAACCCAAGATGCATTCCTGCTGCCAAAAGAGGCAGGAAAAATACTGTTAATACCTGGGAACTTACGCTCTTTTTAATCTCCGCTTTCGTCATACCAACGTTCTGCATAATCTCAAATCTGGCTTGATCCTCATATCCTTCTGAAACCTGCTTATAATACATAATCAGCACTGCAGCAAATACAAACACAATCCCCAGCAATACTCCAAGGAAAAACAATCCTCCGTACAATGCATAGAATCCTGTTCTCTCGCTTGCAAAACTCTCAATGGAAAATGTGTATATTCCTTTTCCTGAAAGATTTTCTTTTCGGAACTCTTCCTCCGCTTTGCTCAGACAACTTTTCAGCGATTCATAAATTTCAATTTGTTTCTCTTCGGTACAGGAAAGATCAAAAGCGTACATCCATCTTTCTGAAAATGCCTGGTTGCCGTAATAATCAGCGACTCCCGAAAGCTGCTTTAGCACCTCTTCATAATTTGGTACAAACAGAAAGATTGATGGAAGAATCTGCATGGAGTCCTCCTCGTTATCAACAAAATCTTTCAGTACTTTTTTTATTTCAAACACAACCGATGATCCCAACTGAATCTTATCGCTGCGATATTTATTCTTTGTCGCATAAATAAAAGCCTCGCCTGGTTCAAGCGTTTCTTTTTCCCCCATCAGCCTGTTGTAATCTTCCAGCGGCACTAAGTAAATCTGCCATACATTTGTATAATCTTCATTAAAATCATACCCTGAACTTGATGACAGATCCATCTTTCCGTCTGAATCCAAACCAACTGCCGCAGCAATCCGATAATTTAAAATATTTTCTGGAACCAAATTGTATTTTGCAAGTTCATCGTCAACCACCGCGCGCCTTTTTGCAAGATTACCATCCTCCAGTTTTTCTGCGCTGCCTCTGCGTACAGTAATATTGATATCCCTTGGATAGCGGCTTCTAAGACTATCTTCCTTTCCGATATACAAACATACAGTGGAAGATACCATCACTAAAACCATCGTGCAAAGAATACAGATGGAAGCAAGACCTGCCCCATTGCGCTTCATTCGATATACCATAGACGATACAGAGACAAAATGATTGGTTTTATAATAGTATTTTTTATTTTTCTGCAGACCGCGGCAGATTGTAACCGAACCGGATACAAACAGCAGGTATGTCGCAATAATAACCATAACAACCGCAATAAAAAAGATAATCATAGCCGCAAGCGGATTCTCAATCGTAACTGCCAGATAATACGCTCCGCAAAGCAATACTATTCCGCAAAGTGCAAACAGCCAGTTTCCGCGCGGAGGTTTTTCTCCGGTATTTTCACTGTGCAAAAGCTCAATCGGATTTGCTCCATGAAGCTGGCGCAGCCCGTTTAGAAGAATCAGTGCAAAGATAACGGAAAACAAAATCATGGTTGTCACAACAGAGCTTTTTTCAACCGACATGGAAAATACTGCTTCCGCCTCCAGTATATTTACCATGCAAAGCTCTCCGATTTTGGAAAACAGAATACCTCCAAATAATCCTGCCGCAAGGGAAATCACCGCAATCATCACGCCTTCCCACAAAAGCACCCTCGCAATATTCCATTTTCCCATACCTAAAATATTATATAAACCAAATTCTTTCTTTCTCCTGCGCATCAAAAAGGAGTTTGTGTAAAATAAAAAGATTGTAGCAAATACTCCAATTACACCGCTGCCAAGAACAAGCATCTGCTGTATTTCCTTCCCGCCTTTGCAGCTGCCAAGATACTCGTTTACTGAGAGGAACGATACAATATAAAACATCATAACCATGCCGATGCATGTTAAAATATACGGCAGATAAAGCCTTTTATTTTTTTTAATACCAGTCCACGCCAGTTTTGGATATATATTATGTTTCATAAATATCTCCATTTCTTATTATGTTTTCTTATTATTTATAATATTTTTATTATAATCACTTTTTTAATTTTAGACATACACCGTGCTTTTTCCATTTGCAATCATTGTCAAAGTATCTGAAATCTTCTGATAAAGCTGTTCATTTGTACTTTCTCCGCGGTAAATCTGATGAAATACTTCGCCGTCGCGGATAAACATAACTCTCCCTGCACGGCTCGCCGCTTTTACAGAATGCGTCACCATTAAAATCGTCTGTCCAAGCCGGTTGACATCCGCAAAAATATCCAAAAGTTCATCGGTCGATTTTGAATCAAGCGCTCCTGTCGGCTCGTCGGCAAGCACTAGTTTTGGTCTTGTAATCAGTGTTCTTGCAACAGCAGCTCTCTGTTTTTGCCCGCCGGAAACCTCATAAGGATACTTCTTTAAAAGTTCCTGTATGCCAAGCTTCTCTGCAATCGGCATCAGCCTGTTATGCATTTCTTCGTACCCTTTCCCCATCAATACAAGCGGAAGATAGATATTATCCTCCAGCGTAAATGTATCAAGCAAATTGAAATCCTGAAATACAAATCCCAAATTATCTCTCCGAAATGCAGCGACCGCGGATTCCTTAACCGCTCCGACATCCTTCCCCTCAAGCAGCACTCTTCCTGCTGTCGGTCTGTCAAGTACTGCAAGAATATTTAAAAGTGTTGTTTTTCCCGACCCGGATTCTCCCATAATCGCTACATATTCGCCCTGTTCTACGCGGAAAGATACATTTTTTAATGCTTCTACCTTGTTTCCGCCAAATCTTGTCGTGTATACCTTTCGCACTCCCTGCGCTTCCAAAATACTCATACGAATTCCACCTTATATAATTGATTTAGGTTGTTTAAGGGATACCTATAAACCCTGAAACTTACTGGTTTTTATTTTTTTCTTCGCCTCTTACTATAACAAAAAAAGAAAATGCACGCCATCGAATCGGCTTACATTTTCCCCCGAACTTCTTACATTATTGTCACAACTAAAAAAGAAAGATACTGTACAAGCATTTTATTCATACTTTCTTTCTTTCTGCAAAAAAACAATTTTTACAGTTGTTCCCTTTCCTGGTTCCGATTCCACTGTAATTTTATGACCTAAATTTTCACAGATCCGCCGACATAAATACAATCCAATACCACTTGCTTTTTTGTCCTCACGCCCGTGATAACCCGTGTAGCCCTTCTCAAAAATACGCGGCAGATCTTCTGCGGCAATCCCAATCCCAGTATCTTGTATTACAAGTGTAGAAGGCTCTTTTACCGCTATTGTAATACCGCCTTCTCTTGTATATTTCACCGCGTTGGAAAGTACTTGCTCAATACACAAAGAAAGCCATTTTTCATCTGTGACCACAAAGAAATTCAACGGTTTATAAGAAAGTTTTAGCCCTTTTCGTATAAACTGCCCTGCAAACTTTTTTACGGATTCTTTCACTATATCATCTATGCTGCACTTGCAGAACACATAATCCGTCGATTCTGAATCCAGCCGTAAAAATGCCAGCACCATCCCGACATACTGCTCAATACGAAATACTTCCTCTTTCATCCGTCTTGCTCTCTGGGAATCCTCATCCTGCAAATAAAGCTGCAGCGCGGCGATCGGCGTCTTTACCTGATGCACCCATACCGTATAGTAATCCACCATATCCAAATAATGAAGTCCCATCGCATCTTTTATATTCTTTAATTCTTGCTGAATGCTCTGTATGATCTTCTGGTAATCCCTATCCTCCCAGTTTTGACATTCTGGAAAATTCTCAATCAACTCTGCCCCGCAAAAAGAAAGTTCCAAAAGCTTCTGATGTCTTTGATATGCCTTTCTAAAATCAGCAAATAAAATTACACCGCCAATCAGCAGGCAGAGAAACATCGGATAGAGCACTGCTCCGACCGGCAAATGATACAGTCCAAACACAATAAAAAATATTGCGCAGAACAAAAGAAAAACGACGGTCATCTTTTTGTATCTTTTGAAATAAAGCTTCCAAAATGCCATGGCACCTCCTTCTATTCAACGAGGTAGCCGACGCCAAATTTTGTTGTAATCGCACCGTTAAGCCCTATCGTCTCCAACTTTTTGCGCAGCCGGTTCACATTGACCGTCAGAGTATTCTCATCCACAAAACTTTCTGATTTCCAAAGCTGCTCCATCAGCCGTTCACGGCTTACCACCTTCCCGCGGTTCTGCAAAAGAACAAACAAAATGCGAAATTCATTTTTTGTCAGCATCAGCTGCTCTTCATGATACAAAAGAGTCTGATCCTCCGTGTTTAAAATTGCACCCTGATACTCTATTACTGAAGTTTCGTTTGCAAATGCATAGCTGCGCCGCAAAAGCGCTCGAATTTTTGAGAGCAGCACATCCATATCAAACGGCTTCGCAATAAAATCATCCGCTCCCATATCCATCGCCATAACAATATTCATATTGTCCGACGCGGACGACAGAAAAATAATCGGTACTTTGGAAAACCTGCGCAGTTCGCTGCACCAGTGATAACCGTTAAAAAACGGAAGCATAATATCGAGCAGCACAAGGTGCGGCGAAAATTTTGCAAACTCTGCCGTCACATTGCGGAAATCCTGTGCGCAATACACTTCGTAATCCCATGCTGCCGCGCGCTCTGCAATCGCTTGGGCAATCCCTGCGTCATCCTCAACAACAAAAACCTTGTACATAAAAACTGCCCTTTCTATAACACGTCAAACGATAAACATTGCATCCCCAAAAGAAAAAAAACGGTACTGTTCTTCTACAGCCTGCTGGTACGCTTCCAGTACATGTTCTCTGCCCGCCAGCGCTGAAACAAGCATTAAAAGCGTAGATTCCGGCAGATGAAAATTGGTGATAAGACAATCCAGCACTTTAAATTGATAACCAGGATAAATAAATATTTCCGTATCCTTCTCGCCTGCCTGCACAAAACCGTCCTTGTCCGCCGCGGATTCAACGGTTCGGCAGCTCGTTGTACCAACGCAGATAATCCTTCCTCCCGCGCGCTTTGCACTGTTGATTTTTTCTGCTTCCTCCTCCTGTATACGGTAAAATTCAGAATGCATATGGTGATCTAAAATATTATCTTCCTTAACTGGACGAAATGTGCCAAGCCCGACATGAAGCGTTACATGCGCAACAATAACGCCCATCTTTTCAATTTCCTGCAAAAGTTCCTGCGTAAAATGCAGACCTGCTGTCGGCGCGGCAGCAGACCCTTCATATTTTGCATAAACAGTCTGATATCGCTTTTTATCTTGCAGAGTATGCGTAATATACGGCGGCAGCGGCATCATTCCAAGCTGATCTAGTATTTCTTCAAATATTCCATGATAAGAAAACTTAACCAGCCGATTGCCCTCCTCCACAATATCCAGCACCTCAGCAAAAAGCAGCCCGCCGCCAAACTCAATTTTTGTTCCTGGTCTCGCTTTTTTTCCCGGTTTTACAAGCGTCTCCCACACATCCCCCGCCCTGCGTTTCAGCAGCAAAAGTTCAATTTTCGCACCGGATATTACTTCTTCTTTTTTATCAGCATCAACCGCTGTTTGTTCGTTTGAAGAGAGAGTATCCAAAGTATTTTTCTTCTCGGAAAGTTTTGTCCCAATCAGTCTTGCTGGAATTACTTTTGTATCATTGATCACAAGACAATCTCCCGCGCGCAGATACTGCTTTATATCCCGAAATGTTTTGTGTGCGACCGCACCCGTCTCTTTGTCAAGCACAAGCAGCCTTGAGGACGCCCGATCTTCCAGCGGGTCCTGCGCAATCAGTTCGGGCGGCAGTTCAAAATAGAAATCCTGTCTTTTCATAGTATTCCCGCCCTTAATTCCTGCGCGCTTTTTGCACTTAAATATGCCGGCGGAATATCGAATAATGTTTTGCATCCGCTCTGTCCGTCCGCTGCAAGACGGTGCGCTGCTCTGGCACATGCCACAAGCACACTGGAGGTAAATTCCGGGTTGGAATCCAGTTTCAAACGATATTCAATAATATTTTTATGCTCTTTTTCCCATCCAGTCACACCGCTTCGAATCACACAGCCGCCATGCGGAATTTCACTGTGGTCTCTTAAAAACTCCTCCTCGCTGATAAAATGCACTGTCGTGTTGTAATCAGCAAAATAATTTGGCATTGTCTTAATCTCTTTTTCAACCTTCACCGCGGATGCTCCTTCTTTTAACACAACAAAGCATTCTCTTGTATGCTTTTGTCTTGTGCTAAGCTCAGGATTTTTTCCGGCGCGCACCGCCTCTAAAGCTTCCTCTACTGGAATGGTATACTGTTTTGCATTCTTTACGCCCTCAATGCGCCGAATCGCATCCGAATGCCCCTGGCTGACTCCTCTTCCCCAAAATGTATAATCTTTTCCTTCAGGAAGAATCGCATCGGCATAGAGACGGTTGATCGAAAACATACCTGGATCCCAGCCCGCGCTGATAATTGCAGTGTGCGCCCCCTCTCTTGCCGCCGCGTCCACGCGGTCAAAATGTTCTGGGATACGGGCATGCGTATCAAAACTGTCTACCACATTAAAATACTTTGCATAATGCGCCGTCTGTACTGGAAGATCTGTCGCGCTCCCGCCGCACAAAATAATAACGTCAAGCTTTCCCTGCCAGTTCTTTATATCTGCCGCGCTGCAGACTGCCACGCCGTCCGTCTGTATGGAAACGGTTTTCGGCTCTCTTCTTGTAAATACCGCCATAAGTTCCATATCTTTGTTTTGGCGAACGGCACATTCTATGCCGCGCCCAAGATTTCCATAACCCAAAATTCCAATTTTCGTATTCATAAGTTCCTCGCATTCTTTTTATAAAATAAAATTTAAATTTTTTCAGACAAACTTCCGCACTTTTTCATAAAGCAAAAAATTCTTCGTCTAGAATAGCACATTATGTGAAAAAGTACAATAAAAACGATAAAATTCCAGCATTGATTTTTGCTGTACATTGAAAATGGATAAAAATCAAATGTACTTCGAAACAGCTATAACAAACAATAAAATATCGTTATCTCACTGTCAAAAGATATCAGCTCTTTGCCATGTTTCATAAATTTTATAATTTAAGTACTGCTTGAAAATTACTATTTATACTCCACATGTACATCCTTGAAAATAGTATGCAAGAATTTCTTTGTATGTGTAGCCTGCCTTCGCCATTCCATTTGCGCCGGACTGACTCATTCCAACCCCATGACCATAGCCCATCCCGTAAAAATACCATGTATCACTGTTTTTTGGCGCATTTCTTGGATAGTTGACAAAATTGCTTTCTCCTGCGACAATATACTGATCCAAATCTTTGGAAGCTTTTTCAATCGTTCCTCCCGCCGATATGATATAGCAATTTTGAATCTGCGCCTGCGCGATTTCCGAATCACTGCGAACAGATACCAAATCAGGAACATCCCCTTTTGTAACCACTTTAAATTTCGTGCTGTAAAGAGAAAGAGCCTCCCTGATCGTGCCAGTCTGCAAAATCGCACTGCCTTTTGTCCCCTTTATTTTTAAAGAATACACGCGCCCTGTCATTGTTGTTACCTGTGGGACAATCGAGAGCAAATTTCCGATATTTTGTTTGTAGGATGCAAGTTTTGACGATAACTGCTCCTTTGTAAACACCGAAAGCCACGGCTTTTTTTCTGGTTCTGTCTCATATAAATCCGGCATTGCCGTCAGATAATCCGACGAAAACCCCCACACTTCAGAAACACTTTCCGTACTTCCTCCGCTTGTGGAAAAATAATATGCCGGCACTGTTTTGCCTTTGTATTTTAAAACCATTCCCGCTGTCGCGTCAACGGCCTGTGCAGTGCGCGCGGTTTCCGCTGTATAACCGCGATATACTTGATACTTTGTTGTATCCCCTAAATAGTATGCTTTGCTGATATTGGAATCTGCACGATAGCCGACTCTGGTCAATGCAAAGCTTCTCGCACAGACCGCCTGTGCCTTAAGTGCTTCCATCTCATAATTCGACTGCATCTCACAAGGCACAACGCCGTAAAGATAAGAATCTACCTGAATAACATTCACCGCGGTAACACTGCTTTTTCCATAACATCCAATCTCAATTCTTCCCCTGTAGCTTCTGCTGCCAAGATTTAATACCAAATTGCCTTTCGCATCCGGCAAGAGCGCTTTAAACTGCGGATACGCGCCTTTCTTTTCCCCGTCGATCAAAAAAGAATAACTATTTGCAGATACCAAAAGACGCTGTTTATTGTTCTTTGTAAGCTCAGAGTATGTGTAGCCATAACGCCCGCGAATCTGCTCATAAACTTTTAATGCCTCGCTTTCCTGAGTCACTCCGCCGACATAAACGCGCCAGTAATTGCGGTAGATTGCAACTGGCCACGCATTTACGCCAAGATTTCGAATCACTCCCGCTGCGCCTGCCGCACTTTTATAACTGGCAAATGTTTTTGTCAAAATATAATAATAACCATCCGCTGCAGAAAACCGAAAACCACTGCTGCTTTCAAATTCTACGTCAATTTTATAATTATCCTTAATACAGTAGCCCAGCCCTAATTTTGTATTTTTTATTGTAATCTCCGATACTTCCGCATACAGCGATTCTAACCCGACACGGATATCTGTCATTGTCTCTCCCGCAGCAGATATTTGCAGACCGAAAATCAGATAGACTGCCTGCACAAAAATCAAAATACTGCAAATACATTTTTTCAGCTTTCTGTTCCAGTTTTCTCTTCTTTTATAAAAAATGAATTTTCCTCCTTTGCGCTTACCGATTCTAAAATAAAAATCAAATGAAATATTTTATAGGAAACGTTATAAATAAAAATTTATAACGTTTCCTATCTGTTTTTGTTTCTATAAATATAAAAATCACTTTTCAAAAATCAAAGCAATCTTATATTCTTTTTTATTTGATCAGCCCCCACGACGGGTCGTAACGGAACCATGCCTTTCCAAGAATTTTTCCCTTTTCCACAAATGGATGCTCCCAATAGCGCGAATCCCACGAATGATTTCGGTTATCGCCCATCATAAAATAGCACCCTTCCGGCACAGTAAACAACTCGGTGTCCTCCTCCTTTTTCATTGGTTCATTTAAGTAGTCTTCCTCAAAAACTTCCCCGTTGAGATACAAAACACCCTCCTTTACCTGCACAGTATCTCCCGGCACTCCAATCACGCGCTTGATATAAATTTCTTCTTCATTATCTGGATATGGGAACATTACGATATCACCGCGCTCTGGGTCAGAAAATAGATAAGCAAGCCTGTTTCCGATCAGCCGATCGCCAATCATAATCGTTGAAATCATAGATCCCGTCGGCACTTCCGCCTTGATAATCACAAAATTTGTCACAAAAAATGCCAGCACAAACGCACAAACCACAACCATCACCCAGCTAAAGGCTTCTTTCAAAAAATTCGTCTTTTTTTTCTTTGTGTCTGTCTGCTCCAAGTCATTTTCCTTTTGGATTTCCTCTTCTGTTCTGGATTCTTCGCTATGTAATTTTTCTGCAATTTCATCTGCCTTATCTGTTTCTGACCAATTTTTCTCGTCCAATGAAACAACCATCCTCTCTTCTGTCCAAACTCCCGTTTTTAAAATACGGACATTATTTTTTAAAGCACCTGTTCTTTATTGTAGTAAATTATCACCTTTCTGTCAAGCAATTTACAAAGGCATTTCTCCCAGTTTATGGAGTTTTATTTTGATTTTATATCAGCAGTTCCATTTTTCAGCTTTAACGCGCCTTTTATAACTGCAAAATTAAGCGGGGAAGTTTTAATAGGAAAGTTTCCTTTCCCTGCTCGCCGCGGGATGCGGGCAGCTTTCACTGATGTTTTTCCTCTGAATATTTGTGTGCAATCAAGTAGGAGGATTTTATCTCTGTGCGCCGTTTTAGCGGCGGTCTTCCACTGCATGGGGCTGTGCATAAAAAAGGGCGTTCCTCAATCGGAATCGCCCTTTTTTGCTTATTTTTTTTCAAATCCATTCGGATGATTCTTGTGCCACTTCCATGCGGATGCGATAATTTTTTCAAGATCATCATGCTGCGGATTCCAGCCAAGTACCTGTCTTGCCTTCTCGCTTGATGCGATCAGTCTCGCCGGATCGCCTGCACGACGCTCTGAGATAACCGCCGGAATCGGATGTCCCGTTACTTTACGCGCGGTTTCAATCACTTCTTTTACCGAGAAGCCAACGCCGTTGCCGAGATTGAAAATATTGCTTATATTGCCGTCGCGCAGATATTGTACCGCAAGAATATGTGCCATAGCAAGATCTGTCACATGAATATAATCGCGGATGCAGGTTCCGTCCGGCGTTTGATAATCATCTCCAAAAATGGTGATCGCCTCACGCTTGCCGTTCGGCACCTGAAGAATCAGCGGAATCAAGTGTGTCTCCGGTGCATGAGCCTCGCCAATCTCGCCGCTCTCATGCGCGCCGCACGCATTAAAATAGCGCAGGGACACATAGCGCAAACCATGCGCTCTTCCAGTCCACTTAAACATTTTTTCCATCGAGAGCTTTGTCTCGCCATAGCAGTTTGTCGGATGTGTGGAATCCGATTCCATAATCGGAATATTCTTTGGCTCTCCGTAAGTTGCCGCTGTGGAAGAGAACACAATTTTATCAATGCGGTGTGCCACCATCGACTCAAGCAGCACCTTTGTCCCACAAAGGTTATTGTCGTAATACTTTAAAGGGTTCGTCATGCTCTCACCGACCAGAGAATTCGCAGCAAAATGAATTACCGCATCGATCTTGCATTCTTCAAACACCTTATCAACAAAAGCCCGGTCACGGATATCTCCCTGATAAAATTTTGCCTTTGGATGCACAGCCTCGATATGACCAGTCTCCAGATTATCCGCAACAACAACTTCCTCGCCGCGATCAATCAGTTCATAAACTGTGTGGGAACCAATATATCCCGCACCACCTAATACTAAAATAGCCATAACATTTCCCCTTTCTGCATAGTTTTTTTATAATGTATATGGACCTGAACCAGCATCCACTACATAAAAGTCGGCAGCATAGCCGATCTTTTCCTTGTACAGTCCGCCCACATTGCGGATAAATTCCTCGACTTCCTCCGTCTTTACAATGCTTACGGTACAGCCGCCAAAGCCTGCTCCCGTCATGCGCGACCCAATCACGCCCTTCTGCGCAAGAGATGCTTCGACAAGTGTATCAAGTTCAAGACCTGTCACCTCGTAATCATCTCTTAAAGAATTGTGGGATGCAACCATCAGACGACCAAACTCTTCAATATCGTTTGCTTTCAGCGCGGCAACTGCCTTGATGGTGCGCTGATTCTCATAAACCGCATGTTTTGCGCGGCGCTCCTTCACCGGATCGCCGATCACAGCGCGGTTTGCCTCAAACTGCTCCTCCGTCAGCTCGCCCAGCGAATGGATCTCAAGCACCGTCTTTAACTTTTCAAGCGCCGCCTCGCATTCCCCTCTGCGCTCATTGTATTTTGAATCATTTAAACCGCGCTTTTTGTTGCTGCTGGCAATCACAATTTTTGCATTTTCCAGCACAATCGGCGCATACTCGTAAGACAAATCCGCTGTGTCAAGAAAAATTGCATTATCCTTCTTTCCCATAGCGATCGCAAACTGATCCATAATACCGCAGTTTACACCGATAAATTCATTTTCCGCCTTTTTGCCAATCTTTGCAAGTTCCACAAAATCAATTTCAAGTCCAAACAGCTCTCTGACTACATAACCAGTCAGCACCTCAAGCGATGCGGAGGAAGAAAGCCCCGAAGAATTCGGAATATTTCCAAAATACAAAATATCCATACCTGAAACAAATGGACAACCCATATCCAGCATAACCTTAATTACACCCTTCGGATAGTTTGCCCAATCATGGCTTCTCTCATTTTTCAAATCATCAATATTTGCTGTAATCACACCCTTATCTTTAAAATTCATCGAATAAAATCGAACAGTGTGATCGTCATTTTTTGCTGCAGCAGCATAAGTACCAATGGTCAGTGCGCATGGAAATACATGCCCCCCATTATAATCCGTATGTTCGCCGATCAGATTGACACGCCCCGGTGCAAAATAGACATTCTCTGCCTCCCTGCCAAACACCCTGCGAAACTCCTCCAACAATTTTTCCTTCATTTCCGCCCCTTTCTGCGCAATTTTGCACATAACATGCTACTATATTACAAATTTTTAATTAACAACAATTTTTTTGTTTCAAATTACTTTTTCTGTTTTAATTATACCAACTTTCCATGCTTTGTAAAGAGGGTTTTTTAATTATTTTTTGATCATAATCTATATAATTACAATTTGCCGACAACCTCTTTCCTGATTATAACCATACTATATTTTAGACAAATCACCAATAAAAATATCTTATCTATTTATCTCCATAAAATCCGGTCTTACTAAGTTCCATCCATTTTAAATCATTTCCTTATAATTCATTTTTATAAATTCGCGTATTTTTCTTATCTTCTGCTCTGTTAAAACTCCTCTTTTTTCTATCGTTGTATCTCCATTCTTTTTTACAAAAAATTTTGCTGAACCTGCTTCTGTTAAGTTTCCACAATAATCGCATCTGCTTTGTCTGCAATGTCCTTGATATTAAGCTGCATAATCAAATTGAAAAAGAAACATACTCAAGGCAACAGCATTTACTTTTTAGGAGAAAACAAAACCTTTAAAAACAACTCCGATTCAAGAGCAGCTTTAAACATTAATCTTTTTTTGCTAATTCGTCCGTACTGTGCTTGTGAAACAAGGTTTAGGGCAGTTTTCCAAAGAATATTAAGATTTCACGGGAATTGTTCTTCCTTACCCTTGATGCATCCTCACGGAAAATTACATCAAGACACCAGTGAAGCCAGAATGACTACCTGTTGCTGTTGCAGAGAGAATACAAACATCTTCACAAATTTGATACATAGCCGAATCCTCTAACATTGAAGCGATAGCGTCCTCAGCAGTATCAAAAGAACCATTAAGATTCTGGCGATATCTACTGTCATAAACTGCTTTTTGAAGCGAGTTAGGAATTGTCTTATGACGCACTGAAAAAGGAATTCCTGCATTTTCAATGGAAGCATTTAAAAAAATACGTATCGCTGTTGATATATCAAGACCAAGGCTAGAAAAAAGTTCATCAGCATCCTTTTTCAATGTATCATCAATTCAGATTTGTAATGTAGCTATTGTATTACATATCCATTGATTTTGTATTATAATTATAATATATAATCAATGAAAATACAACGTAAATTTAAACCAACAGGGCGGACATCGAAACCCGATGTCCGCCCTGCATTTATAAAATCCCTCTACTTCCGTTCCATTCCCTTTATCGACATCAATCCCTCAAGCAGATCCTGATCAACAAACTCTGCTTTTCTGCGGTTGTAAAATACATCTGTAATATCCCATAATACCGGACACATTCCGCGCGTGTAAGCTGCCTCGCAGACTGCTGTCAAGAACCTATTTACTGCGCCTTCTTCCTTGCCGCGCGTCACACTGCCGTACTCTCCGATAATAACTGGAATACCCTTATCCACAAAATGTTCTTTCATCATATCCATATTCCTGTTAAGTTCTTTATACTCCGCATCGGTTCCCCAGTTTGTCTGTACCTTTCCCCATTCTGCATCCTGATCCAAAATCGCAAAAGTGGACGGAGTATAATAATGCACTGATACAGCCATGCGCCCTGCTGGGTCATTTGGCATTTTAAAGAATTCGTCGCACGTCCATTCAATGTCTGTTGCATAGCCTGCAATCAATAAGTGCCTCTGCTCGTTATTTCCGCCGGAAGCGCGCACAATATCAACAAATTTCTGATTAATTTCATTCAGCAGTCCAAACGCTACGTCTTTTCCCTCTGAACCGCCCCAGCGGTTCCAGATCGTATCCCAGCAGCCTTCCTCATTCAGAGATTCAAACATCAGATAATCGCCATAATCGCGGAACGCTTCGGTCAGCTGCGTCCATATTCTCTCATATTTATACATGCACTCATCTTTTTCTTCTGGAACTGCAAAACCCGTCCACCATCCGCCGTCCCAGTGAATATTTAAAATCACATACAGCCCGGCATTTAACGCACAGTTCACAACAGACTTTACGCGGGTTAAATATTTTTCGTTGATGGTGTAATCATCCCCCATCAGATTCGACCATGCCACCGGTATACGAAGTACGCCAAACCCGCATTCTGCATAGCCTTCAATCATTTTTGGAGTGATTACCGGGCTGCCCCATGCCGTCTCATACGCAGTTACCGTCATAGCGCTGAACCCTGCGCTCTCAAACGTATTGCCAAGATTGATGCCAAGCTCCATCTCATGCACAAGTTCCATTGTTGTAATATCATCTCGCATTACCTGTGGATTTTTCAGACCATTCTGATTCTCTTTTTCATTATTTTTGGAGTCATTGTTATCTTTTTTTGTATCGTTCTGCTCGTTATCTTTAAAATCATTGTTATCTTTTTCTGTATCGTTCTGCTCGTTGTCCTGGATCTGTGGGGTTACGCTTGCCGCCGGATTTTCCATATCTTGTCCCTTGTCTTTGCACCCTGTCAATACAAGTGCTGTGGCAAGCCAGAGACTCAGTATTTTTTTCTTCATACCTTTTTTTAAATAACCTGCCATTTTCCCTCTTTTCTGTAATATAAAATTTCTTTTATGCCGACTTTGCTGCAAAATATTTCTGATTTTACCTGATAAATGATTCTACACCAGAGCGTTTTTAAAAAATGCAATCAATTTGGCAATTTGCCAAAACAGGAGAAAAAAATATAGAAAAATCAGGAATATTTTCCCTATCATAATTTTTTGAAAAACTTGTAAAGTGGTGATGATTCTACAATATTACGTTTTTTATTTCATAAATACAAATTCTTCTAACTCAAACAGAATTCTTTCTTTGAAAAACTCTCCGGTCCAGCCTTCGTACTTTGTCGATACCTTAAAATAAACTGCATGTCTGCCCGTTACCTTTTTTACAATAGCGCGGGCAATACCGCTGTCCGGTCCAATCCCACACGCACCAATTTCAATCAAAGGTCTGCTCTGACCGCAAATATTTGCTGTATTCTTTTCATCAGCATCCCCCGCCGGCGCTTCTCCTGAAACAGCATCCACAAAAATATGCAATGTACAGTCACAGCCCAAACCATGTGTTTTTGCTGCAAACTCCATTGTCCTGCTGGAATCATCCTGCCCGAAATCAAAATACTTATATCCGATCTCGCAGCCGTCCGTAATCCCTGTCACTACGCGCGAAAATACATTTCTCTCTATTATAATCGCTCCGCCGTTTAAAACACATGCAATATCTGCTGGTGTAACACGGTATGGGGAGAGAGATTTTTCAAAGCCAAGCGAGGTCATCTCCACGGTCGGTATTGTTCCATCCGGCAGAATCTCAATCCTCTCCACACAGCCGCGGCGCGACATAATCGACCCATTTGTCATTCGATGATAGAATATATACCATTGCCCATGGATGCATGCAACGGAGCCGTGATTGTTTCCGCCCGGATAATCTATACCGTTATCAACAATATAGCCGCGGTAAGTAAACGGGCCTTCTGGATGTTCTGCGGTCGCATAGGCAAGTCTGCATCCCCGATGCGGCGAATAGATCATATAATAAAGCCCTTTGATCTTGCGCACAGAACATGCCTCAAAAAACAGAGCCTCGTCATGATCAAAACCAAAAGCGCTCGCAACCGGCACATTCGCCACAGTCGGCGGATTCGTCTCTTTTGAATCCTGCCCCGGATTTGACAACTTACATGGAATAATATGATCGATACAGCTTTCCAGAGGAACCTCATACATATTGTCTGGATCTACCTGAGCCATAAACGATCTTTCATAGCCGCAGTAAATATAAACTTTTCCATCGTCGTCCACAAGCACGCCAGGATCAATAAACCAGCCGTTGCAGCAAACTTCATCCGGCACGGTATAGCGGTACTGGGACAAAAGGCGAAATGGTCCTTCCGGGCGATCGCTCACTCCGACACAGCCTATGGAATTGATTATGTATGCAAACAGATAATACTTTCCATCTTTCTCAACTACATCCGGCGCAAACAGATAATGCCCTTCCTTTGTCCATGGCGTATCCTGCCCGTGATCTCGGTCTGCTCTTGTGTGGAAAATATCACCGTGGCACACCCAGTCATTTAAATTGTCAAGCGGCGCGCTCCAGCATTTTAAAACATAGTCGCAAAACTTATCCGACCCTGCCTGGTCGTGCGAACCGTATATATAAACTCTGTCTCCAAATACTCTCGGTTCACCATCTGGAATATACTCCCAGTTCGGTAAATATGGATTTGACATAAATGTTCTCATTTCTGCACTGCTTTTTGTGCATTTCAAGTTTGCGGATGCAGCGCAGACACAAACTTTTATTCTATTTCGTTATACTTTTCGTTATTTTTTCTCAAGTATACTATACATTTCCCTTAGTGTCAATCCGTTTATTTCTTCTTTTTCACTATTTCTAACAAATTTTCTTAAATATTTCTTATTTATTTTATGCAAATTTATTTTCGCATTTTTCTGAAATTTTCCTGTAAAAACCAAATCTTGATCTTGTAACCTGCTTTATTTTCAAAAAAGATTCAAAAAATTTCCAAACTTTTGAAAACCGTCTGTAAAAGCCTGAAAAGAAACACAAACCTTAATTTTTCACATCAATAATAAAAACCGCTGTATTTTCACACGATCATCCGCTCTCGATTTCTATTCTTACATAAAATGGTTCTTATCTGGTTTTGGCTGATATTATTTTGTTATGTTGAAATTATCTTTTTTAAGAAATAATATTATTTTTCCAGAGCATTTTCTTAAATTTAAAAATGATAATAACACCAGCCGCACATACAATCCCCTCCGTCACCAGACAGGACAGCCATACGCCTTTGATCCCCCATAAAAAAGAAAGAAAAAATTCTAATGGAATGATTAAGAAAAATCCTCTTGCCAGTGAAATAATATGCGCCGGCAGCACTTTTTCCATTGATGCCAAATAGACAGATAACATAATATTCCAACCTGCAAATAAGATTGCAGTAAAATACAATTTTAATCCCGATACGGCAATCTTTTGCAATACCAAATCCCCCTCGCTGTTAAACGCGCTGACAATCGGCTCTGCTGCCAGGAAAAATACAAGATAAATACAAGCGGAAAGAAGCAAAATTGATATCGTCGCATAATTTAATATTTTTATCATGCTCTTTTGATCTTTACATCCAAATGCACGGCTTACCATCGGCTGCATTCCCTGCGCAAGTCCAGTGTAGATCGATATAACAACAATCCATAAATTTGCAACTACACTGTACGCAGCAACACCAATATTGCCACGGAATCGCAGAAAAATAAAATTAAAGACAATCATAACAATGCCCGAAGCAATTTCCGTAACAAACGACGGAATGCCAACCGAGACTATTTTTATTGTCAAACCGGCAGAGATGTGAAAATCTCTCCATGAAAATTTATTTTTTTGTGCAGTTTTGCACCCGCATAAAATACCAATGCCAATCAGCGGCGCAAAACCTGTCGCAAGCACCGCTCCTAAAATCCCCATATGCAGCGGAAAAATAAACAAATAATCCATTATAATATTTGAAAAGCTGCCCGCTAACATCGCTGTCATAGAGAGCTTTGGATTTCCATTATTGCGCGCAAAACACAATAAAATATTGTTTATCAAAAAAGCTGGTGCAAACAATAAAATAACCTTTAAATATATATTTGCTGCATAAAATACATTGCCCGAAGCTCCCAATGCAGCTGCAATCGGCTTAGAAAAGAAAATTCCTGCAAATATAAAAATTATCCCCAATATTATTGCAAGACTGATGGTATTGGAAAATATTTTATCTGCTGCCTTATCGTTTTGCCCTCTTAAGATCGAATATCGAACCGCGCCGCCCATGCCGAGCATCAGTCCGCTGCCATGGACAAGGCTGTAAATTGGAAGTGCCAAATTCAGCGCAGTAAGACCGTCCGCGCCAATTCCTTTGGAAATAAAATAAGTGTCGGCAAGAATATAGCAGGACAAACCAATCATTCCACATATATTGGAAACAATATATTTTAAAAATTCTTGAAAAAGTGTTTTCTGTCGCATTTTTAACCTCATTTCTATGCTGTTTTCTATATAATTCAAATTTGCAAAAACAAACTGGAATAAACAAAATATTATATAAACTAAGATACACCTGTTTGCAAATTTTTAGTTTTAAATTATTTTTATAAAAAAATATCATTATTTAAATACTTTAATTATCAAAAATATATATTTAGTACATTACTAATTTTCGAAAAACTTATCAATACGTGATTAAGATAAAAAAACGTCTGAAATTCCATCTTCTAAGACCTAATGATGGGATCTCCGACGCTTTTTCTTTTTACCCGGCGGCAAAAAGTTACGTTTTACTTTTTATTTATAATTCCAAAAAATAAACTGCGATGTATATTCTACTTAAAAATTATTTTATTGTCAATGCCTTTTTTATATCTTTCAACAAATTGACAAATTCAAACCCAGACAAAAAATATCAGAGTTTCCTTTTTTCCCTTGATGCAGGAAACTCTGACGTTTTTTCTTTTGTTTTATTTAATTATTTTACTTTCCAATACTCTCTGTACGTATTACAAATGCCACCGAACCGTCTGTTTCTTCGGCGATACCGGAAAAATTCTTATAGTCTGCCGCTGCTTGGATCATCGCATCCAAGTGATTATAGACGCTTATAAGATCCGCCTCTTCCAGAGCATCCAAAAGTTTTCCAATCCCCTTTTCGCTGTACTCTTTCATACCATCTTTTAATGTCTCTGTGCCGTTGTAAAGTTCTTTTGCCCCGTCCGCAAGTTCCTTCGCTCCGCCTGCCAGTTCTTTTGCTCCGTCTGCAAGCGTCACACTTCCTGTATAAAGCGCGCCCGCACCGCTATTTAAAGTTTCTGCTCCCTGAGCCAATGTACTGCCGCCCGCTGCAAGCTGACTGCTCGCCTTTGTCAGCTCTGTCATTCCTAAGGAAAGCCCCGCCGCGCCAGAATTCACCTGATCAATCCCATCGCTGATTGTTAAAAATCCCTTTGTCAGCTGCGGCAAATTGCCTGCCAGTTCTGCCACACCTGCATCCAGTGCAGCCGCTCCATCCGAAAGTGAATGAATTCCTTCCCCCAGAGCCTTTGCTCCTTCGGTCAACTTTTTTGTTCCTTCCGAAAGCGCTGCGACACCACCTGCCAATTCTCCTGTTTTCGCCATGCTGTCCGCAATTTGCTGTTGTGCTGTAATTGTCTGCTGCAATGTGCCGATCATCGTCTGCAATGCCGCCGCAGTCTGCGCGTCAAGCTGTGAACCGTAAGTCTGCACCACCACAGTTAATCCGTCAAGTACTTGTTGATTGTAAGCGATTGTCTGCGCCAGACCTTGATAAGCCGTGTCAACGCCTTCGCCAAGCGCTGCAAGACCGGCACCTACCTCGCCAAGACCGCCGTTTAATTCCTTCGCGCCAGCTTCCAGCTTGCCTGCGCCGTCAGAGAGTGATTTGCTTCCTTCTTTCAGAGCGCCAACACCGCCTTCTGCCTGCTTAACCCCAACTGCAAATTGTTCTGCACCAGCTTTCAAATCGGAGGTGCCAGCAGCAAGCTTTGCTGCTCCATCGCTTGCGTTTTTTACTCCTGCGTCAAATTGTTTCAGCGAATCAGAAAGCGTTTTTGCACCATTTTGCAGCTCTTCTGCGCCATTCGAAAGCACTTCTATATTTTCTGATAATTCTTCTGCGCCGCCGGAAAGAGTATCCGCGCCGTGAAAAAGTTTTCTTGCACCATCGGAAAGTTCCCCTGCGCCATTATACAAATCTATGGTTCCATCCACAAGTTTTCCTGTCGCGTCAGAAAGTTGAGCAAACGCATCCGAAAGAGAATCCATATCAAGATCTGTATCAAGAGAAAGCCCGCCAAACAAGTTATTTGTTGCGATGGTAAATGTATTCGTTAAAGAAAAATCAACTACATCTGCTGTAATTTCAGCATAATCCGCCGCAAAATCATCTTTCAGCCCCAGATAATCCGCAACTTTTGGCATTCCGACAAGCACTGCCGCACAGACATTCCCCTGCTCTACAATCTTTCCATGGGTCACTTCAATGTTTGCAACTTTATCTGCATCAAGCAATACTGCTGTTGCCATCGCAAACGGGACAACAATTTCTTCTTGTTTTCCGTCAATTTTTACATTCGCTGTCTGATTGTTATAATAGTCAAACCGCACTGTCACTTTGCCGCTTTTTCCTGCCAGTTCTTCTGCTGTAATTGCCCTGCCGTCAAGAAAATAGGATACTTTGACCCCAACTGGAACATCCGCCTGTGTCGTTCCCTGATAACAGATATCATTTCCATCTGCCTGCCAGTCCAAACTGCTGCCATTTTGAGTAAATCCCTCATCGCCTTTGATATTTACGATATTTTCAAGATTCGTAATATCTTTAAAATTTTTCTGCGCTTCTGGATTTGTGATTCGATCTGTGACGACAACTCTTTTGCACTCACCGTTCGCATCGGCAAAAATATACACGGTTTCTTTCTTTTCCATAGAAAGATTGCTCTGTGTTTTTACAGCCTTTTTTTCTGTCCCGCTGCCAACTCCAACAACCACGCTGTTTGTCTCTTTCGCATTTGCACAACTGTCCGCATAGGCAAATGTTCCACCTGCAAAGAGAGCTACAATCAATCCGCCTGCAATCCATTTTTTATAAGTTTTCATAATTAACCTCATTTCTGCACAGCTTTTTTATAAGACCAAGTTTGCGGATGCCGTGCGGACACAAACCAAAACTACGCAATCCTTTCCGCAGTACTTCCTTTTACTTTTTTTGCCTTCTGACCAAGAAAATGATAACTTGTCTTGATAATTACCTTATCAAACAAAAGTAACATGGAAGGAAGAATACAGTTTACTACGATCATACTGATTATCGCGCCCCGCGCCATCAGCGAACATAAAGCACTGATCATATCGATATCCGAATATAATCCAACGCCGAAGGTCGCTGCAAAAAAGCACAATGCACTGATCATAATAGAACCCATCGAGGCGGACAATGCAGTTTGTACTGCACCTTGTTTTTCCTGCCCAAGACTTCGTTCTTTTCGGTAGCGCGTCGTCATTAAAATCGCATAATCGACCGTTGCGCCAAGCTGAATGGTTCCAATTACAATAGAAGCAATAAACGGCAGTTCCGTTTTTGTATAGCAAGGAATTCCCATATTGATAAAAATTGCAAATTCAATCACAGATACTAACAGCACTGGAAGAGAAATTGACCGGAATACAAACGCGATAATTACAAACACTGCCACAATGGAAATTGTACTGACTACCTGAAAATCGACGTTCGTAATCTCAATTAAGTCTTTTGTACAAGGTGCTTCCCCGATTACCATACCAGCGGAATCATAATGCTTTACAATATCATTTAATAAGCGGATCTGCGCATTGACTTCCTCGGACGCCACTTTATAATCCGAGGCGATCAAAACCATTTGATACCGCTCTCCTTTTAATTTTCCAGTAAGTTTTTCTGGAAACATATCATTTGGAACTTCTGTTCCAGCCACAGAATCAAAACCAAGTGCAAACGTTACCCCGTCCACACGTTTTATCTCCTCTATCATATCAACGGCCGCTTTTCCCGAAAGTTTGGAATCCACCAATGCGATATGAACAGAATTCATACGAAACTTTTCTTCCAGCTTATCGTTTGCCGCAATACTCGCCAGCTCTTTTGGCAGCGTGCGATCCAGATTGTAATATACCGTTGTATGTGTATAGCCGTATAGTGCCGGGAATAGAACTCCAAGGAACAGCGCGAGAAATACCCATGAATTTCTTGTAATAAAACCCGCACATTTTCCGATATCTGGAATCAACGGTCGATGCATTGTTTTCGTAAGAGCATTGTCAAAAATAAGAATCATCGCCGGAAGAATTGTGATGCAGCCGACTACGCCAAACAGCACGCCCTTTGCCATAACAAGTCCCAGATCTTTTCCAAGTGTAAAACTCATAAAACACAATGCAATAAATCCTGCAACTGTCGTTATAGAACTACCTATAACGGAGGATAATGTATTTGAAATTGCGTGTGCCATCGCACGCTCCTTATCATTTGGGAATCGCTGCTGATTTTCCTTGTAGCTGTGCCATAAGAAAATGGAATAATCCATTGTAACGCCAAGCTGAAGCACCGCACTTAACGCTTTTGTAATATAGGAAACTTCTCCGAAAAAATAATTTGATCCAAGGTTATAGACAATTGCCATTCCAATGCTTAACAAAAACATAACCGGCACTAAAAAAGAATCCATTGTCAAGGATAATACCAGAACCGACAAAAGAACTGCAATCATTACATAAATCGGCGTCTCGGTATCCGATAAATTTTTTGTATCTGTGACAACTGCCGACATGCCAGCTAAAAAACACTGTTTGTTACCGATACTTCGGATCTCTTCAATCGCCTCCATCGTTTTGGATGCAGAAGTTGTATCCTGAAAGAAAATCGCCATCAGTGTTGTATCGCCATTCTGGAATACATCAAGCAGATTCTCTGGAAGCAATTCCATCGGAACACTGATATCAAGAATACTGTCGTACCAGATTACAGAATCCACGCCGTCTACCTTTTCGATCTTTGATTTTAGTTTTGCCACATCTTTTTTCTCCATGCCCTCCACCAAAAACATGGAGAACGCTCCCTTGCCGAAATCGTTCAGCAAAACATCCTGTCCTACCATTGTATCAATCTCATCTGGCAGATAATACAAGATATCATAGTTTACCTTTGTGTTTATATAGCCGAACACAGAAGGCACCAGCAACAAGATACTGATTATCAGGATGGGGATTCGATACTTTACAATCTTCTTTCCAACACTTATCATTTCCTTATCTCCCTTTCTTTATGACCATCAGTCATTTTTCTTTTCATCGAGTATATTACCATGAAAGTGACCAACAGTCAACATGTTTTTGACTATTGGTCATTTTTTAATTTTTTGTTTATAATCCTAATAATTTCTTTTTAAATCTCCTAGAATTTGTTTGGAAAGTTTAGGATTGGTTTTGATTTTTTATGGAACGCCGAAAAAATCTTCCAACTTTTTTTAATTTCTACTTTACAACCTGATACAAGCATGATATAATACAAACAGTTTCGGCAATCTGTATGATTTTTGCCAAGTTCCAAATATGCAGATATGGTTCATCGGTAGAACATTGGCTTCCCAAGCCGAAGAGACGGGTTCGACTCCCGCTATCTGCTCTGAAAAAACTCTCATAGATTATGAGAGTTTTTTATTTAACAAAAGTTTGAAAATATCTTTCTTTTAAATTTTCCAATATTTTTTCAAATTCCTCTTGACTCTCCACTGAACTGTAATGTTATTTTAAAAGAAGTGCTACGGTAAAAAACAATGCGGATGCACTTATTTTTCACAGGGCTGTTTGTGCCGAGAACGTCACAGATAAGCCTAGATCCGACAAGAGAAACTGCATTTCAGCTTTCTCTTGCGGTTCCTCGAACAAAAACGTTCTCGGAAGGAAAGATATTATGTATAAAATTGGTGAACTTTCAAAACTAAGTAAAATTCCTGTAAAAACACTAAGATATTACGACCGCGAGGGAATTTTATTTCCTGATTATATTGATCCATCCAGCGGTTACCGTTATTACAATGCGATAAAATTATCTGACTGTTATCGTATTGTATCATTGAAAGAACTTGGCTTTCACCTGTCGGAAATCAGAGAAATCCTTTCTGGATCACAAGAACAATTCCGTAAGGTTGTTGAAACAAAACGTCAAGAACTTTGCGCGCTGAAAAAACAAACCGAACACCGCCTCAATATTCTTGCCAATTTAGATTCTGTTTTTCAGGAGGATTTATCTATGTTCCATATTATAATAAGAAAAAGTGATGAAATTCGTTTGGCATACAAACGCAAAATTATTTCAGATTCATCAGAATACGATCCTATTTTAAATGAACTTCACAGTCAAATACCAAAAGAAATTATTGGAAGCAGAATGGTGATTGTCGATTATGAAACCGAGTTTGTAGACAAAAATTTTGATACTGGTTTTGGCATAGAAATTACGGGCAAACTTCCAGACAACTGCGCTCTTTCGGAAAAAACGCTCACCTTTCAAGATGATACAGCAAATCTTGTATGTACGAGAAAAGAATACGAAAAAGCTGCAAAAATACTAAATCAATATGTTTTAGACAATCATTATCAGATGATTGGTTCAATTTACCAAATAATCTATCCAGATCATACAATTGAAATTAAACTTCCTGTTGCAAAATTGGACAATTTCAATCCAAATTACAGCGAAGATATCAATATGCCTTTTATGGAAGACAATGAGGCGATCGGTCACTGGAAACTGTTTGACTGTCTGCCATGCAAAGAAATGTTTCATCCGCAAAAACCAAAATCGACGGCTGCAAATGAATTTGTACAAGAACTTTATTTCCTTCCAAACGGTGAAAAGTATTGGTGCTTTGGCTGGACAAAAGGCTTCCTTTTGTCAGATTACGGCTACCCGCACAGAAAATGTAAAAACAAATATACCATTGAAAAAATCGGAAATGAAATCTATATGTTTATCGAATTTAAAGGAGAATCTTATTTTAAAGGCGGCTGCCCGGAACTTTGGGTTTTTCGCAAAATAGATTCCAAAGAATACCAAAAACATCAAATTCAGATTACGGACGAAATTCCTCAAATTCCTGCTGAGGACTCCTC
Source organism: uncultured Lachnospiraceae bacterium (assembly GCA_947086895.1). Taxonomy (GTDB): domain Bacteria; phylum Bacillota; class Clostridia; order Lachnospirales; family Lachnospiraceae; genus RGIG4057. The sequence goes on along the minus strand of CAMUAR010000009.1, from coordinate 10,940 downwards.
TGTACTTGGAAAATGGCAGGTATGCGCTTGGATCAAAACAATAGATGCTTTTGACCCATACAAAAACTGTTCTCTAATTCCATACGGCGAACTTTATTGGAGAAGTGCAGAATTTAAAGAGGGCGGCGCAATATCCAACTGCTTTCGCAATTTGGAAGATAACAGCGTCTGCACAGACGCGCCCGATGTATGGCGCTGGGTAACAGGATATGTGATCTGCAAACCAAGATCAACTGCATGCCGTTATATTATTCGCAAATATCATAATACAGAATATCTTTTTATTCAATGGAAAAGCGGAGATTATAGTTTTGGCAGAAAAGAACCTTCCTGGTACGTTTTTAAAAGATAAATCGATAGAATCATTATTCTAAGAAGCAGATTTTTTATCAAGTACAGTATTGACTATTTTATCTTATCTTTTTAAATGCAAAATTATTTTAAGCTTTGTTTTAAGTAACAGAAAACAAAGCAGCTTGTAAATTTCAGGAAAAGTAGTATAATATAAATTATAATTCTTGAACTTGTAAATTATCTTTATAATTCTTTATCATACGAATTTACAAGTTAAAAACTTATAAACCGCTGTAATTCTTTATTTATAGGGGAGGATATTATTATGGGAATAAAACTGCCGCCAATTGAAAAGATTCATGAAGCATACAGCGCGATTGCTGATTGCCGAATCACTCTTAGAGATAATGAAGCTGATGTCCTATCTTCTGATTTATCCAAAAAATATCTGGTAAAATGGAACGATGAAATATATTCTTCCAACGATAATGCATCGTACTGGAAGGGAGATTTAGGATACCCTATTATAGCCGTATTAATGTTACAAGAAAAATTAACGCTTAATAAGGAAATTGCCAAACATTTTAAAGGAATCAACTGGAAAAAATTAAACACAGAACATAAAAATCAATATTCCAAAGCAGTAAAACAAATTATGGATGAGTTGGAAACTGCCGGTGTTGACTGCGATGAAATTAATAAAGAAATCGATAAAGTATACAAAGAAATGGAAAACTTAACGATAACCACAAAACGCAGTTCTCTTCTCCCGCCAAAATAATCTTTATTTTTATATATTTTTTGACTTTGGCAGCTTTGTAAACGTAAATTTTAATAGAAAACAGTCTGCAAAAAAGATGTTTTTATAAATAATATTCAAAAAACCACACTGCCGCACATAAGACTTCTAGCTTTATGTGCGGCAACACCTTTTCCTCTTATTCTAGAGCGTATTTGAAAATTATTTGAATTTGTTTATTTTAACCAAATGAGGATGAAAGCAGGTAAGCAATTCGTTCCCATTCCTGATCTGTTAATTCATAACACCTTAACATAACAAACACCCCCCTTTTCTTTATTTTATCACATAATTCGGGGTGAAAATACATGTTTTGTGCAATTTTTAATTTTCAAACACGCTCTAGAGAATTCCATGCAGAAAAATCAAATGAAAAATGTTGTACGGATTTTACATATATTTTTATGGAAGACGGAAGGAAAAGGTATAACTGCAGCATTATTGATCTTTTTGACAGATCAGTAGTGGCAACCCTCAACAAACTGGCTGTAGAGACACTGAGGGCAGCCCTAGAGAGAAACCATCATCCCAAAAACCTGTTGCTGCACAGTGACCAGGGTTCACAGTATACTTCACGGGCATTTACCGATTACTGTAAAGAAGAAGGGATACGACAGAGCATGAGTAAAGCGGGCTATCCCTATGATAATTCACCAATGGAAAGCTTTTATGGGACATTCAAAGCAGAATTTATCAACAAACACCATTTTTCATCAGACGAAGAGCGAAATAATACAACTATGGATTATGTGTATATTTACTATAATCATGTGCGCCCACATTCTTCAAATAATTATATGACTTCATTTGAAAAGAGAATGCAGGCATAATTTTTGTCAAACCTTTTCCTGATAAGTGTTACAAAAAAGCTTGACCATCTCAATCTGCCCCAGTGTGAAAATCAAAACTGCATGATATCCTTTATCCTTCATATAATAATAAAAAATCATTCCATTTGAATGAATTTGAATGATTTTTGTTGCATTTTGCTTTCACTCATATTATAATAGAGGCAGAAAGGAGTGATATTATGACTACGGTAAGTCTTCGCTTTGACGACGAAATGAAAAAACAGCTTGATGAAATGTGCGATGAAATGGGGATGAACCTTACCACTTTTTTTATGATCTATGCAAAGAAAGCCCTGCGGGACCGCCGGATTCCCTTTGAGGTAACCGCCCCTCCTGACCTTTTTTACTCCGATTCCAACATGGAACAGTTAAGGAAGGCAAACGGGCAGGTAAAAAACGGACAGGTAGTCGTAAAAACAATGGAAGAACTGGAGGCTATGGAACGTGAGTAAAATCACATTTGCTGAGGATGCGTGGGAGGAATACCTCTACTGGCAGTCGCAGGACAAAAAGACCTTAAAAAAAATAAACAGGCTCTTAAAATCCATCCAACGGGAACCTTTTACCGGCGAGGGGAAACCCGAACCGCTAAAGGACAGCCCAGAAGGGGAATGGAGCAGAAGGATCAACGAAAAAGACAGGCTTGTCTATACTGTCAGCGACGAAAATATCGTTATAACCCAGTGCAAGGGACACTATAATGACAAATAAGCAAGGACGATCTATCTTTCCCTGTATTTCCATATAGCAAGTCCGAACGTATCCAGCCCACCCCCAAAGCGGGGTTAATTTTATAGGCTTTGTATTCATTAAACAAAATCTTGTATCCAACCATTTGACAATCCCTATATATTGTACTAAGATATTCCTGTAATTGATTTTTGTGCTTCCCATCGGGATATGCCAGGCGCATAGATGCACACGCTGTTTATGATTGAAATGAGTGTCAGAAAAACCATGCCAGTAAATGGCAGTTTTTTGGCACTTTTTTAATGCAACCAATAAATTTTTTCATCAAGAAAGGGGAAATGTACCATGTTTACACCAATCACACTCACAGGCAGGGTCACAGCCGACCCTGAACTCCAGACAAGCCAGGACAACACGGAATATGTCCAGTTCAACGTGGCAGTCAACAAGGGCTTCGGGGAGCAGGAACACCCCAACTTCTACCAGTGCGTCCTGTTCGGGAAGGCAGCCGAGAGGCTCAGCAAAGCCAGGGTCAAAAAGGGCAGCCTGCTCTTTGTCACGGGCGACCTTGACCTTGTGGGATACACCCGCAGGCCGGACGGTTCAAAAGGCATGATCCTAAAGATCACCGTGTACGAATGGAGCTATATCCCAACAGGGAAACGCGCAGAAGGGAGCAATGCCAATGCACCCCCCTTTTCTTTATTTTATCACATAATTCGGGTGAAAACACATGTTTTGTGCAATTTTTAATTTTCAAACACGCTCTAAGCTGATAAAAATTTTTTTGCATCTTGTATGGCTGCTTTCATATAAATTTATAAGCAAATATCATTATATAAATTATTATTTAATATCACTTTTCTGATATGCAAATTTTATTACATTTAACTATTCTTTTCAATCTGCGCTGCGAAATCCATCGCCAGCAATGCTGCTTTATCTTTTTCTGTAAGGTTTGTTTTATTGTTAAGACTTCTTATATCCCAAGCTTCGCTGTCCAGATTATCAGCAGCATAAAAAAACTGGAAAATATCTTTGCCCCGGAACTGGGCTAATGCTGCCACCGCGGAACATTCCATATCTACGCACACACAGCCCATCTCTTTTCGTTTCGCCACTTTCTGTTTTGTTTCACGGTATATTCCATCCGTCGTCCACGTTTTTCCAACGGTGTAACTGCATCCAATATCATCAAGCATTTCCTGAAACGCCTTGCTATATTTTGTGTTGACTTTAATCTCATCCGACGGCGGCGCATAATGAAAACTTGTTCCTTCGTCGCTGACGGCAGTGTATGGGATAATAATGGAACAATCTTCAATCGCAGCGTCAAGTACGCCGCATGTTCCAAACATTACAATCTTTTCTGCCCCCATTGCAAAAATATCTTCCAGCGCGGCAACGCAAGCCGGAGCACCTACATCGGACATAAAAAGAGCCAGTTCCACTTCTTTGTATACCGTCTTATAAACAGGGATATTCATATTTGCAACCAAAGTTTCTGCAATCTTTCTGCCCCCAAAGTTTTCAAGCATCCGCTGAAATGTTTCTTTCGCAAAACAGGTAACTGCTGTTTTGGGCATTCCTTCCACTTGCGCAATTAAATTGTCCGGGTTAATCACTGCCCGCTCGGTATTATCAAATTCTTCTAATATCATAATTATTTTCCCTATTTTAAGTTCCGCATAATCTCTTCCAGTGCCTACCTCCTAAGCATACGTTTGCTCTTCGCTTTGCTTCCTTCAAACGTATGCTGGCTCTGTCCGAGATTCTGCTGTTTTTTTAGTTTTGCATAATAAGCGGTTTTTGATGTGCTGCAATAATACTGCGTATCACTTCGAATAAATGCGGTTTTAAACCTTTTAAATCTACTGGTTCCCCGTAAAGAATTGCGCTGTAGCAGGTAGAGCTGACCAGCTCGACAATCAAAAACAGCATAATTTCGGGGTCGCGGATACAATGCTCCGATTCCTCAATCATCTGTTCATAAACGTTTCGAAAATTCACATTATCATCTGTGTTTTGAATCAGCGCATTTTTAAAAATACCCCAGCTTAAATTTTTGTTAATCAAATTAAGTAATGCTTGATTCTCATTGAGCTGATCCAGAATATGATCGACAATAAAAATAATCCGCTCCTCCAACGCGGTGATATTTTCACGTTCCATTGCATCCGCTGCCCGTTTAAACAGCTTGCCTGACTCATGCGCAATCAATTTATTTCGGATATCGTACTTGTCCGTAAAATACAAATAAAACGTTCCTTTGGCAATCCCGGACGCCTCTGCGATTTCAGAAATGGAGGTCTTGTTGATGCCCTTGGTTGTAAACAGACGAAATGCCGTATTTAATAGCGTTTCTTTTTTTTGCTGTTTGTTCTGATCTACTTTACTTCCCATAAAATCCTCCATTTCACTATTTTGTCAAAGCGGAACCTCTCACAGCTAAAGTTGCGGAATTTCTAAAAATTTTATATCTTGCCTTTTCCCAGTTAAATTCCAATGGTAATTTCGTTCCACCACATCTTTTCTCTTAATTCTTGCGGAAAAATTTGCGGAATCCAAAAAAATATTTCTTCGCTTTTTTCTTTATTATTTTCTTTCTTCTTTATTTCCATTCTTACTTTCTGCGCCTCTTTGCTATCATCCACAATATCTGCAAGTTTTCTATGATCAAAACAAAATTCTTTCAGCACCCGATACAACTACGCAGGATACCATATTGTCATATCTTTATCCATCTTTTTACATAAAATAACTTTATTATTTTTTAACAGATTTCCAATATCAAAAATTATTTTCATTTTAAAACTGTTCCATCATCTTATGTATTATCAATCTGGTTCCGGCAAAATGCGGCACTCCACTCCACCCTGCTTTAAAGCAGAACAAATCCGTATTGCCTCTGTTTTTATTAAACCAGTAAGCGGTTCTAGTTCCCATTCCCCATAACACTTTTTCGCTGTCTGAATGATCTTTTCTGTTTGCGTATCGGATAATTCAAATAAATCCGCTAATATCTTTGGCAAAGCGGAAGACTCTATATTCTTTACCCAAATGCAAAACCGAACAGTAAAAACCATTCGTTTTAACGCGCCATTGTTATCCTGATAACAGCGCACCCACAAGCGTTCAAGAGAAAGCTCTGCACTTCCATCTTCCATTGTGCGAACCCGCTCTGGATAATAGCGAAGAAATTCTTCAAATGTACAACTATAAATATAAATATTCGGAACAAACTGCTCTACATCAAAACCATAAGATCTTAATTCTTGATCTACCCATCCTGCATTGGCAAGACCCAATTTTTCTTTTTCCTGGTCAATCTTTTTTAAATCCAACCTCTTCCCGCAAAAAGCTACATCCATCGCTGAAATTTCCAGACAATCCATCAGACGGCTCTCCAGCTGCTCCATAAAAGATTTCTTTCTGCCAGAACCCTTTAAATACTCTTTGAAAGCCTCCTTATAGTTTGAAACAGATTTTGCGGTCTCTGGAAAAATCCACCATACATCCGGGTGATCTTTGCATCGAAACTGCGGCATCGTGCGGCATAGTTTCAACGCTCTGCCATCTGGCAGAAAATTTTCCCACCGAGTCAAACAACAGTCCGTAAAAATACTTTCAAATTCTTTGGTAACTTTTTTGCACTCCGGGCAAATACCATAATCTCCATCCACCCAGATCATAATTTTATAAATTTCAGGCTTACCCTCATAGTTTGGAGTGCGAACATGAAAATAATAACGACCGCCCATATAATTCGCAAAACTTTCCAGTGTAACTTCCTCTGGAACTGGTCTGGACGGATTTTGCTTTTTCGCAAACGCTTTTATATCTTTTTGCGGAAAGCAAAAATCTTCGATTCCAAGCAGCTTTGCTGCTTCCTCCAAATACCATGCCCAAAATTTTATCTCCTGCACCGCCTGCTTTCCAGGATCGCCGCCCGTCCCTGCATCTCTCCAAGCCACAGCCGCATTTTTCGCCGCGTCCCAATCATAAGGATCGAAATCTTCGTCTGTGCTATCAGCGCACCAAGGTTCCAGCAAAGACTCATCCTCCAAAGCTGTCACCATAGCTTCCCATGCAGCGATCGCCGCCGCAGGTGCGGAATCATTCGTTTCATCAACAATCACCATAAAATCATCAATCACATTTAACTTCGCAGAAAGAACACTTGCAGAAATCTTGCCATCCAGATAATCTTTTGTCTGCTTGATTAATTTTTGTGGCCGTTTGTCCTCAGAATCATAAGCGCACCATACTCTGGTTACTTTTTTTGCACATTCCAACGCCAACTTAGCTCGTTTTTTCAGCGGTTCGGAAAGTGTTCTTGGCACGTCGGAATCCTGTTCTCGAACTTCCAACGGTCCCATTGCTTCCCACAATGTTCTCCGAGTTGCAAAACTTAAAACACCCGTTTCTGAAATTTCTTTCTGCGCCTGTTCCAAAACAAAACGTTCTAAATTTTTTATTTCCACTTTTCCTCTCATTCCGCCGCGCAAGCAGCATTCTAATCTTCTGAAATTTTTATTGTAAATATCTATTTACCGGAAATAAAATCTGTATCGGCAAAATCATAAGGAGTCTGTTGATATACCTTATAATTGATCCAATTACTGTACAGCGTATTTGCATGAGCGCGCCACATTAGTTCTGGTCTGCACTGTGGGTCATCCCCCGGATAATAATTTTTTGGCAGCTCGATATCAATTCCCTTTCCAATATCGCGCTTATATTCTTTATCCAGCGTCACCCGGTCATACTCTGGATGACCCATTAAAAAAACTTGTTTTCCATCCTGTGCCATACATAAAAATACTCCTGCTTCCTCAGATTCCGCCAGGATCAAAAGCTCTTTGCATTCCCTGATATCCGATTTTGCAATCTCAGTATAGCGCGAATGAGGCGCAAAAAACACATCGTCAAATCCCCGCACCAGCGGCTCTCTGCGCACAAGCACACGATGCTTATAAATACCGAACAGCTTTTTTTCAAGCATCCGTTTTTCAAGCCCATAATGATAGTGCAGCCCCGCCTGCGCACCCCAGCATACATGAAGCGTTGATGTTACATTCGACCTGCTCCACTCCATAATCTTTACAAGTTCTTCCCAGTATGTAACGTCCTCAAATTCCATCATTTCCACAGGCGCGCCCGTGATAATCAACCCGTCAAATTTCGAATTTTTTACATCGTCAAAAGTCAAATAAAACTTGTCCAAATGGCTGGTTGCTGTATTATGTCCAACATAACTGATTGTTGTCAAAAAAGTAATATCAAGCTGCAGCGGCGTATTTGAAAGACTTCTTAACAGCTGCACTTCCGTATCCTCTTTTAACGGCATTAAATTGAGAATCGCAATCTGCAGCGGGCGGATATCCTGATGCAGCGCGCGCCCCTCGTCCATCATAAAAATATTTTCTTCCTCTAAAATCTTCCTCGCTGGAAGATCATTCTGCACCTTGATTGGCATAAAACCCTCTTTTCTGTTCTATATTCTTTTTATTGCACAGTGAAAAAAGCCGTATCGCCTGTAACACTGTCCTTATAAAACCATACTGCTAAAATACAGTTTTTCATAGAATATATTTTTAAAAAAACTCAAAAAGTATTATATTCTTATAAGAGCGGCGCGGACATAATATTTTTATAAAACGGAAGTTTCAAAAGTTAAGATCAATTTGAAACTCAAAATCTTTTTCGCACTGAAAAACATTCCCAATCTGTTTTATAAAATAATCCTCATCTTCTGGAAATACCACTCTTGTTATAAATCTCAATAAATCTAATTTTTTGCTGGATTCTTTCAATACAATCTCATACGTACTCCACCCGTCTGTTACCGGCGCACATACATCATCAAACATATCATAAAACAGTTCATACCCGTTTATATATTGATTTTTTGCTAACTGCCCCGCCCGCTCGGAACACAGCATTTTTTCCAGCATGGCATATTGCCCGCCACTTAGAATTACCTTGTATAGTTTCACGCGACGTTCCTCTTTTCATTTTTAAACAGGAAACTATTTTATTCTTCTAACATAGCAAGAAAATCCTTCTCTGTAATAATCGGGATTCCAAGTTCTTTCGCTTTTTTATTTTTCGTGGAATTTGATAAATTATCATTATTCACCAGATAATCGGTTTTTGCTGTGACCGAGCCTGTCACTTTGCCTCCCTCGCGTTCAATTGCCGCCTTTAACTCATTGCGGTTTGCAAAATGTTCTACAGAGCCTGTAATAACAAAGCTTTTCCCGGACAATTTCTCCCCTGTCTCCTCCTCCACGGTAAAGGTAACTTCCGCAAGCAGATCGTCAAGAATTTTTGCATTTTCCTCGCTCTCAAAAAATGCGACAACCGAATCGGCAATTACTTCTCCAATTCCCGGAATCTCAATAAGGTCTTCCTTTTTTGCATGGCGGACGCGCTCAATATCATTGCCAAATTCCTTGCAGATCAGCTTCGCATTTGCAAGACCGACATTTAAAATGCCAAGGCTGTATACAAGTTTTGCAACGCTGACGCTCCGCGCCTTCTCCACCGACGCCAAAAGATTTTCAAACGATCTTTTCCCAAACCCTTCCATACTTGTAATCTCATCCCGGTAACGATCCATGTGAAACAAATCCGCAAGTTCCGCAATCATACGCTGATCCACCAGCTTTTCCAGCGTTGCTTCCGATAATCCTTCGATATTCATCGCGTCTCTGCCCACAAAGTGAGTAAACTGTTTGATTTTTTTTGCAGGACATCCTTTGTTGACACAATACAGTGTTTTTGTATCATTTTCCTCTTTAATAAATGTTTCCTCACCGCAGACCGGACAGATCTTTGGTATCTCGCAGCCTTTACTGCGCGTTAAATTATCCGCAATCTGCGGAATAATCATATTTGCTTTGTACACAGTAATCCGGTCGCCAAGTCCCAGCTCCAGCCCTTCCATAATACTGATATTGTGGAGACTCGCCCGCGAGACACTTGTCCCTTCCAGATCAACAGGCTCAAAGATAGCAACTGGATTAATCAGACCTGTGCGCGACGGACTCCACTCAATCTCAAGCAATGTTGTTTCTCTTATTTCATCCTGCCATTTAAATGCAATACTGTGCCGCGGAAATTTTGAAGTTCTTCCGAGCGATTCGCCGTAAGCAATATCATTGTAAGTTAATACAAGACCATCCGACGGGAAATTATTGCTCTCAATCTTATCTGAAAAATAGGTTATCGTGTCCGCCACAGTATCCGCCGTAACAAGCTTTTCCTCAACCGTATCAAACCCCTGAGAAATAAGCCAGTCAATCTGCTGCCTGCGCGTCTCAAATGTAATTCCCTCCGCCCGTACAAGAGTAAATGCAAAAAAATGCACATTGCGCTTTGCCGTAATTTCATTATTTAACTGGCGCACAGAACCACTGCACAAATTGCGCGGATTTTTATACTTCGCATCGGTATCTTCAATTTCTTTATTGATCCGCTCAAATTCAGAATATGTGATTACCGCTTCGCCTCTTAAGATCAGTTCCCCTGTATATGGAATCGAAAGAGGAATATTTTTAAACACTTTTGCATTATTTGTAATAATTTCCCCAACTTCTCCATTGCCCCGTGTTACTGCCAGCGCAAGTGCTCCCTCCCGGTACGTTAAAACAATGGTCAGCCCGTCCAGCTTCCACGACAAAAGCCCCTCTTTATCCCCAAGCCACTCTGCAAGTGCTGTCACTTCCTTTGTTTTATCCAAAGACAACATTGGGCTTTCATGGCGCATTTTCGGCAAATCGGAAAGCACTTCAAACCCTACTTTTCTGGTTGGACTGTCCGACATTACAATGCCCGTTTCCTCCTCCAGCCCTTTTAATTCGTCATACAGTTTATCATATTCAAAATTACTTATAATTTCGTGGTTTTCCTGCTCATAAGCGCGCGCCGCACGGCTTAAAAGCTCCGTTAATTCCTTGATTCTTAACCTCTTATTATCCATAAATCCTCCCATTCTGCTGCCAAAAAACAGCTTCCGATAATTTTTATATATTTTTTTACATGCGTATATTTTATATATCCATTAAAAATCCAGTATAGCATTTAAATTTGTCCATTTGTTTTTTGCATATATCAATGATACCATCCATATTACATTACCATATCCGATCGTTCCATTTATACACACTGCAAATTTTATTTACCTGTTCTTTTTTGATTTTCTCAAATTTTTTTCAAAAAATTGGGTTTCCTTCTGTGGTTTTCTTTTCCCTGATGCCTTCTGGTCTTGTCCTGTTTCCCGTCTTCGAAAAGCTTTGTCT